>JBOGFI010000262.1:0-26225 GCA_050743365.1 Acidimicrobiia bacterium | reverse complement strand
GACCGATCCCCGTCGGCACCGCCGGAGTTGCACGCTGCTACCAGCGTCGCGACCGCAACCCCGAAGAGGACCGAGCGGCGCATCATCCGCCACCCTCCCGCTGCTGGCCAGTCCGGCCGCCACTGGGCCCTGTACCGAGCGAGCCGTAGCGGCCTGGCCCGCGGGTCCTGCCCCAAATCAACCGTTTTCTCACAATAGGTCTGACCGAGGTCGGCGGCAACGGCCAGCCCGGTTCGCGGGATCGCGACCTGACATGCATGTCAGTAGGCGCGAGCCCCTCGCACGGCGCCGCCCGGTCGGCCGCGTAGCCAGACGCTCCGGGTGGCGCTTGGCCTGTTCACCATGCGGACTCGACTCCCCTCGACAGGCTCGCCCGATGGCTTGGCGCGCTTAGACGACCGCGCGGCTGTCCCCACTCGTAACAAGTGCGCGCAGGAGCGGAACGCGACAGCGGGTTCCGGAGAAATCTTGGTTCCGCCCGGAGAATTGCTGTCGCACTCCGCCGACCCAGGCACTTGTAGAGAGTGTGAGACCTCCACAGGAACCGATCGGTTACCGAGGATGAGTGCCCAAGGCGACACCGGCGACTTGCCCCTCTGGAATGCCGCCGACGCGTCTGAAACGCCTACGACACACGCTGTCGTGGCCCCGACATGACTGTGCTGTCACGGACAAAGATCGTCCGCCGGTGGCTGCCATCCTGAGAGACGCGTACGAGGAGATGGTCGGCACGTGACGCTCGAGGCAGCCCGGTCACAACTCGCCAAGACACCGGCGCGCGCTGCAGCGGTTGACCCCAGCGAAGCTCGACCGCCGCGGGCAAGCGCGACTGCGCACCCGCCGGTGGCAGAACTCGTTGCCGAGATGGTGGCGGAGTCGCGCCAAGCGCAAGGTCTTCCCCGCTACATCGAACACATGCCGACGCTGGAGCGGATCGCGATCCTCCTGTTCTCAGACGAGCCAGGAGTTGTCGTCGAAGACGACTCGTCGAGGGTTGAACCTATTACGAGCGCCGACGCTGGCTGGCGCAATGGTGACGTGGTCGAGCACGGCGGCGATGATCGCTCGGCGGCGGTCCAATGAGAGTCCCTCCCATGCCTCGTGCAGGACACCAGGCTTGTCCAGGAATTCATCGACGGCGGCAGCCCGGTCGTCGGACACCAAGGCTTGCTCCATTGCTTCCTTGCGGGCGACGAGTCCCTTACGCGCCCGGCTCCACTCTGCCCGGCTGATCTCGCTCTTAGCGAACAAATCAGCGAGATCGTCCATACGACCGTCAATATCGGCGAGTTCTCGCGCTACCCGGTCAGCCGGGGAAGTTTTCTTGCGGGAGCGCATGACCTTCGCCACGCGCTTCGAATCGATCGCGGCGAACACTGCTTCGGTCACGATCTCGTCAACGCCAGCAGCGATCACGTTTACGGTCCCACAGTTGTTGGTGTTCGGGCGCTTTCGACACCGATAGGAAACCCCGGCACCACCCTGATCCCGGACCATCGTTCCGGCGCACACGCCACAGCGCACGATGCCCGTAAGCAGCGATCGTCGACGTGGTTGCGTGAGCTTTCGAGAAGGGTCAGTCAACAGCGCCACCAGCTTGCGATGTGTATCCATGTCGATGATCGCGTCCCAAGAGGCCGGACCAACAACCTCGCCACGATGCACACGAAGCCCTGCATTCCGTGGGTTGATGAGCACCTGCCGCACAACGTTGACCCCCCACTCCTTCTGCCTTCTGGGTGTGAGGATGCCCCGCGTGTTCCAGTCGCGAGCGATCGAACTGAGTGATTCACCCGCGAGCACGAGCTCGGCGGCGCGGCGAAGCTCTGTGGCTTCGGGCTCGCAGATGGTCATGCCGTTGTCCACGTACCCGAAGCTGCGCGAGTAACCGGCCGGTAGTCCACGTTCGGCCAGCTCGTCCTTCTTGCGGCGCGATCGCAACGACAGCGATTCCGACTCCGACTTGGCAACTGAAGCCAGCAGCCCGGCGATTCCCTCCCCCATTGCCGAACTCGTGTCCAACGTCTCCGTGGCCGATACCAGTGACGCCCCGGCTCCGTCGAGAGCCTCGAGCAACCGGGCGAGACCGCGAATTCCGCTGCGCGTCAAGCGGTCTAGCTTCCAGCAGACAATGGCGTCGAAGCACCCGGCCCGAACCCCCTCAAGCATCGCCTCGTACCCGGGGCGGCGCTTGGCCTTGTACGCCGAGACGTCATCGTCGATGAACACCTCCGCCACGGTCCAGCCCTTCGCGTGCACTAGCGCCCGGCAGTCCTTCTCTTGGCGCTTCACACCAAGCTGGTCACCGGCTTCGTCCCTCGAAATCCGGCAGTAGACCGCCGCACGCGCTTCCGCCGGTCGGCCTGTCTTCATGCCCCGGCACTGTAGCCCTGATGTGGGTTTTCAGCTCGCCACCCCGGCCTGGTGCAGCCAGAGCTGACGCCGGCTGATCTGCAGCCGGCGGTCGCGACGCCGTAGCGGGATCCTGGGGGCGTACCCGGTGACGAAGCCGACGAGGAAGTAAATGAAGACGCCTACGGCGACTGCCGCCAGCAGCCTCACGCCGGGACCCTCCCGCCCTCCACGATCCGGCGAAGCGTGAGCCCCTCCGGTAGGGCGCGGTTGACGCGTCCCTCCAGACGGCCCGGCAGGGCACCCGTCCAGAGCAGCGGCTTGCCCAGCGCCTCGCGCACGAAGATCGGCTCGACGGTGAAGTCATCGGATAGCGCCGGTACGACCGCGATGATCTCGGTCACCTGGCGGCGGATACCTTCCAGATCGCCCCGAGGAAGGTCGTCGCGGTCGAGGTGCACGACGAGGTCGAGCGATTCTGAGAAGACCTTGCGCACGACCCGCTCGGTGACGTTCTCACCCGCCATCAGCGCCGCGTTGACGAGGGCGTTGAGTGCCTCGGGCGCGCTGTTCGCATGGACGGTGCAGAGGAAGCCGCAGCCGGCGTTGACGGCCCGGCTCAGCTCGAACGCCTCGGCGCCTCGCACCTCCCCGACGACGATGCGGTCGGGCCGCATGGCCAGCACGAACTTCACCAGGTCACGGAGGCTGATCTCACCCGTTCCGTCGAGTGAGGGCGGACGGACCTCGTAATACGAGCCGTGCGTGACCGGGACCGCGATCTCACGGATCTCCTCGCAGGAGCGGATGCAGTGACTCGCGGGCCCGGCAGCGATGAGCGCGGCCGCGAGCGTCGTCTTGCCGGCGCCGGGCTCGCCCGAGATCGCGACCCGGCTGCGGAACTGCATGAGCGCCCAAAGGAACCCCGCCGCCTCCGGGCCCAGCGAGTCGCGGTCGATGAGGTCGGCAAGGGTCACATTGCGCACGGTGTAGCGGCGGATCGTGGCGGAGAGGTGGTCACCGACCGGCGCGATGGCCGCGGTGAGCCTCGCGGTCCCCTGCAAGACGCGGGCCTGGACCATCGGGTGCTTCGTGTTGAGCTGCCGGTCCGTCGCAGCCAGGAGCCGCTCGATGATCTGGCGGTTCTCGCCCTCGGCGGTCGGGGTCGTCAGGCCTCGCAGCCGGCCCGAGCCATCGAGGAACGACACCCGGGCTCCCTCGATGAAGATCTCCTCGACGTCGCGTCTCGCGATCAACTCGGTGAGCGCGCCGAAGTCGGTGATCGAGCGCAGCACGCGAGCGACCATGGCTGTCGGGTCGCTGAGCGGGACCTCCTCACCGAGGTGGGCGCGCCGTTGGTAGTCGTCGACGGCCCGGTGGACCTCGCCCCTGACCTCGTCGATGTCACCCTCGGGTCGGAGCCGCCGCTTCTCGATGCGCGTCAGAACGTTGCGGCGAATGCCGTCGTAGGCGTCGGTCCGTGTGGTCACGAGGCCCCGGCCCGGAACGGGGTCCGTGACGGGAGCCGTGAACTCCGCTGCCGCGCCCGGGACCGGGACGGCGCCACGGCCGAGGGAGGCGCCGCGACAGCACGAGCGAGCGCGTCGACGGCCTTCGTGAACGGCCCCGGAGCGACCAACCGGCCCGACCAGCCTGCCGCCTCCACGCGCTGATCCCGGGGGACGAACCACAGGCCCGCTGGCGGATAGGTCCGGCGGATCTCCTCGGCGATCTCAGCCCGTCGGAAGGCATCGGCGGGGCTGAAGTTCACCACGAGGTGGATGGGCGCCTCCGTCAACGTCCGAACGTCGGCGACCCACCCGAGCAACCGGGCGACGCCGACCGGCGTGCCTGGGCCGGCACCGATGACCGCGGTCGCGGCAGCGACGATCGCGCGCGTAGTGCCGTACCGGCTCCGTCCCACGCCCACCATGAGATCCTCCAGACGGCTCGAGACGTTGACGACGACCTGACGCGAACGCCCCAGCGCGTACAGCACGTCGAGGACCTCACCCGGTCGCACCTGCGACCACGCGGCGACATTGGGAAGCCCGCAGATCACGTCGAAGGATCCGCCCGGCGCGCCGACCACAGCGGCCGAGAGCTCGCCCATTCCGTACTCCACCGCGTCGACGGCCGTGCGCAGGTTCGGCTCGATCGTGCACGCCAGGCGCTGCGCCACCGAGGGAAGCACCTCGTCGCCGTCCACGAGGACCGCGCGCGCGGCCCGGGCGCTCACAGCGCGGGTGAGCTCGACGGCGATCTCGGTGGCCCCACCCCCGGGCGAACCGCCGACCGCCAGCAACGAAGGACGTGGTAAGTCGCGGGCGGACGGCCCGTCGACCCGGGCCTCACCCACGATCATCTCGAGGTCGCGATCGTGCACCGGGGCCGCCGCATCCGCTGGCGCGAGGGCAACGAGCGCGTCCAGGAACTCGGACATCGGGGCGTCCGACTCGATGACGTGGTCGGCGCCCACCGCGAGGAGATGTTGGCGTCCTGCCGGCTCCGACGGGTCGAAGACACCGAGCAGACGCCGCCGGCGGGCGTGGACGGCGTCGACGAACGCTCGCGTCAATGCAGGCCAGCGATGGCTCACGATGAGCGTGCCGTACTCCTCCTCGAGCGCGAGCGCCGGGTCCATGACCACCTGCCGGACCCGAGCTCCGCCGTGGTCGGTGAAGTGCCGGTGGAGACCCTCCACCCAGGTCTCGGGCGAGAAAACGAGCGCGACCTCGGGCTCGGGCATGCTCAGGCGCCCGTGGTGCTGCGATCGACGAAGTCGACGGGGAGCGGCGGCGTGCTCTCGGCCGTCTTGGCGCCGGTCGAGCGCGCGATCAGGATGTCGCCGTCGGTGATGGCAGCTGCGAGCAGCTGGGCCTCCTGCGCGTCGACGGCGAGCGTCACCGTGAACTCGTCGCCGACTCTCCCGAACGCACCCCCGCGGTCGGGCTCGCCGACATCGAGCACCTCGGCGCCGGCGACGATGATGGCGACCTCATGCTCCGCTGCCAGCACGACGTCGACCCGATCACCGGCGGCGAGCTCACCGTTGACGGCACGGGACGGCGCGATGGGGATGCTCACGGCGCGCAGACCGGACCGCGCCGCCACGGGCCGCAGATCACTTCGTGCGATCAGCTCGCCCGCTCGGATGGGGCCGGTGGCGATCGAGCGCTCGAGCTCGGCGACGTCGGCCGGGCGGAGGACGGTCTCGAGAAGGTCGCCGTCCATCCTGACGCGCTCGTAGCGGACCGACGACTCGCCGACGACGCTCCCGGTCCGCAGGTCGGTCGCTGCGACTGCGACCTTGACGCGTTCGTCGGCGTTTCGCAGGAGCGCGAGCGTGAGCACCATCCCGACGAGCCCGGCCACGATCATGACCAGATGACCGCCCGAGAGCCGGGTGAGAAGACCGCGCCGAGGCTGTCCGATCGGCGCGGTCTCGCCCGCCACCCGACTCGGTACCGAAACCGCCATCGGCGACTCCACTCTCACCCGCCCGAGACACCCCTCTGGGCGTCTCCGAACGGTGCGTGGCCCATAGTGGTAAATCAACCACTTCTGGTCAAGAGGGGTGATTCACGTCTTTTGCGTGCCGCCTCTCACGCTCAGAGTGCCGTAGATAGCCTCAGGCTGTCAAGGTGCGCACTATCTCGGGCGTCGCCGTGTACGATGCCGATGTGACTCCCCCCGATGACGCCCCCGCCTCGCCGGCCGAGTTCCCGCCCGTCCTCAACAGCGCCATGGCGGCCGAGCTGCTCCAGGTGCACGTCGAGCATCTACGGCGGCTGGTGCGGGAGGACAAGATCCCCTGCCACCGTTTCCCCGACGGCCGCGAGATGCGGTTCCTGCGCGACGAGCTGATCGACTGGCTGAAGGCACAGCCAGGCGCCGACCAGTCCACCTCAACGGGCCGCGCCCGCAATCGCAGCTGAGCGCGGGAAGCGGCTCGTTCACTCGCGCCAGGGCATGACCCACGACACCCACGCGATCGGCAAGTAGGTCTCCCGCGCCGCCGGGTCGCACACCCGCAGCTGATCGCGCCCGACGGTAAGCGCGCCCCGGAGCTCCTCGCTCAGCAGCACTGACCCGACGACCACCTCCGCCGCCTCGGCCTCGTATTCGAGGAGCCGGGCCCGGAACGTGTCCGACGTCGCTCCTGAGCGACGGCCCCCGGCGCGTGCCCGCTCGACCACCCGCACGACGACCGGCGCGAGCAGGCGGGCCCGGCGACTGTCCCCCGCGCCCGTCGTGAGCGCGGCTAGGTGCAGGTCGACCCGGCCCGCGGGCGTATCCAGCTGGACCAGGTCGGCGCCGACCTGGGTCACCTGCCCGGTGAACGTGGCCTCCCCGGTGCTGACCGCAACCGTGTCGCCGCGGTGCATGAGCTCGCGTGCGATGTCGACGAGCCGCCGGCCATGCGCCCATTGGGCGGCGGCGGCTCTCCCGTACTCCTCCTCTTCGGCGCGCCACTGCTCGCGCAGCGCGCCGCCGGCGTCGCCCAGGTCGGGGCCGGGGTCGTCGACAGGGTCGTCCGCGGTCATGGCGCCTCCCGGGAGGCCGCGACGCCGCGCACGCTATCGGGGCGGTCAGCTGGTTGGCACGACGCCGAGCTGCTGGAGGAACCCGAGCGTGTCCCACACCTGCCAGGTCTCGGCGATCTTGGCTTCCTCCATGCGGTGGATGGTGACGGCATCGACCCGGACCCTGTTGCCGGTGGGGGGGATGCCGTTCATGTCGCCGACGTGTGTGCCGGTGCCCGTCCACCGTACGACCACGCGATCGTCAGCCGAGAAGATCTCCTCGATCCGCCAGTGGCCGTCGACACCCTGCTGGTACGCCGATATGACTCCGGCCATCCCCTGGGGGCCCTCGCCGGCGGGAACCTGGGGGTCGTGCAGCCGGTGCCCAGCAGTGAACAGCTCGGGGGCGAGGTCGTTCTTTCGCTCGTTGCACATCTGGTCGTAGAAACGACGGACCGTTGCCTCGTCCGCGGCGGACATGGCGCCTCCCTGGCTCGCAACCTGCGGTCCAGCGTCATTCGCCGCCACCCGGGAGCGCGGATCACCACTGAGAACAACGCACCAGCGCCGGGTGGGGGCTCACCCTGATCGATCGTCCAGCCGATGCCAGGGGTGTGTCCCACGACCGCCCGATACCTCGATGCTCGCGACGGAAGCGTTGAGGACACCCGGAGAGTCGGTCAGCCCACCGACACGTCCAGCCCCAGCGTGGTCGGCGGGTACTCGATCTCGACACCCTCGTCGACGACCACCGGCGCGCCCGCGGGCGGCGTGCCGGCGCTCACGTCGACGCGCAAGCCGGGGAGCTCCCACCGGTACGCCCCCACTGCAGTCGGATCGAGGCCGGCGACGCCGATCGTGACGGACGCCGGCCCCGGCGACGAGACGGTGACGTCGAGGTGCCGTTTCGTGGCGACCGCATCGATGGGGCCGTCCCCTCGCACGCGGATCCACCCTCCGTCCCAGTGCACGGTGGCCGGATGGAGCTGGGCGCCGCCGACGCGCACCGGCATGCCCGTGTGACCGCCGAGCATCACCCGCTCCGCCAACCACGAGGTTGCCTCCCATGCGCCGTCCAACCCAGCGCGCACCGTCCGCTCCCCCTGGAACTCCTCGAGGTGGGCTCGCGCCCGGTTGGGCACGTCGGGGGAGAACAGCTCGACGAGAGGGCCGAAGCAGACGTCGCCGGCGTGCTCGAAGGGTCGCGACAGGTTGGGGAACGGGGCCCGGTCTACTGCGACGCGTTCGGAATGGAGCTGCTCGAGCGTGATCCCCCTCGGGCGATTCTCACGACGCCGGGGCACGACGACATCCTGACGCTCGGACAGGCGGGTGAGGAGGAGGAGCCCGGCTTGGACCACCTCGGCTTCTTCGACCGCGACGTGGACGAGTTCGATGCGACTGTCGCGCGAGTCGAGAAAAGCAGGCGGGCGACTCCTCCGCTGGTCCACGATCGACGACCGCCGGCCGACGGCGTTCTTCGCGGACCCTGACGGCGTCGTCATCCAGGTCTGACCCGCGCTCCACCGCCGACTCTGCACGCAGGCCAGGGCCGGGGACCCCCGGCGGCAGAGGAGACGGGGGTCAGGCCTCTTTACCCATCCGCACGGCGACCACAGAGGTACCCAGAGGTACGTCGCGAACGCCGTGAGGTGGGCGCTCGAAGACCGCGAGGTCGCGCTGCCGGGACGGGTTAGACCCACAGTGCCGTCCACCATCTGTGAGGGTCCGGCATCTGTGAGGGTCCGGCATCTGTGAGGGTCCGGTGGACTTGCGACGTGGTGAGTGCCGAGCGCCTGATTTCTCGGGAACTTATCGGGCGAGGCCGCACTCCAACCTCCGATACCTGTGGACCGCGGCCACCGGGATCGGCTGACGGCGACGGCCTCGTGGAGATCAGCTACACGACCTAGGAGCTCCGGATGTCAGGAGTTGGGCTGGAATGGTGAGGGGCGCGTCGGGCAGCACGAAGCGTACGCGTGGCCTCGCGGTTGGCCTCGTGGTCGCAGCGATCGCGGTGCCGGCCTGCAGTGACGACAGCAATCCCGAGGCTGCGGCCGCCGAGGACCCGGTGGAGATCGGACCGGGGAGCGAGGAGACACCGCCCGCCGAGGCGATCGTCGCGGAGGCCCCCGGCGCCGAGCCGTCGTGGCTGGATCGAGTCCCCGCGATCGCCGAGCCGCAGGCGCCAGTGGAAGCGCGTGTGGCGGCCCTCGACCTGGCCGGGAGCTCCGCGCTCTCAGCGCCGCCGACCGGAGGGTCCATCGCTGCCACGGCGGCCGGGTCACGTAACTCGAGGACCGAATCCAACTACTCGGGCACGATGAGCATAGAGATCGCGTACTACGACTACTGCCAAACCTACGATGGCAATCTCGGCTTCGCGGGCTCCGCGGAGTACGAGATGGCAGCCGATGTCTTCATCCAACGGCCCGCCGAAGAAGGCGGAGTCCGGGAGCGCAGCCCCTTCAACCTCCTCGTCGGATCGGAGACCGGCGTCGAAGGCACGATCCAGCTGTGGTCCGCCCAGCTCCTCACCGACGTCCGCGACGGTGGCAGCGCCCTCTTCGACTACTGGGATATCAGCCAGCAAGGCGACGAGATCTCCGGTGTGCTCACCGACCGGTGGGCCGGTCTGCCCACCTACAACTTCATCGAGGCGACGCAACTGCTCGTTCCCTGTCGGCCCGAGCTCGGCACGCTCGTTCAACGCGATGCCATCGCGGAGGGTGCCGAGCTGACCGGGACGGTCACCGAGGACCGCGTCGAATTGGAGGTCATCGCCCAGAGCCTCGACCGCGAATTGCGGTTCCGCGCCGTCATCGAGGCCGACCGCGCCGGCTAGCTGGCGGTGTCTCCGATGACGGATGCTGCGCCACCGCGCAGCAGGTGGGCGCGCCTGGGCGAGGTACTGAAGCACCCGATCCTCTCGGGCCTGATCGTCACCATCGTGGGCAGCGTCATCGTCGCCGTCCTCATCGGGCAAGACGGTGACGGCTCGGAGGGCCGCACCTCGCCCACCCGCGCAGGCGTGCTCGCCGTCGACGTGGAGCCCGACGACGACCTGCTCTCGAACACCGGGTTCGAGCTCGCCGTGCCGGGTTCGCTTCCGCCCGATCCGCCGCCGCCCGATGCCGGCTGCCCCGGCGCACGGGATCGTTGGCTCCGCGACCACGATCCCGCAGACGTGGGGGTCACGCGGCTCAAAGTCGTCCTCGAAGGCACGGCGAGGTCGACCGTTACGGTGACCGGCGCTCGGGCCGAGATCGTCGAGCACATTGAGCCTCGGGATGAGACGGTGCTCGCATGCGACCCCGGTGGACAAGTCGACGTGACCGGTCTCGGGTTCGACCTGGACGCCAACCCTCCTCGCGCCCGGACCACCGACGGCTACTCACTTGGCGACAGCTTCTTCATCGACCAGTCCCTCACCGTGGCGCCCGGCGAGGTGGTCCCGATCTCGGTCAGTGCGTTCGCGGAAACCTGCCGGTGTCGGTGGCACCTCGTACTCGAGCTCTCGGTGGAAGGCAAGTCATCGGACCTCGTCATCGACGACGACGGCCGGCCATTCGCCACCATCGGATCCGCGATCGACCCCGTGGCTCGGTACCACTGGGGGATCGCGTGCGGCGGCGGGACGGGCCCGTCACCGTGCACACTCCGTGATGATCCGTGACTGACGGAATGCCAGGAGCGTCGCGCCAGCGTCGTCGCCGTGGCCCCTCGGTGCCTCTCATTTCCTCTTCTTGGCGCGGCTCGGCGCGACGCGGGGCGGCTCGTTCGGCTGTTTCGGGTAGACGGGTGGCCACGGCGCGTCCATGAGGCCATCGGCAAGGTCGCGCTCGTACATGTCGAGCAGTGGCGCGAGCGACTGCGGAGCGTCGTACATGGCGGCCCACGGATCACCCCGTTCGGCGAGCCGCGCCGGCACCGTGGCCAGCGTGAGGTCAGGTGGCGACAACCCGTCGAGCTCAGCCCAGGAGAAGGGTGCCGACACCTGACCGTGGGGGTTCGCCCGGACCGACCACGCCCCGAACACGGTCTTGTGGGGCGCGTTCTGGTTGAAGTCGACGAACACACGCGCGCCACGTTCCTCTTTCCACCAGGCGGCGGTAATGAGGTCCGGTCGGCGCCGTTCGAGCTCGCGGGCAACGGCCACGGCTGCGGCGCGCACTTCGTACGACGTCCAACGCGGTAGCGACCGCACGTACACGTGGATCCCCCGGCTCCCGGTCGTCTTGGGGAAGCCGAGGATGTCGTGCTCCTCGAGGAGCCGCTTCACTTCGTGCGCCGCTTCGCGGATCATCGGAAACGTGACGCCGGGGCTTGGGTCCAGGTCGAGACGGAGCTCGTCGGCGGTGTCCGGTCGATCTGCCAGGTACGGCCAGACGTGGAACCCGAGGCAGCCGAGATTGACCGCCCAGACGACATGCGCGAGGTCGGTCGCGACGAGCGCCCGCGAGGTCGTGCCGTTCGGTGTCGAGACGATCGTCGTGGTCACCCACTCCGGCGTGTCTTTGGGGACGCGCTTCTGGAAGAACGACGGGCCGCCTGCGCCGTGTGGGTACCGCTGGAGGAGCACCGGCCGACCGCCCATCGTCGCCAGGAGCGGTTCACGTACGGCCGCGTAGTACCGGACGAGGTCGAGCTTCGTCTCCCCGCGCTCCGAGAAGAACAACTTGCCGGGGTGTGAGACGACCACCTCGCGTCCGTCGAGGTTGATCGTCTCCTCGTCTCCGCGGTCGCTCGACACGGTTGCCGACCCTACTCACGCCCGGCAGCCAGCGCCGGTCCCGGCTCGCCGTCAGCGCGCCGACGCGATGTTGCGGTTCACGCGGAACAGGTTGTCCGGGTCGTACTCGGCCTTGACGCGCTGGAGGCGTTCGTAGTTCTTTCCGTAGGCGTCGGCGGGAGCTTGATCGTTGTCGGCGGTCTGGAAGTTGATGTAGTTGCCGCCGGTCGAGAAGGGTCGGAGCCGCTTCCACGCAGCGCGGATCCACTGGCGGAACATGTCCGCATCGGGCTCGTCCGGCTCCCACATGCCGTTCGCGCCGAATGCGAAACGGGCGTCTCGGTTCCCGACCGCCCCGTCGTCTTCCTCTCGATCGTTGAGGGCGCCACCGAGGTGAAGGAAGCCCAGCTGGCCGTCCGGTATGGGGCACGCGGCGAACAGGTCGCGCGCGGCTGACAGGAGGTCTTCGCTCAACTCGGCGACGAACTCGGTCTTCCAGTAATAGTGACTGCCCTTGGGCTCGCCGTCGTCGAGGTAGGACTGCAGCTCGACATAAGGCTGTTCCCGGAGAAGATCCACGACGGGGTCGCCGAGCGCCCTGATCGGCGCGACCACCTTGTCGGCGTCGTCGAGGTTGCCGCTGTAGCAGACGGACATGGCGCAGATCCGCTTGCCGTGCCACTCCTGCGGCACGAAGGGCGCTGGCGGGGCCTGCATGAGGATCAAGAACACGGTCAGCTCTCGGGGCGCCCCAGCAGTGAGCGTTCGGTAGGTCTGGAGGATCTCTGTGGCCCGCTCGAACGGCCAGGCGATGAGTCCGCCGTAGACGGTCGGGCCGACCTCGTGCAGGCGGAACGTGAACCGGCTGACCACGCCAAAGTTGCCGCCACCGCCCCTGAGCGCCCAGAACAACTCCGCGTTTTCGTCGCGATTGGCGGTGCGGATCTGACCGTCGGCGGTGACGAGCTCGACCTCCTCCAAGTTGTCGACCGCCCAGCCGAAGCGGCGCGTCAGGTAGCCGAGACCGCCACCGAGCGTCAGGCCGGCGACGCCGGTCTCGGATATGAAGCCGAGCACCGTCGCGAGCCCGTGCTCCTGGGTCGCCTGATCGACGTCGTGGAGCAGACATCCGGGCCCGACGTGCGCGAGCTTGGCATCGGGATCGACGGTGACGTCGCGCATCCGGGACATGTCGAGGGTCAAGCCGCGTTCGGCGATCGAGGTTCCGGCGATGTTGTGGCCCCCGCCCTTTATGCTCAGCAGCAGTCCGCTGTCGCGCGCGAACCCGACAGCCTCAGCCACATCGTGAGCCGAGGTGGGCTGGACGACGAGCGCGGGGACCTTGGCCACCATGCCGTTCCAGACGAGCACGGCCTCGTCCCAGCCGGCGTCGCCCGGGTGCAGCAGCGGACCCTCGACGCGCGAGCGCAGGTCGTCGATCTGCTCCGGTGTCACGCTGACGCGTGCGGCCTCGAGACCGGCGATGTCGATGGTGCTGGTGGTCATGTAGTTGTCCTCTCTCTCAGTCACGGGCGGATCATCGGGGCCTCGACCGCGTGCCGCGCCCGCAGCTCCTTGTCCCACTCGCCGCTGCAGTAGCCGACCGCCTCGGTGATCTGTCCGTCCCGAACCTCGCAGAGCCAGAGGCGCCGAGCGGTCAGCTCCTGGCCACGCGCGTCCTGGTGCTCCTCGTGCTCCGTCACGAACCCCGAGGACGTCGGGACCGTTCGCAGGACGTCGATGCGCACCTCACCTTCGACGATGCTCTTGAGCTGTGACTCGAAGGCGTTCGCGCCCTGGAGCTGGAAGCGCCACACCGGCATGTTCAGGTCGAAGAAAACGTCGGGGGAAAAAACGTCCTCCCCGGCCTCGAGGGTCTGGAAGACGTCGGCAAACCGGTCGCTCAGCCGCGCCACGGTCGCTCCATCGAGCGGCGTCTCTACCTGCGGTGTCGCCATGCCGTTCCTCCTTCCGGCAGTCGTCGGACACGGTGACCGACGACAAGGAGGCTACGGGTGGCGACCGTTGGCCGCATCGGGCGAAGTAACCAAATCGACGCGTGCGCGCGGCGTGGGTATTTCCATGTACCGCCGCTACACGAGGCCGTGTTCGTAGGCGTACGCGGTGGCCGCCGACCGGGACGACAGTCCCAGCTTGGTGAAGATGTTGCTCACATGTCGCGCCACCGTCTTCTCGCTGATGACGAGCTCGGCGGCGATCGCCCGGTTGGTCTTGCCGGTCGCTACGAGAGCGAGCACCTGCACCTCGCGCCCGGTCAGCCCGCTCGCGGCCTTGGGTGCAGCCTTTCGGGACAGCTCCTCTACCCGGCCGAGCTCAGGCGCCGCGCCCAGCTCCCGGAAGACCGCGCGCGCCGCGTCCAGCTCCATCTCACCGCTGTCCTCGTCCCCGAGCTCCTGGCAGGCAAGGCCAAGCAGAACGCGAACACGCGCGGCCTCGTACGGTGCCTCGAGCTCGCGCCAAGCGGCCCCCGCCTGACGCAGCGCGGCCAGGGCGGCTCGAGTGTCGCCCTCGACCAGGAGGACCGCCCCCGTGGCCTGGGCCGACACGGCATGCAGGAACGGTGCGTCGAGGTCGAGGGCGATCTCGGCCAACTCATCGGCGCCGGCGCGTGCCGCCTGGGTGTCACCGGCAGCGAGCATGATCTCGACGTACGCGGCAAGCACCTTTGACCTGGTCACGCGGTCGTGTCCCTCGTCCAGCACGCGTCGGATCGTCGCCGCTGCAGCCGCGACCCGACCCTGGGCCAGCCGCAACTGCGCCAGGCCAGGTTGCGGGGTTCGTCCCCACTGGTCGGCCTGGCGGTACGCCTCCTCGGCCTTGGCGAACTCGCCGCACACTCGATACAGCTCGGCCTGCTGGTAGAAGGCCATGCCAACCGCCGGATGGACGGTGGGCTGGGACAGCCGCTCGCATGCCCGCTGCGCTTCGTCCCGGGCGTCGGGCCACGCGCCGTGCAACTGCATGATCTCGGCCCGATGCACCAAGCACTGACCGCGGTAGGGCACCAGGTCGGGCTGAGAGTCACACCACTGGCTCAGCGCCGCCGTCCACTCCTGCGCTCGGCGCAGATCGAAGATCTCCTGGCATGCCTCGATCACGGCGCAGTAGACGATCCCGGCGACGACCGGAGACACCTCGCCGGCGGTGACCGCGACCATGGCCTCGTCGAGCAACGCCACGCCCTCCGCGGTCTCTCCCACGTGAAGCAGAGCCTGGCCCCGACCGCACCGAGCGAACGCAATCAGATCCGGGTCGTGGAAGCGGGCGCCGATCTTGTCGGCACGGTCGAAGGTGGCGCACGCGGTCGCGGCGTCACCCTCGTCCATGCTCTCCAACGCGACCGGCACGAGCAGATACCCCTCCTCCACACACTCCAGGTGGCCGTCGTCGATGAGCCGCTGGGCCCGGGAGAGCCAGCCGCCGCCGCGCGCCATCTCGCCCTTCAGCAGGAGTCCGAAGCCCAACCAGAAGGCGCACCGTGCCGCGCGCGCCGCATCGCCCAGGCGCAGGCATTCGTGATGCGCACGTGTCCAGACGTCGGTGCTGTCGACGTCCCTGCCGGTCAGGTAAGCGGCCGTGGCGAGCCGCTCGAGGTCCTCAGGATCGAGCGACGCCTCGTGATCCGCGGCCGACAGCTGCGCGTACGTATCCCCCCACACCTGCCGCCCGAAGGACTCCCGGCCTCGATCGAGCGCGTCGCGCGTGGTCATAGGCTCCCCCACGACAGGGGCCGCCGCGGATACCCAGGTCGAGGCCGCCCCCGGCGTATTCCCAGCACCTTAGAGCGGTCGCCCGCCCCCCGAAGCTCGGCCGACCGGGCGCCATTCCTTCGCTTCCCTGGCATTCGTCGGACGCCCGTGCGAACAGGCGCGCAAGGGTGCAATTTTTGCTCGCTACCGACGGGGTGATCGCTTCGAGTCCTACGGGGCCATTTCCGGTAGTCACCGGCGCGCATCGGTGTCGAAGAAGGCCGCAGCCGCAGGTTCGTCCTCGAGGGCAGAGGCGACATCTGGCGCGAGCTCCGCTCCCTGAGGTCCTCCGGTGCCAGCACCACGGCGACCTCGTAGCCGGCATCGATCCAGCAGTCGCGCCGTCACGCCGGGCCGAGGACCCAGCCGCGGTTCACAACTGAGAAGCGAGCAGCCGGTCCAGCTTGCGCTCCAGCCGGTCAAGGTCGGCGCGCGTGGCGTTGACGTCCCGAGCTTTCAGTGCGATGTCGATGGTGCCGCCCGGCTTCAGCGTCGCCAACTCGACCTCGCCGATGCTGCTGGCGCCCTGGCGTCGCACCGCGGTGGCGATCTCCTCCGGGCGAAGCCGTTCGTGGCGCAGCGCTCGCTCGTCGAGCTCACCACCGCGAATCAGGACCGTGTCGCTCCCCTCAAGCAGCCTCCGGAACCGGGAGTAGCGCTCCGCAAGCGCGACGAGCACCTCGTTCGTGACCAGGAGCACCACGGCCCCGACGATTCCGCCGGTAAGCGAATTGTCATTGCCGATGAGCGCGTTCTGGACGACGTTGCTCAGCAGTAGGAGCACGACCAGATCGAGTGAGTTCAACTGGGCGAGATCGCGCTTCCCGACAAGGCGAAGCAGTACAACGATCGCCAGATACACCACGAAGGTCCGCAGGACCTTCTCGGCGACGGGCACGCCGCTTGTCAAGAGGTCGTGGCTGATGGACGCGAGAACCACGGTGACGCCTCCCCGATCGGTTTTTGGCATCAGCCTGTCATCCCCGCTAGTCGCCGTCGGGCGCGCTGGACTCCCAGGACGCTGACGCCCGCAGTGGTGCCCGCGACCGCGCTTACGCAGCTCGCACGGCCTGAAGCTCGGCAGAGCTGCGGAACCTAACCGGAAACTCACGTTCAGCGGGGACGGAGGCGGCGGCGGGAATCGAACCCGCGTACAAGGTTTTGCAGAGCGATCCGACGTGTCCGGGCCGTCGCCTCAGGTGCTGTCTTAGCAAGTCAGAGCGCTGCGCGCGTCCAGCGGGTCCGTCGAGTGATGATCACCACCGCCGAGTTCGTGATCATTCGCGTGATCATCCAGGTCGTCACGCGCCGTCGGCTTGCCGACCGTCCCGACGCGGGGTGACGTGCCGGGGTCTTACGCAGCAGCGGGCGCCCGGGCCCGCCCGAGCCTGGCGCGGACGGAGTCGCACGCGTCGAGCAGCGCCGTTACGAATCGCTCCGGGGCCGAGACACAGCCACTGTGCCCGGCACGCGTCGTGTGAAGGGTGGCTCCGGGGATGTCATGGGCCAGTTTGAGCTGCCGGGGCGTCGGCACGACCCGATCGTAGAGCATGGCCACAACTGGCGGTCGGCGCGGTGCGTCGACGAGCCAGGGATCGGCACAGAACCGACCGAGGGCGCAGCCCGCCTCGAGCACCGTCAGCCAGTCATGGCGCGACAGTTCGTCTCGGCTTCGCGGAAGCCTCCGCACGATCGCCCGCATCGCGAAGTCGAGCCCGCCGGGGGTATCGAGCTCGACGGCCAGCGCCTCGTAGCCGCTCTCGGCTCGCTCGACCGCATCTTCGACGTGGTCAGCGATCACCGGCGTGATCACGTTCCGCAACCTCGGTGACCAGCACCCGTGTCGCTGCACCGCGTCCACCGAAGGCCCTCTCCGCCGGAGCCATGAGCAGGCCCCGCGCCGGGGCACCCTGCGAGCAAACAACGGCGAGGCCCACCAGCCGGGGTCGGGCGGAAGCTCCCGCGCCGCGGCGGAATCAGAGCGAAATCACAACGTCGCCGTAGCTGGTTCACAAGATACGCGTGCGACGCTTGGGGCGGCGGTTCGGGACGCATGTGAGAGGTGCGCGTCCTGCGGTGGTATCGGTGCGCCAGCGTCGCCGTACCGTCGGTTCCGAATCGAAAGAGAGGTCCATCATGCTGCAGGTGTCCAATCGCGCGGCCGCTTATCTCGATGAGACCCGCCGCGCCGCGGGATTGCCGGAGTCGGCCGGGATCCGGCTGTCGGTCCATGCGGGGACCGGCGGGCAGGCGCTTCGAGCGGCATTCGCCAGAGCGCCCGACGACGGCGATCAGGTGATCGAACGGGACGGGGCGAAGGTCTTCGTCTCTTCTGATCTTCATGACGTGGTCACGAGCCATCTGCTCGAGGTCGAGAACTACGGTCAGCAGCCGCGTCTCGTGCTGCGGTCCCCGGCGGACAGCGTCTCGTGAGAGAACCCAGACTCGGCCGAGGACCCGTGAGCGTCCCACGCACACCACCGGACTCGCCGGACGTACACCCGGCGGAGGCTCCGCTCGAGGACCCCGACGACGGAGCGGCCGAGCCCGACGAGCTACCCGACCCGGAGCTCGTTCCCGGCTGAGCACAGCATCACCGCTGTGTGCACTGCGACGGTGCGTCGTGTGAGCACGACCGGAGGGCGGGTGATCGGGGAGCGCGGTGTACCCGCAGAAGCACATCAGAAGAACGGAGCGGTTGTCGACATGCGTGCCACGTCGCGCTCGGCGCGCGTCATGAGCCACGAGCCAGTCGCGCTGCCACACAACGTGATCTCCGAGTTCAAGACTCGGCTCGAGACGGAACGCACCGCCCTACAAGCGAGGCTCGTGGACTTGGTGAGGACGCCAGAGAGTCGGCGAGTGGAGCGACGGGTGGCCGGGGCGACATCGACTGGACCGTGACTGACATCGAGCCGGATGTCGCCAGCGCGCTCGAGGCTCACCTCCAGCGTGCACTCGAAGCGATCGAGATCGCGCTCGCGCGCATCACAGACGATACGTTCGGGCGCTGCGCCGACTGCGGAAACCGGATACCCATCGATCGCCTCCTGGCGATACCAGAAACGGCCCGCTGTGTTCCATGCCAGTCGCGCTCGGAGGGGATTCCGCCAGGCCTGAGCGATCCGCTCAGTGTCGGTGGCAACTGAAGGCGTGTGCGCTACTCCTCGGGCTTTCTTCCTCGACGTCATCAGCCTGGAGGCGGCGGCGGGAATCGAACCCGCGTACAAGGTTTTGCAGACCTCTGCCTGGGCCACTCGGCTACGCCGCCGGGACCAGCGAGGTTACCGCTTCACCTGAAGTCGCCCGATGCCGAAGGACTGACAGAATGCCTTGTCGTTCATGCAGGGGCGACCACCGAGGCAAGGAGACGGCGTGAGCTCGATGCGACACCCGATCCGGAGCGCGCTCGCTGCGCTCCTCGCCACCGGGACGCTGCTCCTGGCGCCGTCGGTCGGCAGCGCCGGCCTGTCGACCGAGGTCGATGCCGGCGCCGACCGCCCGGGCAAGCCCGGTGCCGAGGTCGTCCCCGTCGGGACCTACGTGGTGGGACGTACCACCCAGACCTTCGTCGACGACAGCCGGCCGACGATGGCCGCCGGCACCTTCCCCGGCGCACCAAACCGGACGTTGCTCACCACGATCTACTACCCGGCGCAGGGAACACCAGGCGACGCGGTCGTCGACGACGCCCGGCCCGCCAAGAAGAACGGGCCCTACCCGCTGATCCTCTTCAGCCACGGCCTCACCGCCAACGCTCGCGTGTACGAGGAGATGATCAAGAGCTGGGCCTCGGCCGGCTACGTGATCGCCGCCCCCGACTACCCGCTCTCGAACACCAACGCGCCCGGCGGCAACATCTTCCTCAACGGCCTCTCCGACACGCCGAACCAGCCCGCCGACGCCAGCTTCGTGATCGGCGAGGTGCTCGACCTCGCCCGCGCCAAGGGCACGCTGCGCGGTCTCGTCGACAAGAAGCACATCGGCGCGTCCGGCCATTCCCTCGGCGGCATCACGACCTTGGGGCTGACGTACAGCGACTGCTGCATCGACGAGCGCATCGATGCCGCCGCGCCCATGTCGGGCATCACCGAGATCGTCGCCCCCGGCGGCACCTTCTTCCATGGCGTCGACACCCCGCTCCTGGTCCTCCACAGTGACCGCGACGAGCTCGTGCCGTACTCGGCCGGCGTCGACGCCTTCATCAGGGCCAGCGCACCCAAGTTCCTCGTCACGTTCGTCGGTGGCACCCACATCCAGCCCTTCGTCAGCGTGGACGGGCCCCCGGGCGAGGCGCTGGTCGCCACCTCGGTCGCGTTCTGGGACTACTTCCTGAAGGGCGACCGCGACGGGCTCGACCGGCTCCGCGACGGGGTGCCCGACCCGTCGGTCGCCACCCTCCAGGAGGCCAAAGCCCCCTGACCCGGGCCCGCGGCCGACCGCGTCCCCCGTAGGTGGCTCCAGTGGACCGCGGTCAGCGCCGCCGCGGGCACCCACATGAGGAAGAACGACCCCCCGATCGTGTCGGCGGGAACGCCGCCGATCACGAACGCGACCACCGCGAGGTGGAGCACCTGTCCGTGGTACGTCAGGAGAGCAGGCAGGTGCGGGTGGTGCCGTAGGCCCTCGACGCCATGGTCGGGCTCGTCGCGGGTGAGCGCGAAGAGCATTGCCAGCAGCACGGCCGCGGTCGCGGCGAAGCCGAGCTGGCTACCGAGCGGGAGGCCGAACCAGAACCCCGGGCCCTCGTACTCGAACAGCTCCCCCAGGTAGAACCGGTCACCGAGGCGGCTGACGGGGTCGAGGATCCACAGCGCCCACACCGCGAGCACGAGCGCGAGGAGCCACTCCTGCCAGGACCGCGCCGCGCGCGTCCGCCACGGCCCGGACGCGAGCAGCCGGCCCGACGCGAACGCGAAGTAGGCCATGAACGTGTAGCTCAGCGGCACCATCAGCGGGACGTCGCCGATGAACACCTCGTCGCCGCGCAGCTCGGGGTTGAACGAGTAGCGCGTGTACGGGAACCCCAGGTGCACGGAGCCGTTCTCGGCGAGAGCGCCGACACCCACCGCGACCACCCCGTACAAGAGCGTGCGGCGCCACCCGAGATGACGCACCGCGCACCACAGGAAGACGAGCCCGAACAGGGTGACGTACCAGCGCCCGAACACCGTGCCCGCGATCTCGCGCACCCACGTAGTATGACGCCGCTGTCAGTTCGTCGCGGGGGAGGCGATGGGGGCGGTCGTCAGGATGGGCGTCGCGGCGGTAGCAGCGCTCGCACTCGTCGCGGCCGGGTGTTCCGGTGACGACGGCCCCGAGGGCCCCGAACCCGCAGCGCGAGGGCCGATCGACCGCTGCGACTGGGCGATGTGGGGATACGACGCCGACCGGACCTTCTCCTACCCGTGCGACACGCGGATCAGCCCGGCCACGGCGAAGGACCTCAAGCGCATCTGGTTCTTCAACGCCGACGACACGGTCACGGCGACGCCCGCCGTCGTGGACGGAACCGTGTACGTCGGTGACTGGTCCGGCAACTTCTACGCCCTGCGGCTGCGCGACGGGAAGGTCAGCTGGAAATACGAGACCAAGGTGCACCCCACCGTGTACGCGGGTCAGATCGTGTCGTCGGCGGCCGTCGCCGACGTCGACGGCACCCGCACTGTCTACTTCGGGGGCGGCAAGACGCTCTACGCGCTACGCGCGCGCGACGGTTCGCTGCGCTGGAAGCACGAGCTGGGGCGGCCCGGCGACGGCGCGGATCCCACCGAGATCGAGGCGTCGCCCGTCGTGGTCGACGGGCTCGTCATCGTCGGCTCCGACGTGCACAACAGCGGCGACGGCGAGCCCGCCGGCGTCATCGCCCTCGACGCCGCCAGCGGCGAGGAGGCCTGGTCGGCGGTGACCGCGCCCACCGAGGGCGAGGGCGGCACCGGCTCCGGCTGCGGCGACGTGTGGGGCTCGCCCAGCGTCGACCGGGACCGCGGCACGGTGTACGTCGGCACCGGGAACTGCGTGACGCGCGGGGGCTGGGGCCGCTTCGCCGAGGCCATCGTCGCCCTCGACCTCGAGACCGGCGAGGTGCGCTGGACCTACCAGCCCCACCAGCCCAACCTGGACGACCTCGACTTCGCCGGCGCGCCCAATCTGTTCACGGCGGGCGACCGCCCCCTCGTCGGCCTCGGGAACAAGGACGCCGTCTACTACGCGGTCGACGCCGAGACCGGCGGGCTCGTCTGGGAGGCCAAGGTCGCCGAGCCCGGCATTCCTCGCCCCGGCGGCAACTTCTCCACCGGCGGGTTCATCGGGCCGACCGCCGTCGCCGACGGCCTGGTCGTGGGTGGGACCGCCGTGGGTGGCTCGCCCTACCTGCACGCCCTCGACGCCAGCACCGGGGCGATCAGGTGGCAGCAGCCCCTGGCGGCCCCCACCTACGCCGCCGCCACCGAGGTCAACGGCGTGGTGCTCATCGGGGGCACCGACTTCACGCTGCGCGCCCTCGACCTCCCGAGCGGTGAAGTGCTCTGGGAGGAGGCGATGATGGGCGCGGTCTCCGGGGGCGCGGCGGTCGTCGGCGACGACGTGATCGCGGTCGCGGGCATCCGCGAGCCGGGCGTGGGCAACAAGAGCGAGAACAGCGGCGTGTACCGGTTCTCGCTCCAGGGCGAGCCGGTGACCTCTGCGCCCACGACCGCACCGCCCACGACGCGGGCCGACGCCGAGACCGAGGCGCGCGCCGCTGCTCAGCCCTGTATCGCGTCGCCGTGCGCGCTCAACTTCGACCTCACGAGGGACCGGGTGGGCGGCGACACCGGGACGGGCACGGTCAAGATCACGACCGCCCCGTTCGAGGTCGAGGTGCAGGCCGACGGGCTCGGACCGCCGGGTCGGTGGCTGCGCGCCGGTAGCGCCGCCGCAACCGCCGGCGCCGAGGTCTACGGCGTCTACCTCTCCCAGGGAACCGACAACCCCACCGGCGGTCTCGTCTGCGTGCTCGACGAGGACTTCGACTGCACCGGCGACGAGATCCCCGAACGCGGGGCCACGTACGACCGCATCAGCATCCTCGCGGTCGACGACCCCGGCGAGCTGCCGTCGATCGCCGAGGGCTTCGACCGCCTCGTCACCACCAACTCGTTCGAAGTGCCGTTTGCGCCGCGGGAGAAGGAATGAGGCCATGACAAGAACTGCACGCGTCCTGCTCGGCGTGGTCGCGGTCGCCGCTCTCGCGGTCACCGGCAGTCCTCCGGCCGCGTCGGCCGGAGGAGACTCGCAGAAGCCCACCGTCATCGTGCTCAACGGCGAGGGGAACAACCTCAACGCCTACGAGGCCAAGCCGCCGTTCGAGAAGCAGACCGTGATCACCAACCACGACGACGACCCCGAGCGGGGCCTCGACATCAACGCCCAGATCTGCTTCTTCCCGAAGGGTGCGCCGGGTCCCGGTCGAGGCGACGTGTGGTTCATCGCCGGCGAAGACACCAACCAGCCCGATCCTCCGCCGGGCTGGGGGATCTTCCGCCTCAAGGGCAACGAGGTCGGGAGGCTGAAGGCGAAGCAGCTCGGCAAGCTCACCCCGACCTACCAGGCCACCGGCGACAACCCCGAGAACTACGGGTGCGGGTTCCTCTCCGACGGGCGGGTGGTCACGACCGACATCGGCAACCAAGCGGGCGGCGACCGGAACGGTCAGCTGATCGTGTGGTTCCCACCGTTCGACTCCCGCGAGGTCAGCTACTGCAAGCTCGACGTCGCGATCGGCACCGCCGGCCAGATCTACGTCGACGCCCAGGACCGCATCTACGTGGCGTCGGCGCTCGACGATCCGGCCGGGATCCGCCGCTACACCGGCCCGTTCCCGACCTCCGACGACGCCGATGGTGGCTGCGGCCGAACCGACCCAACCGGCGCTCCTCTCGCCGACGACGTCGAACACGAGATCTTCATCTCGACCGACCACGAGCTGGCGACGCCGTACGCCGTCGTCCCCAAGAAGGGAGGCGGCTTCTACGCATCGAGCGTGTTCACCGGCGTGATCAACGAGTACGACGGGGACGGCGCCTTCGTCCGCAACGTGCTGCGTCCACCCCCCGGCGAGACGATTGGTGAGCAGACGTACTCGACCGGCACGCCGCTGGGCCTCGGCATCGACTCGAAAGGCACGCTGTACTACGCCGACATCGGCATCACGGTGCCCCCCGGCGGCACCCCCGGCCCCGGCCCCGAGGGCGCCGTACGGCGGATCCGCTTCGTCGACGGCGAGCCCCGGGCGCCCGAGATCGTCGGCGGCGACCTCGCCTTCCCCGACGGCATCGGCGTGCTCGAGCTGAAGCGTTAGCGAGCTCGTCGACAGGCTTCTTGCGTCGTAGGAGGCGGATTACCCGCCGTCTGCGACGCCAGAACGCTACGACGCCGCGTCGTGGCGGCGGAGCGGCAACGGCTCGACCGTTCCGGCGGCAAGGACGCCGTCGCCCGCGGTGAGCAGCTCCTCGACGGCGGACGGAGCGAGGGCTCGTGAGAAGTGGAAGCCCTGGGCGCCGTCGCACCGGAGCGCCCGCAGCTCGGCGACCTGCTCGCCGCGCTCGACCCCCTCGGCGGTGATGCGCATGCCGAGCGCATGGCCCATCGTGATCACGGCCTCCACGATCGCGGCGTCGCTCTCGTGCTGAGCGATGCCGTCGATGAACGACTTGTCGAGCTTCAGCACGTCGACCGGGAAGCGTCGCAGGTAGCTCAGCGACGAGTACCCGGTCCCGAAGTCGTCGATCGCGACGCGCATCCCGAGCTTGCGCAGGCGCTGGAGTCGCCGCACCAGCCGCTCCTCGTCACCGAGCGCGGTGCGCTCGGTGATCTCGACCTGGAGCATGTTCGGGTCGGCGCCCGTCTCACGCAGCACGCTCAGGACGTCCTCGAGTGCCTGGGACTGGTGTACGAACCGAGGCGAGAGGTTCACGCTGATCCTGAGCAGCTTGCCGTCCGGCCGGAGGTGCTCCCACGCGGCCGCCTGCCGGCAGGCAGCGCGCAGGACGTACCGGTCGATGGCGAGGATCAGGCTCGACTCCTCGGCGAACGGGATGAACGCCCCGGGCAGGAGCATCCCCCGCTCGGGATGGTCCCAGCGGACAAGAGCCTCGAGCGCGACGACCTCGCCGCCGGCGAGCGAGACCTCGGGTTGGAAGTGCACCACGAGCTCCTCCTCGTCGACGGCTCGCCACAGCGCGGCCTCCAGCTCGAGGCGCTCCCCCGTCTCCGGAGCCTGTCGCTCGTCGAAGAACTCCCAGCGCGCCCGGCCCCGGTCCTTGGCGAGGTACATGGCCAGGTCCGCCTTACGCAGCAGGTCGCCGGCGTCGGTGACGTCGTCGACGAACCCCTGGGCACGGGCGATCCCGATGCTCGCGGTGACCACCAGATCGCGGCTCTCCAGCGAGACCGGCATCCGGAGCCGGTCCAGGACCCGCTTTGCGGCCCGCTCGACGTCGTCGACCGCCGTCAGGCGGTTCAGGAGGATCGTGAACTCGTCGCCTCCGAACCGGGCCACGAGGTCGCCGGGACGAAGGCACGACCTGAGCCGGTCGGCGACCTCGATGAGCAGCCGGTCGCCCACGGCGTGGCCGAGACTGTCGTTGACGAGCTTGAACCGGTCGAGGTCGAGGAAGAGCACGGCGAGGTGAAGGGACCGGTTGGCGCGGCGGTCCAAGATCGCCTGCAGTCGCTCCAGGAAGGCGGCACGGTTCGGGAGCCCGGTGAGCGGGTCGTGGTACGCCTGGTACGTCAGTTGGTCCTCGGCGAGCTTCCGCTCGGTGACGTCGCGCAGGTTGGCCACGATCCCGCGCACGCTGGGGTCGTCGAGCCGGTTGGTGCACGACACCTCGAACCAGTGCCACTCGCCCGTCTCGTCGCGGAGGCGCAGCTCGGCCCGGCGGGGCAACGAGGGATCGGCGACGACGTCGGCCGCCAGCTGCCGGCCCCGCGCGAGGTCGTCGGGATGCACGAAGTCGCCGGACAAGGCGAAGTCACCCTCAGGCCGTCCGACGAGCCGCTCGAACGCCGGGCTCGTGTACGAAGCAGATCCGTCCCGTGCGAAGACGACGATGGCGTCGGACGAGTTCTCGAGCAGGGCCCGGAACCGCTCCTCGCGGCGGCGCAGCGCCTGCTCCGCCTGCTCCTCGGCCTTGGTCGACCGGTCGACGACCCGCGCCACGAGCACGAGGCCCAACGACGCCAGCACCGCCAACCCGTGCACCTCGGGCTGGTCGACCAGGGTCGGTGCGATCCCAAGCGCGATCGCCACCTGGCCGAGCACGAGGCACGACAGCGACGACACCAGCGCGGGTCCGCAAATACCCGACCCGGCGCGGCGCACCCCCTCCCCCAGCACGAAGGCGTAGCCGACCGCGAGCGTCGGCCCCCAGCCAGTCGTGTACATCACCATCGTGACCACCACGGTCACTACGCCGGTGTGAAGCCAGAGCTCACGCCCGCTTCGGGCCTCCGGCCACAGCCACGTCGCGAGATCGCTGAGCAGCGAGGCGGCGACGACGACGGCGACGAGCACCCACCACGGGACAGGCGCGATGAGGCCGAGCGCGCGCAGCACGAGGAAGGCCCCGAGCACCACCGGGACCTCGATCCGGCGGAACGCCGGAGGAAGGGGCAGCCTCCTACCCATACGGCTTGTTTTTCGGCGTCCGGGTGGCCCGGCTTGAGCGCGAGGGCGCGGCGGTAGAGTGAGCTGCATGACCACCCCGGTCCGCATCCTCTCGGCCGGCGCGGCCGCGCCCGGGTTTCGCCTGGCGGCGGCCGACGTCGCCGCCGCCTGGGGCCGCGGGGGTGCCCGGGGCC
>JBOGFI010000261.1:0-20258 GCA_050743365.1 Acidimicrobiia bacterium | reverse complement strand
GCCCCCGCCCGCGCCCGCGCCGCCGCCCCCGGCGCGGGTGACCGCCATCGGCGACTCGGTGATGCTCGGCGCGCACGGCGCGTTGCAGGCAGTCATCGGTAACGGCCTCGCGCTCGACGCCGCTGTCAGCCGCCAGTTCGACCAGGCGCTCGCGGTCGTGCGCCTCCTCCACGACGCGGGCCAGCTCGGCGAGCGCGTGGTGATGCACATGGGGAACAACGGCATCATCCGCCCGGACCAGTTCGACCAGATGATGCAGATGCTCGCCGGCGTGCCCCGCGTCGTCGTGGTGAACGCCAACGTGGCCCGCCCGTGGGAGGGGCCGGTCAACGACGTGCTGGCCTCCGGGGTGCCGCGCTACCCGAACGCCGTCCTCGTCGACTGGAAGGCCGTGGCGGTCCAGCACCCCGAGCTCTTCGTGGAGGACGGCATCCACCTCCAAACCGGGGGCGCCCTCGTCTACGCCGACCTCATCGCCCACAGCCTCTGAGTCCCGGGCGCCGCGTGCGGGTAGGAACCCGTGGACGCCGAGGAGGTGCGCCATGGCGACTAGCAAGCAGCGCAAGGCGGCGAGGCGGAACGTCCGCAAGGCGATCGCGGCCGCCAAGAAGAAGAAGACGATCACCCACATGCCCAAGAAGACCCGGACCGCGCTGGGCAAGCAGGGCGCAGCCGTCGCCCGGCGGAAGCGGACGGGTGCCTCCACCCCGAAGACGCGTCAGGAGCTCTACGAGCGGGCCAAGAAGCGGAACCTGCCCGGCCGCTCGAAGATGGGCCGCGACGAGCTGGCCAGGGCACTGGGCGAGAGGTAGGGGCCCACGGCGCCCGCATCGCTCAGCCCTGCCCCCGTCGTCGCGGCGTCACGCGCCCGCCGTTCGTGTGGTTGAATTGGTGCTCGTCTCGTCAGCCCTGACCCTGCTGAAGGTGGCGACACTGCCGCGTCGGAAGGGTGGGTTGGGGTGGAGGGGCTGTCGGTCTCGGTGGAATCAGGAGACGGCGCCGTCGTGATCACGGTCGCCGGCGAGATCGACATCGCGTCGGCCCCGGGGCTGCGCGACGCGCTGGCCGAAGCGATGCGCCGCCCGCCCCGCACGCTGACGGTCGACCTGGCGCAGGTCTCGTTCATCGACTCGTCGGGGCTCAACGCCCTCTCGTGGGTGAAACGCGTGGCCCCCGACACGGAGGTCGTCCTCGCGTCGCCCAGCCGCCAGTGCCGGCGGATCCTGGAGATCAGCGGCCTCGACCAGGTGTTCACGCTCGAGCCCCCCGCCGCCGACGCGGCGGCCGGCGAGCCCTCGCCGCCGAGCGGCGGGTAGGTTGCGCGGCCGCGCCGGTCGGCCGACGTATCGCCACCGCGGCGAGGCGACACCGGAGCGTACGCTATGTCCCAAGTGAAGTCCTGGTAGGGCAACGTGGTCCGTTCTGGGGTGATGCACGTCGATCGAGGAGCCCTCGAGGCCGCGCTGGAGCAGCTCCGAAACCAGGTGCCGCCCGGCTCGGTGGTCGAGCCGGCGCTGAAGCGGGTGGTGTCGGCGACCAGCGGTCTCTTCGGCGTGTCGGGCGCAGGGCTGCTGCTCGTCGACGACGCGCAGGTGCTCCGGTACGTCGCCGCCTCCGACGAGGCCGGCCGGGTCCTGGAGACGGCGCACGAGCAGACCGGCGAAGGCCCGTGCATCGACGCGTTCGTGCTCGACCGCAGCGTCTCGACCGACGACGTCGAGGGGGACGACCGTTGGCCCCGGCTGACGCCGCTCCTCCTCACCGCGGGTGTCCGCGGCGTGCTGGGCGCGCCCGTCCGGCTCGGCGGCGGGCCGGTGGGGACGCTGAACGTCTACGTTGATCACCCGTACCCCTGGGACGCGAGCGACCGCGATGCGATCGGAGCCTTCGTCTCGGTCGTCGAGGGCATGTTCTCCAGCGCGGTGCTGGCCGAGCAGCAGTCGAAGATCGTCGATCAGCTCCAGTACGCCCTCGACAACCGCGTCCTCATCGACCGGGCGATCGGGCTGCTCATGGGGCGCGAGGGGCTGGACCAGGTGACCGCCTTCGACCGGCTCCGCGTCGCCGCCCGCAGCAGCCGCCGGAAGGTGGCGGAGCTGGCGCGCGAGCTGCTGGAGGGGCGCTCGCCCGGCGACGCCGACGACGCGCCGCGTTCCTGATCCATCTCCCCTTCTGGAGGGCGGCTTCGTCATCGGCGCGGCAAGGTGCCGGTCCGTTCCTCCCAGAGCTTGGCCAGCACGGTCAGGATCTCGTCGGCGGCGGCGAACCCGCCCAGGTGGCTCTCCCCGTGCCGCACGATGAGCTCGACGTCGGGCAGCAGCGCGGTGGCGCGCCGGGCCTGGTCGAGCCCGACGAACGGGTCGGCGTCGCCGTGCCACCACCGCACCGGGACGCGGACGTCCGCGAGGCGGAAGCCCCACGGCCGGCCCACCAGGACGAGGTCGTTCACGAACGCCTGGAACTGGCGCCGGGCTGCAAAGGTGAGGTCGTTGATGAACATCGCCTCCGTCGCCGGGTCGTCGAACACCTTCTGGTCGCCCTCCGGCGAGAACCGGGCGTATGCCCGGTAGAGCGGGTGGGCGGCGGGCTTCGTGACCCGGATGAAGCCCCAGAGCCCGCGGCCGAGCGGCCGGCGGAGCACGGTGAGCAACCGGTTGAACGGCCGGGAGAGCGCCACCACACCGCCGGCGGCGGCGTCGCCGCCGCTGGTCGGCACCAGGCCGCCGAGGATGGCGACCGCCACGACCTGGTCGGGGAGCGCGTGCGCGCAGGCGAGCGTGTAGGGGCCGCCGCCCGACAGCCCGACGACCAGGAACCGCTCGCGGCCGAGATGCTCGACGACGACGGTCACGTCGTCGGCCCAGTCGAGGATCTGCCGGTAGGCGTGATCGGTGGAGTCGCCCACCCCGGGCCGCTCGACGCACACCACCCGCAGCCCCAGCTCGTCGGCGGCGCGTCGCCCGCTCGGCGGCACCTGCCGGCGAGCGCCGGGCGTGCCGTGGAACCACATCACCAGCGGCCCGTCGGGGTCGCCGTACTCGGCGTAGCCCAGGCGCCGGCCGTCGGGCAGGGGCACCGTCCCCTCGACGCGCGGTGGCGGGCTGGCGGGAACCCCGGGTGGTTGGCGCACGTCCCCTCCGAATCGCCGCTCGAGTAGCCCATCATCCGGGTTGACGAGGCCGGGCACAAGACGGCGCAGCAGCAGAAGGCGGCGCGTTCGCGCAGGTGACGGTCAGTCGCTTCCTTGATGGGGAACGGACTTGGGCTCGAGGTCGCGCGTGGCTGGTCCCTCGAGTACCTGGCCGTTGGCGTCGAACCGAGAGCCGTGGCACGGGCAGTCCCACGAACGTTCGGCCGAGTTCCAGCGCACGAGGCAGCCGAGATGCGTGCAGACGGGTGAAACGGCGCGCACCGTTCCGTCGAGACCCCGCGAGACGGCGACCTTCTCGCCGCCGACGCTCGTGATTGCTCCCTCGCCGCCGACGAGCTCTTCGGGCCGGCGGGGGCGGCGGGCCAATCGATCACCGACGAAGCGGGCCGCGACGTCGGTCTGTGCCTTGACGAAATGCTTGCCCGACTGGCGCGGGTTGGCGCGCGTCGAGTCGAAGACCGCTGCCCACGGGGGAGGATCGCCGAGCATGGTCCGGGACAGGATCATCGCCGCCCCGGTTCCGTTAGTCATGCCCCACTTCTGGAAGCCTGTCGCCACGTACACGCGGTCGTCGCGTTTCGTCAGGCGCCCGACGTAGGGAACGCCATCGAGGGTACGGAAGTCCTGCGCGGACCAGCGGTGCTCGATCGATCGCACCGTGAAGGTCTCGCGCGCCCAGGCTTCGAGCGACCGGTAGCGTTCCTCGGTGTCCTCGTCGTGCCCGGTCTTGTGGCCTTCGCCACCGATGACGAGATAGGCGTCGTCACCGGGAAAAGGGTGAGACCGGATCGACCGCGTCGGGGCCTCGACGTTGATGTACATGGCGCCGACATCTTGAGCGGGATCGACGCGTACCCCGAGTGCGTACGAACGAGCGGGCTCGGTTCGCGCCGAGAACAGTCCTTCGTTCATGAACGGAAGCAGCGTGGCGACGACCACGCGGTCGGCGGCAACGGTGTTGCCGTCTTGTGTCTCGACCCGGCACGGCGAGCCGCGTCGTACCTTCGTCACGGCGGTGTTCTCGAAGACGTGACTGCCCGCGCCGTTGATCAGCTGGGCCAGGGCCAAGCAGTAACGGCGGGGATGGAACTGGGCCTGCTGGTCGAATCGGACTCCGCCGGCCACCGGGTATGGCAGGTCCGCATCGGTGACGAAGGAAACCGGGAGCCCGAGCTGCCGGCTCGCGTCGACCTCCGCCTCGATCGCCAGGAGGTTCGCCGGCTCGCTCGCGTACGTGACCGCCGGCATGCGGGTGAAGTCGCAGTCGATGGCCTCGTCCTCGACGAGACGGGCGATCTGCTCGACGGCGGCCTGGTTCGCCTCGGCGTACTGGCGAGCACGCTCGCCGCCGAGGCTCCGGAGGAGCTCGGCATAGACGAGTATGTGTAGCGAGGTGATCTTCGCGGTCGTGTTGCCGGTGGTCCCACCGGCCACGGCGTGACGCTCCAGCACGGCGACCGTGGCGCCGCCCCGCTTGAGCAGCAGCGCGGTGGTCAGGCCGGTGATGCCGCCGCCGATGACGGCGACGTCGACTCGGAGCGGGTGCTCGAGCCCGGGATACCCGGCGTCAGGCGTGGTCGCGACCCACGCCGATGTGTTCGGCCGCACAGGTTCCATCCGGCGCTCTCAGCCTTCCGGGTGGCGGCGGTGCGGCGACATGGTCTTTAGGTTCCCGGCCACCGTGTCGGGCAAACGGCCCCGTCGGCGCCGACCGGTAGGGTCGTCGGATGCTCTGGCTCGCGCGCCACGGCCAGACGGCCGAGAACGCGCGCGGGCTTCTGCTGGGACGCGCCGATCCTCCGCTTTCGGCGGTCGGCCGGCGCCAGGCGGTCGCGCTGGCCCGGGTCGTTCCCCCCGAGGGGCGGGTGGTCTCGAGTCCGTTGCGGCGCGCCCGCGAGACCGCGGAGGCGCTCGGGCGCCCGGTCGAGATCGACGAGCGCTGGATCGAGCTCGACTACGGGACGCTGGACGGCTGTCGGCCGGCCGACGTCGACGAAGCGGTATGGGAGCGGTGGCGCTCCGACCCCTCCTACGTGCCCGCAGGCGGCGAATCGCTCACCGCGCTGGGCGAGCGCGTCCGGGAGGCGTGCCGGCAGCTCACGACCGATGCTCGCGATCACGACGTCGTGGTGGTGAGCCACGTTTCGCCGATCAAGGCCGCGATCGCGTGGGCGCTCCAGGTCGGTGACGCGGTCGCCTGGCGGATGTTCGTGCGGGATGGATCGATCGCGCGGATCAGGATCGACAGCTGGGGGACCGTGCTGGTGTCGTTCAACGAGGTGCCGCCGATCCCGTAGCTACCTCGTCAGCGCGGCCCGGCCCCCGCGACCTCTCGCAGCGCCGCGAAGAACGCCCGGGCGGTGTCGTCCCACGACGGAAGGAGGGCGCCTCGGCGCCGCGCCGCGTCGGCAAGGTGGCGACGGTAGGCGTCGTCATCGGCCAGCCGGAGCAGGGCAGCCGAAAGCCCTTCGATGTCGCCGGGCGGCAGCACGACGCCCTCCCGACCGTCGGCGGCGAGGTGGGGCAGGTTGCCGGCCGCCCACCCGACGACCGGCAGGCCGGCGGCGAGCGCCTCGCCGTAGACGGTCCCGTACGGCTCCTTGGTGCTCGGCAGCACGAACGCGTCCGCGGCCTCGTACAGGGCGGCGACCTCGCCGGCGGGCCGCGGCCCGTGCACGATCACCCGCTCGACCAGCGCCGGCTCCGCGAGGCGTGCCCGCACCCGGGCCGCGTAGCCGGGCTCGACGCGGTCGTCGCCCACCAGGTGGAGCGTCGCGCTCTCGGGCGGAAGCCGCGCGAACGCCTCGAGGAGGTCGATGATCCCCTTGCGGGGCACCCAGTTGCCGACGCACAGGAAGGCGGCGCGTCGGCCCGCCCGTAGGTCGGGGAGCGGGCCCGTCGACGGAGCGGGGTCCCGCCCCGGGGGGACGAGGCGCACGACGTCGGCGGGGAAGCCGTGGGTCCGCAGATCGACCGCCAGGGTCTCGCTCGCGACGATCAGCAGTCGTGCCCGCCGGTACGTGTGCTTGTCGAGGCGCGCCTGCACGCGGCTGCGCACGGGGCCGTGCTCGATGCCGCCGGGCGGCTGGTGCAGCATCCCGACGACAGGCGGCCGGGCTCGCTCCGAACGGATCCACGGCGCGAGTACGGCGGCGACGATGCTGTCGACGACGATCACGTCGGCGTCGAGCGCCCGACGGAGCACCCCGCGGGCCGGCACGACACCGACGGGAAAGACGAGATCGGGGCACGACCCGAAGCCGACGGAGGCGTCCTGGTCGGCGGCTGCCGCCGCCATCCGTCGGTGGTAGAGGTAGCCGCCGGTGAGCCGCTGGGGGTCACCGAGGGTGATCAGCGAGACTCGCAGCATGAGGGTGACTCACGTCGCGCCCACCGCCTTTGGGAGCGGGGGTCTCTTCGGAGGGGGGGAACGGTATCCCCTCGAGCTCGCGCGTGCCCTTGCCCGCGAGGTGCCGTGCCGGCTGGTGACGTTCGGCCGCGCCCAGCGCCGGTGGCGGGAGGTCGGCGGTCTCGAGGTGGTGGTGCTGCGGGCGCGTGCTCACCTTCATGGCCATCCCGCTCATCCCGTCGGTACGGGGCTCGTGCGATCGCTGGGAGACGCGGACGTCGCCCACGCCCACCAGCTGCACAGCATCCCCACCCGCCTCGCCCTCGTAAGCGCGCGGGCCCGGGGGCAACCTCGCGCCGTGACCGACCACGGCCTGCTCGGCCCCGACCGGGGCGGGCTGCTGCCGCGGCTGGTCGACCGGTTTCTCACCGTGTCGCGGTACTCGGCCGAGGTGCTCGGCGCATCCCCTCACCGCGTTCGCTTGATCTACGGGGGCGCCGACCCCGAGCGCTTCCACCCCGAACCGGACGCGCGTCGCGCCGGGGTCGTCTTCGTCGGACGGCTGACCCCCCACAAGGGCGTCGACCGGCTCCTGCGGGCCTTGCCCGTCGGTGCGGAGCTGACGGTGGCCGGCTCTGACGGCCACGACCCGCGCGGGCCCGAGCGCGGCTACCCGCAGGTGCTGCGCACGCTGGCGGCGTCGGCGGCAGGCCGGGTGACCTTCGCCGGGGCAGTCTCCGGCGACGAGCTGCCCCGGTTGCTGCGGCGCAGCGCGGTCCTCGCGCTGCCGTCGGTGGACGTCACCTGCTACGGGCGCCCCGTTCGGATCTCCGAGCTGCTGGGGCTCGTCGTCTTGGAGGCCATGGCCAGCGGAACCCCCGTAGTGTGCAGCCGCCTCGGCGGCATCCCGGAAGTCGTCGTCGACGGGGAGACCGGCTTCCTCGTGCCTCCGGGCGACGTCGGCGCGCTCCACGGCCGGCTGGCACAGCTCCTCGGGGACCAGCGCCTGCGCGCCCGCATGGGATGCAACGCCCGCGAGCTGGTGACCGAGCGGTTCACCTGGTCGGCGTGCGCCCAGCGCTGCCTGGCGAGCTACGCAGAGCTGCTCGATGGGCGCGATCAGGCCCCGCCGGTGGTGTAGCCGCCGAACGCATCGGGCGTCTCCCACACGCGCACGCGAAGCGTCCTCTCACCGGCGTCTCCGAGAGCACCACACAACCGGTCGTGGACCCAGCGGGCGAAGATCTCCACCGTCACCGCGGCGGCGCCGTCCGGCAGGATGATCTCGAGGTTCCGGTCGCGGAGCCGCCCGACGATGTCGTCGAGGGCCGACCGCAGCACATCGAGGTCGCACACCATTCCGTGCTCGTCGAGGTCGCCACGCGCCGCGACGACGTCGATCCGATAGTCGTGAGAGTGCAGCTCCCCTTCCGGGCCCTCCATGCCGGGCATCACGTGCCAGGCGGTGACGCTGGCGCTCGTTCCCACCTCGTACACGCGCTCACTCATAACACAGCGCCGCGTGGAACAACCCCTCTTGCGCCCGGTCCACCTGTCGGTACGCCTCAGCCGCCGCCGCCGGGAACGAGAACTCGTGGGTGGCCAGCGTTCCCAACGGCAGCTCCGCCATTAGCTCGCGGGCGACGCACCGCCGCCGGTCGTGCGACCACTCGGCGGCGAGGCGCGCCGGGATGGTCGAAACCTGGGTGCTGCGGATGGTGAGGCGACGCCGGTGGAACTCGGCGCCGAGCGGCAACGTCACTGGCTTCGTGCCGTACCAGGACGCGACGAGCGCGGTGCCCTCGTGGGCGAGCAGCGGCAGGCTGGGAGGGAGCGCGGCGGGGTTCCCGCTCGCCTCGATGAGCAGTGGCGCCCCCCGCCCGTCACTGTCGGCGGCGACCCGCGCCTCGAGCGCATCGGGTGGAACCGACTCGATCCCCACCGACGCGGCGACCTCACGGCGCCAGCCGACCGGCTCGCTGGCGGCCACGCGGGCCCCGGCTCGTCGCAGCAGCAGCGCGGTGAGCAGTCCCACCACGCCGAGTCCGGTTACCACCACCAGCTCGTCGGCGACGGGACCGGCGTCGAGGCTCACCTGGAGGGCCGTCTCGACCAGCGGGAACAGCGTCGCGGCGCGAAGAGCCACACCCTCGACCTCGACCACGTCGCCGCTGCCGACGACCACGCGGTCTTGATGGGGGTGGAAGGCGAAGACGGCCGTACCCTCCACCGGCGCGCCGCGGGAACGCTCGACCCGACCCACGCAGCTGTAGCCGTAGCGGAAGGGATAGGAGAACCGGCCCGACAGCGCCGGGAGGGCTTCGTCGAGGGCAACCGTCTCGTCGATGTTCCCGCGATACGCGAGCATCTCGGTGCCCGGGCTGATGCCGGAGAACGCCGTACGCACCAGGACCTCGCCGGCCCGCGGCTCGGGCACCTCGCACTCGCGCACCTCGACCGATCGGGGGGCGACGAACCAGACCGCCTTGGCACGCACGGGGGTTGCCATGTGTCCGGACCGCATCCTCGGGGTACTGAGCCGACGGCGGTGCCAGTATCCCAGCCGGCGGGCGGGAGCGGGCGGGCGAGGTCCTGCCCCGCGAGTCCGGGAAGATCGGAGGCGCTCACATGCCGACGGCGCGAGAACTCACGTGCGTGACCCTGCCCACGCCCTTCGGCCCGTTCGAGACGCACGCCTTCGAACCCTCGACCGGACTGGTGCACCTCGCGCTGGTGAAGGGCGAGGTGTCGGGCAGAAGCGGAGTCTTGACCCGATTGCACTCGGAGTGCCTGACCGGCGACGCCCTCGGCTCCCTGCGCTGCGACTGCGGCGCACAGCTTCGGCTGGCGCTGCGCACGATCGCCGCAGCCGGTGAGGGTGTCCTCATCTACGCCACGGGCCACGAAGGGCGGGGCGTCGGCCTGCTCAACAAGCTGCGGGCCTACGTCGAGCAGGACCACGGTGCCGATACCGTCGACGCCAACCTCCACCTCGGCCTGCCCGTCGACTCCCGACGTTACGACGACGCCGCCGCGGTGCTGACGACGCTCGGGGTGCGGTCGGTGCGCCTGATGACCAACAACCCGGCGAAGGTCGACGCTCTCGAGTCCCTGGGCGTTGCCGTCGACTCCGTGGAGCAGCTCTCCACGGCGCCCCACGCCCGCAACCTGGGTTACCTACGGGCCAAGCGCGACCGCCTCGGCCACCTGCAACCCGCCGGCGACGCCCTGGCGGTGCCGGCCGTCGGCCCGCCCGACGTCACCGAGCTCCTGGGGGCCGTGCACGCCCGGGATCACCGTCCTTACGTCGTGCTCAAGTACGCGCAGACGCTCGACGGTCGCATCGCGACCAGAACCGGGGACGCGAAGTGGATCAGCGGCGATGCCGAGCGCACCGTCTCGCACGCCCTGCGCGCCGCGTGCGACGGCGTGCTCGTCGGAGTGGGCACGGTGATCGCCGACGACTCCCAACTCACGGTGCGCAGGGTGCCCGGCGTGTCGCCGGTCCGCGTCGTGCTCGACTCGACGCTGCGCGTGCCGCGCCACGCGAGGATCCTCGACGACGACGCCAGCACCGTGGTGATCACCACTGACCGCTCGGCTCCCGCCGATCGGGCGTGGCTCGAGGACCGACAGGTTGCGGTGCGCGTCGCGCGACCCGGTCCGGCGGGTGTCGACGTGCTCTCGGCGCTCACCCTGCTCCGCGGGATCGGGATCGAGTCGTTGCTCGTCGAGGGTGGTGCCAAGGTCATCACCTCCCTGCTGCGGGCGGAGGTTGTCGATCGAATCATCGTCGGGATTGCGCCCACCATCATCGGATCGGGCACCGAAGCGGTGGGCAACCTGGACGTTCTGCAGGTCGCCCACGGTATCCAGCTTCGCGACGGGCGCCTGCACACCCTCGACCAAGACGTGCTGGTCGCGTTCGATGTCGAGTGGCGACGCTTCGCCCGGGACGGGCTCGCCGCGCCGGCGGCGGCCGGCACCTGACCGCGAATCGCGCCGACCGGCGCCCGCTCAGCTTCCTTGCCGCTGCGTCAGCTCGTAGACGTTGCCATCGGGGCCGCGCAGATGTGTCCATGTCATGCCGCCGCCGTGTTCGACGGGTCCGATGAACTCGATGCCGTCCGCCTCGAGCTCGCGGCGGGCCTCCTCGATGTCGTCGACGAGCAAGCCGACGACTGGGCCGGTGTCGAAGTGGCGATGATCGTCGTCGCCCGGGCCGAACACCTCGACGGTGTCCCCGTTGCGTGCCTGAAGGACGGTCATCTCGCTCTCGCTGCGCACGGGTCGGAGCCCGAGCCGTTCGAGGAACGCCGACGTCTCGGCGAACTGCGGGGTGCGCACCCCCATCCACACCAGGCCGTGCACGTCCACTGCACTCACCTCCTGGCGCGCTACCTGGGGTGCTATGAGGGCGACCGCCCCGCTAGGGCGTTCGGCCGAGGAAGCCGGCGAGGCGGTCGGCGGCGGGCGCCGAGTCCGGCACCTTCACCTCCGGCCCGAACGGCGCCACCCCGTCCGGCCCTCGGAACTCGTCGGGGATCGACATCTTCGCCCCGGCGAGCAGCTGCTCGGCGAGCTCGGGCTCGAGGTTCGCGTCCTGGCCGGTGGCCCGGGCCAGGTCCCACCCGTGGGTGAACGTGTCGGTCGTCGCCAGTCCCATGAGGATGGCGCCCGGGAACTCGCCGAACGGGAGCTTGATCATCTTCTCCTGTGCCCCTTCGGCGCTGAACGCCGCCACCGCCCGCTTGATCCCCTCGTCGAACGCCGCCACCCGGTCGCCGGCGGCGTAGTCGGTGTCCTCGGTGGTGTCGACCTCGGGTGCTTGGCCGGCGTCGGTGCTAGCGGCGAACCAGTAGCTCCCGCCCACGATGTGGTTGACGAGCCGGCGCACGTCCCACGACTCGCACGGCGTCGGCTGGTCCAGCTGGTCCGGCTTCACGTTCGCGAGCACCTTCCGGGTGCTGGCGAAGGCCTGCTCGAGTGCCTCGGTGCCCATGGCTGCCTCCCTGCTTGAGCCGTGCCGCGGGTTCGCTGCGGCCGCGAGTATGGATCACGCGGCCCCGCGGCGACAGCCGAGGCTCGAGGCGACGACGGGTAGCGTGAGCATGGGATGCCGTTCGACGTCGTGATCCGGGGCGGGGCGCTGGTCGACGGGACCGGCGCGCCCGCCCGCCTCGCCGACGTCGCCGTCAGCGGGGGTGTCATCACCGAGATCGGCGAGCTCGACGACCCCGCCGCCGCCACCGAGGTCGACGCCGCCGGCTGCGTGGTGACGCCCGGCTTCGTCGATCCGCACACCCACCTCGACGCCCAGCTGTGCTGGGACCCGACCGCGTCGCCGACGTGCCTGCACGGCGTCACGTCGGTCGTGCTCGGCCTGTGCGGCTTCGGCGTCGCCCCCTGCCCCGACGGTGGCGGCGAATACCTGCTGCGCAGCCTCGAGATGGTCGAGGAGATCCCCTTCGACAGCACGTCGCTCGGCGTGCCGTTCACGTGGTCGACCTGGCCCGAGTTCCTGGCCCACCTCGGGACGCTGCCGCTCGGAGTCAACGTCGCCGGCCTGGTGCCGCACTCGGCGTTGCGCTACTTCGTGATGGGCGAGCGAGCCCGAAGCGAAACCGCCACCGCCGACGATCGCGCCGCGCTCGTCGCCGAGCTGAGCCGCTCGCTCGATGCGGGCGCGCTCGGCTTCGCCACGTCGCGCGGTCCGAACCACAACGACGCCTACGGCGAGCCGGTGCCGAGCCGGCGCGCCGACGACGCCGAGCTGCGGGCGCTGGTGGGGGCGTGCCGGGGCCGGCCGTGGCAGATCAACGTGCGGACGAAGTTCAGCGGCGACGCCGCCGGCCTCATCGCCGAGGTCGAGGGCTACGTCGACTGGACCGAGGAAGCCGGCGCCCGGCTGAGCTGGACGCCGTTCTTCGCCGAGCCCGGCGACGACGTGTGGCAGCAGGTGCTGGAGCACAACTGGGCCGTGAACGAGCGGGTCTGGGTCGCGCCCCAGGTGCTCCCGCAGCCGATCACCACGACGCTGCGCTTCGACCGGGTCTCGGTCGCGGTGCTGGTGCGGGGCTGGGGCGAGGCCATGGACGGGTTCTTCGACCTCGACCACGACGCGCGCCGGGCCCGCGTTGCCGATCCCGCCTTCCGCGCCATGCTGCGCGACGCGCCCCAGGACTGCACCTCGATGTTCGGCCCCTGCTACCGGGAGTGGGTCATCGCGTCGAGCCCGTCGCGGCCCGACCTCCAGGGCAGCACTCTGGCCGACGCGGCCGCGGCGGCCGGCTGCCCCCCGACCGACCTGCTCTGCGACTTCGTCGTCGCCGACGACCTCGTCACCGAGCTCCAGACGCCGGTCGTCAACCGTGACCGTGACGGCACCGCCCAGCTCGCGGGGGAGCCGAGCACGCTCATCGGGCTCGGCGATTCCGGCGCCCACGTCATGAGCGTGACCAACTACACGTACCCCACCGACCTGCTCGCTCGCCTCGTGCGCGACGAGCAGCGCCTCCCACTCGAGACCGCCGTGCACCGCCTCACCGCGCATCCGGCCCGCTTCCTCGGGATCGAGGACCGCGGAACCGTTGCCGTCGGTCGCCCCGCCGACCTGTGCGTGATCGACCTCGACGGCCTCGCCGTCGGGCCGCTCACGGTCACCCACGATCTGCCCGGCGGTGCCAGCAGGCTGTTCCGGGCGGCGACCGGCTACCGGGCAGTGGTCGTGAATGGAGAGGTCACCGTGGCCGACGACCGCCACACCGGCCGGCCCGCGGGTGCGTTGCTGCGCGCCGGCGTCTCGTCGGAGTCGACCCCTGGCTAGGAGGCGCGCGGTCTGCGCCTGCGCCGTGTTCGTCGCGCTGGCCGGAGCGTGCGCAGGAGAGGCCGTCGCGGGGGAGGCCGACCGTCCCGAACGGGGAGCTCGCTGGCGGCAGCTGGGCCACGACCTGTCCTCGACATTCCACAACCGGCGCTCGTCGCTCACGCCCAAGCGCGCCTCCGACCTGGAGACCGCTTGGACCTACGAGGCGCCCGCAGCGGTCAACGGCGCGCCCGCCGTCGCCGGCGAGCGTGTGTACGTGCTGTCGGGCGAGGGTCTCGTCGCGCTCGACGCCGGCAGCGGCGACGAGGTGTGGAAGCGCGAGGACATCAGCGGCTCGTCGTCGCCCACGCTCGCCGGGGGAGTGGTCTTCGTCCTCGGCAGCGACGCGAAGCTGTGGGCCGTCGACGCCGGGACCGGCGAAGACGTCTGGAGCGTGCTCGTCGACGACCAGGAGTTTGCCACCGGGTTCTCGTCACCCGTCGTGACCGAGGACGCCGTCATCGTCGGCCTGGCGTCGATCGAGGAGGTGGCCGCGGAGTCGAACGCGACGTTCCGCGGCGGGGTGGCCGCGTTCGACCGTGCATCCGGCATGGAGCTCTGGCGTTATCGGACGGCCGAGCCGCCCTACAACGGGGTGAGCGTGTGGTCGTCGGTGTCGGTCGACGTCGACGCGAGCACGGTGTTCGCAACCACCGGCAACAACTACACCGAGGCCGCCGGACCGACCTCCGACTCGGTGATCGCACTTGACCTCGCCACCGGCGAGGTCCGCTGGATCCGCCAGGTGACCGAGGGTGACGTGTTCACTCTCCCCACCCCGATCTCCGACGACACCGACTTCGGGACCAACCCGATCCTGTTCGAGGCCGAGGTCGACGGCGTCGAGCGCAAGCTCGTCGGCGCCGGGCAGAAGTCGGGGATGTTCTGGGTGCTCGACCGCGAGACCGGCGGGACGGTGTGGGCGCGCCCGATCAGCGACGGCAGCGCGCTCATCGGCGGCGTCTTCAACAACGGCGCCTACGACGGCAAACGGATCATCGTGGCCGGCAACAACGGCACCAGCCGCGAGCCCGGGAGCGAGCCGGCCAACGGCCGGAGCAAGCCGATCGGCGACATGGCGGCGACGTCGGTGCTCATGGCGCTCGACCCCGCGACCGGCACCGTGCTCTGGGAGCGCCAGCTCCCGGCGTGGGTGTGGGCGCCGATCACCCTCGCCGACGGCGTCGGCTTCGTCGCCGCCGATAACCAGGTCCAGGCCTTCGACACCAAGACCGGCAAGAGGCTCTTCAGCCTCGACACCGAAGGCACGATCTCGAGCGCGCCGGTCGCCGCGGGCAAGCGCGTCTACTTCGGCAGCGGCCTGTCGTACTTCACGACCACGCCAGGAAAGACCGTCTACGCGCTCGAGGGCTGAGCTCGGGGCGCTGCTCGCGTCGATCGGCACCACGAGCTGGCGCTCGTGGTGGCAATATCGGGCATCGAGACCTATCCCGCGCCGCGCTGCTTCCGCGTCGAGGACCGGGGCGGCGTCACGGTCGTCACGATCGACCGGCCGCCTGCGAACGCGCTCGCCCCCGATCTCGTGGCCGACGGGCTTGCGGTGCTCGATGCGCTGCGACGCGGTCGCCCCAGGGCGGTCGTGCTCATGGGCGCGGGCCGGTTCTTCTCCGGCGGCGCCGACCTGCGGGTGGTTCCCCGGCTGTCTCGCGACGAGCAAGCCGAGATGGGCCGCGGCGTCAACCGGCTCTTCGCGGGTTGGCACTGTCTGCCCTGCCCGCTGGTGACCGCGGTGAACGGCCACGCGGTCGCGGGCGGGCTGGTCCTCGCGCTCTGCGGCGACTACCGGATCGGCCCCACTACCGGGCGGTTCGGGCTCACCGAGATCAAGGCCGGGATCCCGTTCCCGAGCATGGCGATGGCGGTCGTGCAGGCCGAGCTCGCTCCCGGCGTCGCCCGCCGACTGATCCTGGGGGCCGAGCTCGTCGACGCGCCGACCGCGCGCGAGCTCGGCGTCTTCGACGAGATTGCCGACGACGACAGCGGCGTCGTGGCCCGCGCGCTCGACGTGGCCCGGGCCCTGGCCGAGCTGCCGCCGTCGTCCTACGGGGTCGTGAAGCAGCACCTCCGCGCGAGCACGCTCGCAGGCGCGGGCGCACCCGGCGCGGCCATGCGGGAGGCAGTGGCCGACGAGGCGCTGGCGGCCGCTCGCTCGATCCTCGACCGCGACGCCAAGGAGCGCTGAATGGGCCGGTGGTCGATTGCGGCCGAGGCCCGGTCCCCGGCACCGCCCGAGGTCGTGTGGCCCCTGCTCGGCGAGGGCCGCCGGTGGAGCGAGTGGTCGACGGTCCGCCACGCCGACCTGGAGCGCGAGGGCGAGCCGCCGCCCGACGGCGTCGGTGCCATCCGGCGCTTCCGCACCCCGCCGGTCACCACCCGTGAGGAGGTCGTCGAGTTCGAGCCGCCCCGCCGCCTCGGCTACACGATGCTGTCGGGGCTGCCGGTGCGGGGCTACCGGGCCACCGTGGAGCTGTACCCGGACGACGGCGGTACCCGGATCACCTGGACCTCGACGTTCGACGGCGCGCCCCGGGGCACCGCGTGGTTCTGGCGCTGGTTCCTGCGCCGCACGCTCCGCAACTTCGCCCGCCGCCTCGCCCGCGCCGCGTCATGACTCGGGAGCGCTCGATCCGGACAGAGGAACGGTGAGCCACACCACTGCGGCGTCTTCCTCGCCGAGCCGCCCGTCGATCGCTTCGACGTCGGCCACCAGCGTCGCGGGCCAGCCCGAAGCCGTCGACGGGTGCTCGCGGGGGTGCTCACCCGTGACCTCGATCCGGGCCGCCTTGCCCTGCTTGGTGGTCCGCACGGTGACGTCCCCCTCGGAATGCTCGACGGCGCGACCGATCACCGCTACCAGTGCGCGCTGCAGCGTGCTGGCGTCGGCTCCGACCGTGAGCCGCGCCATCTCGATGTCGACGATCCGGCGGTGGAGCAGCGGCGTGAGCTCGTCGAGCGCGGCTCGGATCTGCTCGAGGAGATCGGCCATTGCCGCTCACCCTACGACCTGGTATGCGAGGGGTTCAGTAACGTGACCGCCGTGGCCAGCTCTGGCAGCCCTCCCAAGAGCCTTCCGTTGATCCTCGCTCGGGAGCTGGCATCGAATCTCGCCACCCCGATGTTCCTGATCGACGCGACCGGAACACTCGTCTTCTACAACGAGGCCGCCGAGTTGTTGATCGGGAAGCCGTTCGCGGAGCTGGGGGAGATCGGCGCCCTCGAGTTCGGCGCCGAGCTGGAGCTGTGCGAGCCCGACGGCGCTCCCGTCCGACGGCGCGACACCCCCGCGGGGATCGCCTTCTTCCAGCGGCGACCGGCTCACCGGACGCTGGTGGCGACGGCCTACGACGGCGTGCGTCGCACGGTGCAAGCCACCGCCTTCCCCCTCTTCGGCGCCACCGACGAGATGCACGGCGTCGTCTCGGTCTTCTGGGAAGGAGCGGCGCCGCACGGCGCCGGCTGATGCAGGCTCGGGTGTGGGGGTGCCGGGGCTCCCTGGCGACGCCGGGTGCCGAAACGGTCCGCTACGGCGGAAACACGTCTTGCGTCGAGGTTCGACTCGACAGCGGGCACACCCTCGTCCTCGATGCCGGGACCGGGATGCGGCCGTTGGGCGTGGTCATGGACCGCGAGTCGAGGCACGCGGTGCACATCTTCCTGACCCACCTGCACCTCGATCATCTCCAGGGTTTGGGCTTCTTCCGCCCGTTGTTCCATCCCGATGCCGATGTCCATCTCTGGGGGCCGGCCTCGCCCGTGCAGAGCATCGCCGACCGGATCGGCATCTACCTCTCGCCGCCGCTCTTCCCGGTTCGTCTGGCCGACATTCCCGCCCGGCTCACCTTCCACGACGCTCCCGAGGACGCGGTCACGATCGGCTCGGCAACGGTTCGGGCCGCCAAGGTGACGCACCAGGGCCCCACCGTCGGCTACCGGATCGAGGAAGGCGGCAGAACGCTCGCCTACCTGCCCGATCACGAACCCTCCCTCGGTAAGCACCTGTCCGACGAGCCCTCTTCGTGGATCAGTGGTCACGACGTCGCCCGCGAGGCCGACGTGTTGTTCCATGACGCGCAGTACGGCGACGACGAGTACCCGGACCACGTCGGCTGGGGTCACTCGTGCGTCGAGCACGTCATGGGCTTCGCCCGCAAGGCCGGGGTGGGGGCGGTGGTGCTCTTTCACCACGATCCCTACCACACCGACGACGATCTCGAACAGCTCCTCGCGGCGGCCCGGCATAGATGGGACGGGAGCGAGGAACGGATCTGCCTCGCCCATGAAGGCATGACGATCGAGCTCGACGGAGACGGCGTGCGGCTCCCGACCTGACTCGGTCCGCGGCAGGCCCCGCGGGTCGCTAGGCTCGCAACCTTTCGCGTCGACGATCTCTGGAGGAACGCGATGACTGGTCGCAGGGCACTGATCGCGCTGGCGCTGGCGGCCGGCGTGCTCGTCACCACGGGACTCTCGACGAGCGCGGCTGCGCCTCGACAACCGCTCTACAAGCCCGCCTTCGCCTCGCTCCTGGGCGCGAATGAGATTGGAGACGACGGTCGCCGCAACGCCGGTGACGACGACGGCGAGGGGTCGTTCGCGCTCTCGGCCGGGGCAACCAACATCTGCTACGGCTACGTCGTCAAGGCCATCGATCAGCCGACAGTCGCCCACATCCACAAGGCGAAGGCCGGCAAGAATGCCGACCCCCTGATCACGTTGCAGGTGCCGGATGCCGGCGACCCTGGCCTCGCCAGCGAGTGCCTCGCGGATGTGTCCGACGCGGTCGTCGACGACATCATCGAGCATCCCCGGCGGTACTACGTGAACGTCCACACGGCGGCGTTCCCCGACGGCGCGATCCGCGGTCAGCTTCAACGCCTGCCGAGGGACGAGTAAGCAGACCGCCGGCATGGCACCGGCGCGACGTGGGTAGGTGGGCCTCGGAGGTGATCGATGATGCTGATGCTGCGGGTTCTTTGGTGGGCTGTCCGTTCGAGGCCGGTGTGGTTCGCGGCGGGAGCGGCGGCCGCGTGGTTCTTGGACCCGGACCAGGGAGAAGCCCGTCGGGCGCGGTTGACCGGGCAGGTTCAGGGTCTCTCTCCCGGGGTCGGCTCCACCGACTCCGGCGGCACGTAGACGAACCGCAGGCCAGCCCGCGAGCGCCGCGGCAGGATCTGTGGTCAGCCGTACGAGCACTCGCGCCAGGAGATGGAGTTCGGGCCCGGCGAGGCCTTCTCGATCCCGCCCGGCCACGACGGCTGGACCGTCGGGAACGAGCCCGCGGTCGTGCTCGACTTCACCGGCGCGGAGAACTACGCCAAACCTTTCGTAGAACCGACGTCGAGTAGCCGGACAAGGCACACCATGGGGTGCCGCAGCCGTTACGCGGCTCGGGTCTCGACCGGAAGGCGCTGCGGCCCGATCTCGAAGAACGTCGGCACGTTCTCGAACTCGTAGCCAGGGGCCAGGCGCACCGATCCGGGTGGGAACCGGTTGGCGAACGCGGCGATGCCGATCCGGGCCACGATCCTCGCCAACGCGGCACCCGGGCACACGTGCGGCCCGTACCCGAAGGTGAGGTGCTGGTCCGCGTTGGTCCGGTCGACGCGGAACTCATCCCCGTCCTCGAAGATCCGCTCGTCGCGGTTCGCCGACCCCGTCCCGACGACGACGCGCTCGCCCGCCGCGACCTTGGTGTTGCCGATCGTCGTGTCGTGCACGCAGCCGCGGGCGGCGAACAGCACCGGCGGCGCGATCCGCAGGCTCTCCTCGATCGCCCGCGTGACGGCAGCCTCGTCGGCGCGCACTGCGTCCTCGAGGCCGGGCACGGTGAGCAGCTGGTACAGGAGATTGCCGAGCAGCTGGCTCGTGGTCGTGAGCCCGCCGGTGATCAGGTTGCGGGTGAGAGCGCGCAGCTGCCGGCGGGTGAGGCGCTCGCCGTCGACCTCGAGGCGCACGAGACGGGTGAGCACGTCGTGGGGCGCGTCCTCGCCCCGGTCCAGCTCGCGGATGCGCCGCTCGACCCGCTCGTCGATGTAGCCGGCGAAGTCGGGGAAGGCACCGGCGAAGCCCTCGCCCCGCTCGGTGCGGTTCGTGCGGGGGAACTCGCTCTCCATGAGCTCCTTGGCCCAGCCGGCGATGGTGTCGGCGTCGCCGGGCGGAAAGCCGAGCAGGTGGACAGTCACCCGGTTGGGGAGCGGGACCGTGAACGCGCCCACGAGGTCGGCGCGGCCGGGCACGGCGACGGCGTCGAGCAACGCGGCGGCGGTGTCGCGGATGAACGGCTCGGCCCCGTGGACGACCTTGGGGGTGAGGGCGGTCACCATCACCCGCCGCACCGTGCCGTGCGGTGGCGGGTCGAGCTCGCCGAGGATCCGGTCCTCGAAGGGGATCTCGACGCCGGGCGCCTTCATGCCCGACGCGTTCGAGAACGACGCCGCGTCCCGCAGCACCTCGCGGCACTCGGCATGCCGCGTGACGTAGTGCATGCCTCCCGAGATCGGCGCCACCGGCCCCTCGCGTCGCAGCTTCGCCAGCAGCGGCCAGGCGCGCTGCGCCTGCCCGGGCTCGAACGGATCAAAGGCGGTCGCCATGTCGCGCCTCCTGTCGCCGTGCGACGGTAGCGGCACGGCGGTGAAAGCGCGGCGTGGGGATCAGCCGCGGTGTGACATCTACGCTGGGACCGTCAGGTGACGCCGGCGTCACCGAAGGGGCACACTAGGGACGTATCCCGCGGCGAGGGGGCCCGGCCGTGACCGCGATCATCGACTCTGACCAGCATCTCTACGAGTCGCGCACCACCTGGCTCGACCACATCGACCCGGGGATGCGCGACGAGGCGCTGCGCATCGAGGACGACGACCTCGGCTACGCCT
>JBOGFI010000260.1:0-5611 GCA_050743365.1 Acidimicrobiia bacterium | reverse complement strand
GGCGGAGCCCGCCGCCGAGGAGGAGGCGGAGCCCGCCGAGCCTCGGCGCGGCCGGGCGCGCCGCGTCGGGCGCGTGCTGTTGTGGGTCCTGCCCGTGCTCCTGGTGGTGGGCCTGGGCTTCGGGGCGGTCGGCTGGTACGCCCGCCGGACGTACTTCGTCGGGCTCGATCGCGAGCGGGTCACCGTGTTCAAGGGCGTACCCGGCGGTCTCCTCGGCTGGGACCCGACGATCGAGGAGCGCGCCGGCATCGGCGTGTCCGACCTCACGCCGGCGGAGCGCGACGACGTCGAGGACAACAAGCGGTTCTCGTCTCGCCGCAAGGCCGATGCCTTCGTCGACCGCTTGCGTGGGAACGTACGGGACCGGGAGCAGGACACGACCACGACGACGCCCGACACGACCACCGTCACTGCGGCCCCGCCACCGCCGTGACCACGACCGCCTTCCGGCGCCGCCGCAACTCGGAGCTCGGCCTCGGCCTGCTCGCGGTCGTCGTGGTCGCGGCCGGCTATGTGCTCCTGCTCCTGTCCGACGGGCCCGAGCTGCCACCCGACCTGTGGGCGATCCTCGGCGCCGTCTTCGGGCTTCTCGTGGTCGCCCACATCTCGGTGCGGGCCCTCGCTCCCCGGGCCGACGGCACGCTGCTGCCGATCGTCGCCCTCCTCAACGGCATCGGGTTCATCACGATCTCTCGCCTCGACCGCGAGCTCGCCCGCGTCCAGTCGCTCTGGATCGCGCTGGGCGTCGGCGCCTTCGTGGTCACGCTGCTGCTGGTGCGGCGGGTCAGCACGCTGGAGCGCTACCGCTACACGTTCCTGTTCTTGGGCGTGGTGGCCCTGCTGCTGCCCCTGGTGCCGGGTCTGGGCTACGAGATCAACGGCGCCCGCCTGTGGGTGGGCTTCGGGCCGATCAACTTCCAGCCCGGCGAAGCCGCCAAGGTGCTGGTGGTGGTCTTCTTCGCGGCCTACCTCGTCGACAAGCGCGAGCTGCTCGCCGCCGGGACCCGCCGCCTCGGCCGGATGCGGCTCCCCGACCCCAAGCATCTCGGGCCGCTTCTGCTCGCGTGGGGGGTCTCGATCATCGTCATGGTCCGCCAGAAGGACCTCGGGTCGTCGCTGCTGTTCTTCGCCGTGTTCGCAGCGATGCTCTACATGGCCACCGAGCGGGCCGTGTACCTGCTCGCCGGCCTCGGGCTCTTCGTGTCGGGCGCCCTCGTCGCCTACCAGATCTTCGACCACGTGCAGGTACGCGTCTCCACGTGGACCAACCCCTGGCCGGTCGCCGACGGTGACGGCTTCCAGATCACGCAGTCGCTCTTCGCCTTCGGGACGGGCGGCTTCGCCGGCACCGGCCTGGGGCTCGGCAGCCCCGAGAAGATCCCCAACGCGTCCACCGACTTCGTGTTCTCGGCCATCGGCGAGGAGCTCGGCCTCCTCGGCACGATGGCGGTGCTGATCGCGTTCCTGCTGCTCGTCGGGGCCGGCTTCCGGGTGGCCGTGCTGGCCGAGCGGCCCTTCTCGCAGCTGTTCGCGGCGGGCCTGACCGCGATCCTCGGCATCCAGACGTTCCTGATCCTCGGCGGCGTGACCCGGCTGATCCCCCTGACCGGGATCACCTTGCCGTTCATCTCCTACGGCGGATCGTCACTGGTGGCGAACTTCGTGATCCTGGCGCTGCTGCTGCGCATCTCCGACGAGACCGGTGCGCGCGCCGAGTCGCAGGCGGCGCGGGCCGCGGCCCCGGTCCGCCGGTGAACCGCGCCATCCGTCGGGTCGGCCTCGCCTGCACGGTCCTCATCCTCGCCCTCGCCGGCCAGCTCACCTACCTCCAGGTGTTCGACGCCGAGAGGCTCGCCGACGATCCGCGCAATGTACGCAAGGCCATCCGTGACTTCACGCGACCGCGAGGCGACATCGTCACCGCCGACGGCCAGATCGTGGCGAGATCGGTGGAGGACGAGGCCGACGGCGACGACTTCGACCTCCAGCGTGAGTACCCGACGGGCGACCTGTTCGCCCACATCGTCGGCTTCCAGTCGTTCGTGTTCGGCAACACCGGCGTCGAGAAGGAGTACAACGACCAGCTCGTCGGGCGCGACCTCGACCTCGACCTCCGCAACGTCGGCGACATCCTCGCCGGGAAGGAGAACACCGGCAACGTCGTCCTCTCGATCACCGCCGAGGCGCAGCAGAAGGCCCGGGACGTGCTCGGGGGCGAGAGGGGCTCGGTCGTCGCGCTCGACCCGAACACGGGCGCCATCCTCGCGATGTACTCGAACCCGTCCTACGACCCCAACCCGCTCGCGGGCCACGACGTCGAGGCTGTCGACGACTTCGGGCAGGCGTTGCGGCAGAACCTCGACAAGCCCGACCTCGCGCGGTCGTATCGCGAGCGCTATCCGCCCGGCTCGACCTTCAAGGTGGTCACCGCGTCGGTGGCGCTCGACTCCGGCCGCGTCACGCCCGACACGAACTTCCCGGTGCGGAGCGCGCTCGACCTCCCGCTGACCAACGACGTGCTCCGCAACTTCGGCGGGGCTTCGTGTGGCGGAACCCTGGCCAACAGCTTCCGGGCGTCGTGCAACACGACCTTCGGCCAGATCGGCCTCGATCTCGGCGACAGCTTCGTCGCCGGAATGGAGCGCTTCGGCATCGGCGCCGCGCCGCCCCTCGACCTCTCGCCCGGCGCGGCCGCGAGCGGGGGTCCTCCGGCGGGTTCTTTCCAGCAGAACCAGCCGCTGTTCGCGTTCGCCGGGATCGGGCAGGGAGACGTGTTCACCACCCCCCTCGAGCTGGCCATCATCGGGGCGGGGGTGGCCAACGACGGCGTGATCATGAAGCCGCACGTCATGGCCGAGATCACCGACGCCGAGGGATCCGCCGTCCGCTCGTTCGACGACGAGGCGTGGAAGACGGCGGTGTCACCCGGAACCGCGCAGACCGTGAACACGCTCATGACGCAGGTGGTCGACGCCGGCACCGGACGGAGTGCGGCGCTCCCGGGCGTGACCGTGGCCGGCAAGACCGGGACCGCCCAGGCGCCGGGCGGGCCCCCGCACACGTGGTTCGTCGGATTCGCGCCCGCCGAGGACCCGCAGGTGGTCGTGGCGGTGCTGGTCGAACGGGGCGGCAGCGCCGGCGGCGACGCCACCGGCGGCCGCGTCGCGGCGCCGCGCGCCGGCCAGATGCTCGAGCTCCTCCTCCGCTGAGTCGAGCTGATGAGAAGCGGTCCTCGCGCGCTCGCTGTCCCGGGATTCGCGTCCGGCCACCAGTAGGGTTTGTGGCCGTGACGCAGGTCGCGAACGTGTTCTCGAATCGGTACGAGATCCAGCGCGGCATCGCTCGGGGCGGGATGGCCCAGGTGTACCTGGCCCGCGACCAGCTCCTCGACCGGCCCGTCGCGGTGAAGGCCCTCTTCCCCGAGTTCGCTCGCGACCCGAGCTTCGTCGAGCGGTTCCGGCGGGAGGCGCAGGCGGCCGCCAACCTCAACCACCCGAACATCGTCGCCATCTACGACTGGGGTCAGGAGCGCGGCACCTACTTCATCGTCATGGAGTACGTGGAAGGACGCTCACTGCGCGACGTGATCCGCGCCGACGGCCCGGTCCCCGCCGCGCAGGCCGCCGAGATCGGCGCCGAGATCGCGGGCGCGCTCGCCTTCGCCCACCGCAACGGCGTGGTGCACCGCGACATCAAGCCCGGCAACGTGCTGATCAACGACGCCGGCCGGGTGAAGGTCGCCGACTTCGGGATCGCGCGCGCGACCCAGGGGAACACCGGCGAGGCCCTCACCCAGACGGGGGCGGTCATGGGTACGGCGACGTACTTCTCCCCCGAGCAGGCGCAGGGCCTGCCGGTCGACGGCCGCTCCGACGTCTACTCCCTCGGTGTGGTGCTCTACGAGATGGTCACCGGCGAGCCCCCCTTCGCCGGTGACACGCCGGTCGCGGTGGCCTACAAGCACGTGCGGGAGGCGCCGGCTCCCCCACGCGAACGGGCCCCCGGCCTCCCGCCCGACCTCGAGACGATCATCCTCACCGCCATGTCCAAGGACCTCGACGGCCGCTACCAGTCCGCCGACGACCTTCGCGACGACCTGGTGGGGTTCGGCAGGGGCCGCCCGCCGGCGGCGGCGCCGGTCACCGCCATGGTCGCCGAGGCGACCGGGCCCGCCACCGTGGCCGGGGGGCGCACCGAGGCCATGCCGGTGGCGACCGCGACCGCACCACCGCGCGAGGAGGAGTTCGAGCGCCGCCGCCGGCCCGGCGCCGTCGCCGGGCTCCTGGTGGTGCTGGCGCTCGTGGCCGCGATCGTCGTCGCCTTCCTCCTCCTCCTGCCCGGCGACGACAGCGGCGGGTCGGCGCCCACGATCGCGGTGCCCGGCGTGGTCGGCCAGCCGTTCGCCGACGCCGAGGCGATGCTGAGGGACAAGGGCTTCAAGGTGCGGCGGGACGACGTGCAGGACACCTTGCCCCCCGACGTGGTGCGCCGCCAGAGGCCGGCGTCGGGGCGCAAGCTCGAGAAGGGGAAGACGGTCACCCTGCGGGTGAGCGGCGCCACCTTCGCCATGCCCAACCTCGTCGGCGCCCAGCGCGCCGAGGCCGAGACCCGGCTGCGGAGCGAGGGCCTCCAGAACCCCGCCGACATCCGGGTCACCGAGGAGGACAGCGACCAGCCGCCCGGGACCGTGCTGCGCACGAACCCGCCGGCGGACGCCGACGTGGCCAAGACCGGGCAGGCGGTGGAGCTCTTCGTCGCCAGGGAGCCGGTCGTCACGATTCCTGATGTCGCCAACATCCCCGCCAACGACGCCCGGGCCCTGCTCGAGGGGTCGGGGCTCCAGGTGAGCCTCCGGAACGAGCCCAATGACCTCATCGCCGCGGGCCGGGCCACGCGCACCGACCCACCCGCGAACGGGCAAGCGAAGAGGGGCGACGCCATCACGCTGTTCGTCTCGACCGGCCCCGAGATGGTCGAGGTGCCCGACACCCGGGGGCAGCCGCAGGACCAGGCGACCAGCACCCTGACGTTTGTCGGGTTCAACGTGGTCGTCGAGTTCGAGACCAGCGACCCGGACGACAACGGCATCGTCGTCGACCAAGCGCCTGCGGGTGGACAGGCGCGCCGCGGTGAGCGGGTCACCATCACCGTCGGTCAGTTCCCGTAGTGGCCCTGGCGACCTGGTACGCCCGCGCCGGCCGTCACGACCTGCCGTGGCGCGCCACACGCGACCGGTGGGCCGTGCTCGTCTCCGAGGTGATGCTCCACCAGACCCAGGCGTCCCGGGCGGCCGCGGCGTGGCCGGGGTTCATGGCGCGGTTCCCCACCCCACGCGTCATGGCCGCCGCCGGGCCGGGCGCGGTCATCGCGGCCTGGGGACGACTCGGTTACCCGCGCCGGGCGCGCCGGCTCTGGGAGGCCGCGGGCGTGATCACCGAGCGGGGGTGGCCCGGCGACCTCAGCGACCTGCCCGGCGTCGGTCGCTACACGGCTGCGGCGGTGTCCGCCCAGGCCGACGACGCCGACGTGCTCGCAGTCGAGGTGAACGTGCGCCGGGTGGCCGAACGGGCCTCGGGCCGGCGGCTCACCGAGCGCGAGGCCGAGGATGCGG
>JBOGFI010000259.1:0-14185 GCA_050743365.1 Acidimicrobiia bacterium | reverse complement strand
GTCCGGGCCCCGGCGATGTCCGGGAGCGGTCGAGCCGCAGCGGCCGCAGCCGTGAACGCGCTGTCCGGCGGGGGCCGACCGCAGCGGCAGCAACCGAAGCGCCCGTGCGGCTGCTCGGCCGCCTGGCCGAGGCGGGCGTGAGCGTTCCCGAGCCCGACCCGGCGTTCCGCCGGCCGGAGTGGATGAAGGTGCGCGCCGACCTGGGGCCGAGCTACCGCGAGACGAAGCGGCTCATGCGGTCCCTCGACCTCCACACCGTCTGCGAGGAGGCGGGCTGCCCAAACATCTACGAGTGCTGGGCGGACAAGACGGCGACGTTCATGATCCTCGGTGACCGGTGCACCCGCGCGTGCGGCTTCTGCCTCGTCGACACCCGCCATCCCGCCCCGCTCGACGAGGAGGAGCCGGGGCGGGTCGCCGCCGCCGTGGCCACGCTCGGCCTCGCCCACGCCGTCGTCACGAGCGTCGCACGCGACGACGTTGCCGACGGCGGCGCGTCGATCTTCGCCGCCACCATCCGCGCCATCCGGGCCCGGACGCCCCTGACGCGCGTCGAGGTGCTCATACCCGACTGCAAGGGCGCGCCCGGCGCGCTGGCGACGATCTTCGAGGCCCGCCCCGACGTCCTGAACCACAACCTCGAGACAGTGGCCCGTCTCCAGCGGGCGACTCGCCCGTCGGCGGCGTACTTCCGCTCGCTGGCGCTGCTCGCCCGGGCCAAGGACGCCGGTCTCACCACCAAGTCCGGGATCATCCTGGGGATGGGGGAGACGGCCGACGAGCTGCGAGGCGCCCTCGCCGACGTGCGCAACGTCGGGGTCGACATCGTGACCCTCGGCCAGTACCTGCGGCCGTCGGCCCGCCACCTCCCCGTCGTGAGGTGGTGGACTCCCGAGGAGTTCGCCGAGCTCGGCGCCTATGCCGAATCGCTCGGCTTCGCCCACGTCGAGTCGGGGCCGCTGGTGCGCTCGAGCTACCACGCGCGGCGCGCCGCCGACGCGGCAACCGAGCTCGAGCCGGCCTCCGCGCTCGCGTAGCCCTCTACCCTTGAGGCATGTACGCCGAGCGGTTGGGCCGTGCCCGCGCCCGCATGGAGGAGCTCGGCGTCGACGTCCTGCTGCTGTCGGTCGGGGCTGACCTGCCCTACCTGACGGGCTACGAAGCCACGCCCCTCGAGCGGCTCACCATGCTCGTCGTTCCTCGCGACGGGGCGGCGACGCTGGTCGTGCCCCGCCTCGAGGCCCCCCGAGTCGAGGAGCGGCCCGAGGCGTTCGCGCTCCAGGCATGGGACGAGACCGACGACCCCGTTGCGGTCGTGGCCGGGCTCGCCGGCGCCGCCGGGGTGGCGGCGATCGGCGACCAGACCTGGGCCCGGTTCCTGCTCGACCTCCAGGGCGCGCTGCCCGCGGTCCGGTTCCGCAGGGCGAGCGAGGTGACCGGCCCGCTGCGCGTGGTGAAGGACCGGGGCGAGGTGGAGTCGCTGCGGGCGGCCGCCCGGGCCGTCGACGCGATCGCGGAGTCGATGCGCGACCGCCCGTTCGCGGGGCGGCGCGAGGCCGAGGTGCACCGCGAGCTCGTCGAGTCGATGCTCGATGCCGGCCACTCGCGCGCCAACTTCGCCATCGTCGCCAGCGGGCCCAACGGAGCCAGCCCGCATCACGAGCCCGGCGATCGCGTCATCGCCGAAGGTGACGTGGTGCTGTGCGACTTCGGCGGGACGATGCAGGGCTACTGCTCCGACATCACCCGCATGTTCGTGGTGGGCACGCCCCGCCCCGAGGTGCGCGACACCTACGGCGTGCTGGCCGAGGCGCAGGAGCAGGCGGTCCGCGCGGCCACGGTGGGGACCCCGTGCGAGGAGGTCGACGCGACCGCGCGCCGCGTCATCGGCGACGCCGGCTACGGCGACCAGTTCATCCACCGCACCGGCCACGGCATCGGTGCGGAGGCGCACGAGGACCCCTATCTCGTCGCGGGGAACCGCACCCCGCTCGTCCCCGGCAACGCCTTCAGTGTCGAGCCCGGCATCTACGTGCCCGGCCGGTTCGGCCTGCGGCTGGAGGACATCGTCGTGGCCACGCCCGACGGGCCCGAGCGGCTCAACCAGGCGTCTCGCGACCTCGCCGTCGTGAGCTGACCCGCGAAGGCCTGCCAGCCCGTGACCGGCCGCCACCGTTAGGGATGCAACTCGATCTCGCGACGGTCCTGCTCCAGTGGGCGACCGGTGGCCTGCTCGGCTGCTGGGTGACGACCCGCCGTCGAGAGGTCGGGCTCGGATACGGCTGGCTGCTTCGCGCGACCTTCGTGGTGCTGGCGGTCGGCGCGGTCGTGGCCGGGCGTGCGAGCGGGGATGACAGCACCGGCGCCGTGATGCGCGACGTCGCCGCCGCCGCAGTGGCGGCGGGGGCGGGATTCGCGCTGGTGATCTCGATCGCGAGGCGCGCTGCGGGCGCCAGCGGTCAGCGCGCCCGCCAGGACGCCCGCCGGCGACGGGTCGCAGGCATGCTCGGGCGAAGCGGCGAGCACGGTGCCATAGACGCCACCGTCTCCCGCGAGTTTCCTCCCGCGCTGGATCTCGTCGCACCGGTGCTGGGCCTGGTCGGGCTCCTGGGCGCGGCGTCGGCGGCCGGCGGCCCCTACGCGCTCGCGCTCGTGCGCATCGTCGCCGGGTCGCTGTTCCTCGGCGTCGTCACCGACGCCATGCTCCTTGGACACTGGTACCTCGTGCAGCCCGGTCTCGGGCGCGATCCCATCAAGGAGCTCGTGAGGCTGGTCGCGTGGCTCTGGCCGCTCGAGGTGGCGGCGCTGCTCTGGCCGACCGGGATGCTCCAGGTGATCTCGGGCACGGTCGACGATGGTTGGAACGGGTTGCTCGGGTGGACGTGGGCTGTGAGCGCGGCCTCCACGATCGTCCTCGTCGGCGTCACGTGGCTCGCGCTGAGGGAGCGCTCGTACTCGGCGGTCATGGCCGCTACCGGCCTGTTGTACCTCGGGATCCTCACCGCCTTCGGCACCGATCTGATCGCTCGGGCGGTACTGGCGTGATCCACGTGGCGAGGGGGCGCGACGCGCTCCAAGTACCGTGTTAGGGGAACCGTTGCGCCGCCTGGAGATCGTGCATGACCCGACTGGCTGAGTACGCCAGCGCCCGCGAGCTGACCCTCAACCTCACGCTGCGGGAGCTGCGAGGCAAGTACAAGCGCTCCGTCCTCGGGTGGACGTGGTCGCTCCTTAACCCGCTGTCGACCGTGCTCATCTATTCGCTGGTCTTCTCGTTCTTCCTGAAGATCCAGCCTCCGACGGGCGACCCGAGCGGCCTGCACAACTTCGCCCTGTTCCTGCTGTGCGGTCTCCTGGCCTGGAACTTCCTGTCGAGCGCGATGAACGAGTCGATGGGATCGCTGGTCGGCAACGGGAACCTCATCAAGAAGGTCTACTTCCCCCGCGAGGTCCTTGTGGTCGCCACGGTGGGGGCACTGTTGGTGTCGTTCCTCATCGAGTTGGGCGTGCTCGTGGTCATCCTGGTGGCGTTCGGAAACATGGTGCTTCCCTGGATCCCGGTCCTGCTCCTCCTGGTCGCGATCCAGACCGTGTTCGTCCTCGGGATCGCCCTCGTGCTCAGCGTGCTGAATGTCTACTTCCGTGACATGAAGCACCTGATCGGGATCCTGCTCCAGGCGATGTTCTATACGGCCCCGATCATCTACCCGATCCGGTTGGTCCCCGAGCGGGCCGTCCTCTTCGGCCGGGAGCTCCCTCTCCGTGACCTGTACGAGCTGAACCCGCTGGTGAGGCTGCTGAGCGCGTATCGCGACGTGCTGTACAACGTCCGCTTCCCCCAGTTGACCGATCTCGCCTACATCACCGTTTGGGCCGCCGTCAGCCTCGGCGTCGGCCTGTGGGTCTTCACCCGGCTCGAGGGCCGGCTCGCGGAGGAGGTTTGATGGCGACGGCCGCGATCGCGGTCGATGGCGTGTCGAAGCGGTTCCGCCTCTACCACGAGCGGAACCAGTCGCTGAAGGCGGCGTTCCTGCGCCGCCGCCGGGCCGAGTACGAGGAGTTCTGGGCGTTACGCGGCGTCTCGCTCGAGGTCGCGGAGGGGTCGACCTTCGGCCTGATCGGTGAGAACGGCTCGGGCAAGAGCACGCTCCTCAAGTGCATGGCGAGGATCCTCCGGCCCGAGGAGGGATCGATTCGGACGCGAGGCAAGCTCTCCGCCCTCCTCGAGCTCGGCGCCGGGTTCCATCCCGAGCTCTCCGGGCGCGAGAACGTCTATCTCAACGGCTCCATCCTGGGGCTGAGCCGGAGGCAGCTCGACCAGCGCTTCGACGAGATCGTCGAGTTCGCCGGGCTCGAGCACTTCATCGATACCCCGGTGAAGAGCTACTCGTCCGGGATGTACGTGCGCCTCGGCTTCTCGGTGGCGATCAACGTCGATCCCGACATCCTGCTCGTCGACGAGATCCTGGCGGTCGGTGACGCCGACTTCCAGCGCAAGTGCGGCGAGAAGTTCGCCGAGCTGCGGTCGCGGGGAAAGACCCTCGTCATCGTCTCGCATGCCCTAACGTCGATCCGGAACCTCTGCGACGGGGTGGCGCTGCTGGAGCACGGCGAGCTGCGACGGGTCGGCCCCGCGGCCGAGGTCATCGACGAGTACCTCGGCGACGTGAACACGTCCCAGCCCGACGGAGAGCACGGCCAGCGCTGGGGCGACGGCGGGGCGTGGATCGAGGCGGTGGAGCTGCTCGACGTCAGCGGCCAGCCGGTCAAGCGCGTGCGGACCGGCGACACGGTGGTGTTCCGGATCCACTACGCGACCGACGAGCAGGTCGACCGGCCGGTCTTCGGGTTCAGCATCTACACCGTTGACGGCATGTGGGTCACCGGCCCGAATACGCGACTCGCGAACATGGTGCCCGACCAGATCGACGGGACCGGCTTCGTCGATCTACGCGTGGACCGCCTGCTTCTCGTTCCCCGCGCGTACGACATCAGCGTCGGCCTGCACAACTACACGGTGACGAAGACGTTCGACTTCCGGCACCGGTCGTTTCGCTTCGACGTCGAGCACGGGGATCCGATCGAGGAGTTCGGCGTCACCTCTCTCGGGGGCACCTGGGAGGTGCCCGGTCTGACCGGAGAGGAGCAATGAGGCCCCTTCGCCCGAAGACCGCGCGCCACGGGCTCGTATCGGCGGTCGTCGTCAACTACAAGAACTGCGACGACACCCTCGCTTGCCTCGAGGGGATCGGCGGCGTCGACTGGCCGGCCGCCGAGCTCGAGGTGATCGTGGTCGACAACGCCTCGGGCGACGGCAGCGTTGAGCGCATTCGGGAGCACTTCCCGGCGGTGCGGCTCGTCGAGAACGAGCGCAACGAGGGCTTCGCCGGGGGCTGCAACCGCGGCGTCGGCGTCGCGAGGGGGGAATACGTCGCGTTCATCAACAACGACGCCCGGCCCGATCCGCAGTGGCTCCGGGCGGCTGTCGACGTGCTGCGCCGGGACGTCTCGATCGCCTGCGTCGCCAGCAAGGTGCTCGACTGGGAGGGCAGGTCGATCGACTTCGTCGATGCCGGCATGGCGTTCTACGGGCACGGGTTCCAGCTTCACGCCGGCGAGCCCGACCGCGGCGACCACGACGTCGAGTCCGACGTGCTGTTCGCGACCGGCGCGGCGATGATCGTCCGGGCCGAGACCTTCCGCAGGGTGGGCGGCTTCGACGAGCGCTACTTCATCTTCTTCGAGGACCTCGACCTCGGGTGGCGGCTGTGGATGCTCGGCCACCGCGTGCGCTACGTGCCCGGCTCGCTCGTCTACCACCGGCACCATGCCACGATGGATCGCTTCGGTGACTGGCAGAACCACTTCCTGCTGGAGCGCAACGCCCTGTTCACCGTGTTCAAGAACTACTCGGACGAGAGCCTGCGCACCGCGCTCCCCGCCGCGCTCATGTTGGCCGTGCGGCGAGGGATCACGCGCGGCGGCGACGATTCCCATGTCCTCGATCTCGAGCGGGGCCAGGACCAGGCCGAACCCGGCATCGACGTCAGCAAGCACACGATCGGCGCCGCCTACGCGATCGACGCGCTCGTCGAGGCGCTCCCGGGCCTCGTGGCCGATCGCCGGGCGCTCCAAGCCGCCCGGCAGCGCAGTGACCACGAGCTGTTCCGGCTGTTCCGGCTACCCGTATTCGCCAACATCGGCGATGCTTCCTTCGTGGAAGGGTTCCGGGCCACCGTCGACGCGCTGGGCGTCGAGCGCATGTTCACGCCACGGCGGCGGGTCCTCGTCGCCACCGGTGACGTGCTCCAGCCCACGATGGCGGGGCCGGCGATCCGCGCCTGGCACATCGCGTGCGCGCTCTCACAAGAGCACGAGGTCCGGCTCGTCACCACGAACCGCTGCAAGCTGGCGCATCCGCAGTTCGAGGTAAGTCGTGTCGACGACCGCGAGCTCGCCCGGCTCGAACGCTGGTGCGATGTGGTGGTCTTCCAGGGGAACCTCATGCGCCAGCACCGGGCCCTGCGGAGCTCGAAGAAGGTCCTCGTGGTCGACGTCTACGACCCGTTCCACCTGGAGGTGCTCGAGCAGGCTCGCGATCTCGAGCCACGTGAGCGGCTGCTGGCCGCTCGCCTCTCGACCGAGGTGCTCAACGAGCAGCTGATGCGGGGCGACTTCTTCCTGTGCGCGAGCGAGAAGCAGCGCGACTTCTGGCTCGGTCAGCTCGCCGGGGTGGGGCGCATCAACCCGTTGACGTACGACGTCAACGAGAGCCTCCAGTCGCTGATCGCGGTGGTGCCGTTCGGGGTCACCGACGACCCGCCCCGGCACACGACACCGGTGCTGCGCGGCGTGGTCCCGGGGATCGGGCCCGACGACAAGCTCGTGCTGTGGGGCGGCGGCGTCTACAACTGGTTCGACCCCCTCACGCTGCTACGAGCGGTCGACAAGCTGCGCGGCCGCCTCCCCGAGGTGCGGGTCTACTTCCTCGGGATGCGCCACCCGAACCCGGACGTCGGCGAGATGCGTATGGCCGCCGACACACTTGCGCTCTCGGACGAGCTGGGCCTGACCGGAACCCACGTGTTCTTCAACGAGGACTGGACCGCATACGAGGACCGCCAGAACTACCTGCTCGAGGCCGACGTCGGCGTGAGCACCCACCTCGATCACGTCGAGACCGCGTTCTCGTTCCGAACCCGCATCCTCGACTACCTGTGGGCGAACCTCCCGATCGTCGCCACCGGCGGCGATGCGCTCGGCGACCTCATCGAGGCGGAGGCGATCGGCTTGACCGTCCCGGCCGGCGACGTCGACGCCCTGGAGGACGCGCTGTTCCGGCTCCTCGACGACGCGACTCTGAACGCGTCGTGCCGCGAGGCGCTGGCGCGGGTCTCGCCCCGGTACCGGTGGTCCGAGGTCCTCGGGCCGCTGCTCGATTTCTGCCGGGCGCCGGCACGAGCCCCCGACCTGGTCGACCCGGAGACAGCGGTCACGATCCGCGACCCGCTCCCCACCCGGGCGTGGCGTTGGCAACGCTGGAAGCGCGACCTGCGGAACGCGATCGCCTACGTCAGGGAAGGGGAAGTGCGCCTGCTCGCGGCCAAGGCGCGATGTCGGATCGGCGAGCTTCGACGGCGGTCCTGATCGGCGGCATGAAGTCGCACGAAGGCAGGAAGTTGGGGTTGTAGAAGGGGTCCCGTTCGAGGACCGAGCCCCAGCGGTCGTTGAGGAGGTCGAGCTCCTCGCTCGCAACCTCGCCGCTGACGCGGGTCGACAGCTCGAAGTGGTGGAGGACCGCGCCCGGGCTGAACACCACCCGGTACCCGCGGTGACGGAGCTTCAGGCAGTAGTCGACGTCGTTGTAGTTGAGTGGGAACATCGTCGCGAAGCCGCCGACCGCGTTGAAGCAGTCGCGCTTGGTCAGGAGGCAGGCGCCGGTGACGGCGAGGTAGTCGGACGGCACCCGCAGGTTGTCGGCGTAGCCGTCGTAGTTGCCGGGGAACCCGTAGTAGGGGTGGCCGGGCCCGCCCCGGCCGATGGCGATGATGCCGGCGTGCTGGATGCGGTCGTCGGCGAACAGCAGCTTGGCGCCGACGGCACCGACACCGTCGTCACGGGCGAACATGAGCATCGACTGGATCCAGTCGGGGGTGATGACCTGGGTGTCGTCGTTGAGCAGCAGGAGGTGAGAGCCCCTGCTCCGCGCCACGCCCAGGTTGATCGCGCGGGCGAAGTTGAAGTCGCCGTCGTAGCGCACGAACCGGAGCCGCGCCCCCGCCGCCCGCTTCAGGCTGTCGCGGGTGTGGTCGGCGGCCTCGTCGTCGATGACGCACACGATCTCGTAGTTCGAGTACGTCGAGCGTTCCAGGATGCTCTCGACGCACTTCACGACGAGGTTCATCGGCGACCCGTACACCATCCGCCACCGGCCGGCGGTCGGGATCACCACGCTGACGAGCGGCTCGTCATGGAGGTCCGGGCGCAGGCGGTAGCGGCGGTCGCCGTCGATCTCCACGGTGGCGGGGAACCCGACGCGCGCGAGGTGCTCGGCGATGGCTCGCCGGCCCGCCTCCGATGCGCGGGGCGGGATCGCGCTTCCACTGGGGTGGGTCGCCGACGGGATGTGCCGGTGGTAGAGCACCTCGGGGACGTGCACGATCCGGCGGGCCCGTTCGGTGACGCGCAGGACCAGGTCGTGCTCCTCGGCGCCCTCGAAGCCGGCCCGGAGCCCGCCGACTTCCTCGACGAGCGACCGGCGCAGGAGCCCCAGACGACCGGTGTAGGGCTGGCAGCGCAGCCGGTCCGGTGACCAGGCGGGCTTGTAGAACGGGTTGCTGGTGCGGCCGAGGGCGTCGATCTCGTCCTCGTCGGTGTAGAGGTGGTCGACGTCGGGAGCGGCATCGACCGCCTCCAGCACGCGGCTGACTGCCGTGGGTGCGATGGTGTCGCCCGGGTCGAGCAGGGCGAAGAACTCGCCGGACGCCTTCCGCAGCGCGGCGTTCACGGCCTCGATCGGCTCACCCGACGCCAGGTCGGCGCGCACGAGCTCCCATTCTGGGCACGTCTGGCCATTCAGCGACGCGACCGTCTCCCGGAGGCGCGGCTCCGCGGCACTCGAGAGCGGTGCGACCAACGACAGCCGGGGCATGAGGCTGGAGCTATCGAGCGCGGCCGAGCAGTCTGCGCAGAACGCCCAGTGCCCGCCACGCCCGCGAGCGGTGTACGAGGTCGAGCTCGTCCATGCACTCCTGGTAGCGAACGAGCTCGGCCTCGAGGTACCGGGCTCGGCCGAGTGCCTCACCCAGCTTGGCCTCGTGGCTGATGACGGTCTCGCGGCTGGCGAACAGCTCCTCGTTGAGCCGTTGGTTCTCGGCGAGGAGGACCGGCTCGCCCTCGGCGCTGCTCAACCGTCGCTCCTGGTCGAGGATCTGCTCGCGTACCTGGCGCACCTCGTCTCTCAGCCGGTACACCGAGCGCTCGTAACGGCGGACGACCTCTGGCAGCGGGTCCGAGGATCGGTCGTAGACGACCGCCCACGGCGACACGAAGGAAGCATCGAGATCGAGGTTGCGTACGAAACCGCGCCGCGCGAACAGCGCCGCCCAGTCCTCGGTAGGCCTGACGTTCACATGGGTCGGCTCGCCGTACTCGGACGGCGTCGACGACAGCAGGATCCGGTCAGTGGCTGCGCATAGGTTGTCGATCGCGACGTCGAGCTCCGGGTTCGGGAGGTGCTCCAGCACCTCGATGCAGGAGATCAGGTCGTATCGCCGGGACAGGGGCTCGGTGAGCGATGCCTGCCAGCAGTAGTCGCGCACGGACTCGTGAGCGTTGGCAATGGCCCATTCGGAGATGTCCACGCCCCACGCCTCGATGGCCCGCTCGCGGAGGGTCTCCACCAGGATGCCCAACGCGCACCCGGCATCGAGGACGGAGCGCGGCTGGAGATCCGTCGAGATGCGCCCCGCAATCCCTCGAAAGAACCCGAGCCAGTAGTCGTCGCGGCGATAGGGCTCGATGCCGGGCCAGTAATGCTCGAAGTAGTGGTGGCCGAACGTGGCCGCGGTGGACGAGCCGTCCGGTGCAACCTCGGTGTCGCGCATGGCGCGCAATGCTATCGCGAGCGTTCGCGCTGCCTTCGTCTCGCCGCGACCACCAGGAGCCCGACGAGGACGACGAGCGCGCCGAGAGAGATCACGCTGCCGACGCGGAACGACCGGGGCCGGTACTCCAGAGTGACCTCATGCTCGCCCTTCGGGACGAACACGCCCATGAGCGCGCCGTCGACCGACACGATGGGAGCCGGCTCGCCGTCGACTCTTGCCTCCCAACCATCCGAGAAATTCTGGGCCACGACCACGAGGTTCCGGGACGCGCCCCGTATTTCGGCCCGCACCCGCTCGTCGTCGATGTCGAACGACTCGACCGAGGACGGGACGCCCCCTCCGCCGAAGTCGGGCTCGTCGCCCACGAACGCCGCCACGTGCCGCTCGGAGGCCGGGCGCCGTGCGACCCATCGGAGGAGCTGCGCTTGGGTCTCGAACGCGCGCCAGTCGGAGTGCGCGCGTACGAGCGGCAAGGCGGTCGGTCGACGGTAGAACCACCCTTGGCCCGTCGCGACGAGACGAAGAGGCTGCTCGGGAGGCTCGATGATCGGCTGGGTCGCGACCCGCTCGCCCGCACCGGATCCGATCGTACCGACCTGGACCGAGCATGCGGCTCCCAGGGTCGCGATCGCCAGGTCGTAGGCCTCCCCGGCACCAACTTCCTGGCCGGTCAAGGCGAACGACATCCAGCCCCCTTCGGCATCGAAGGCCGGCCGCTCCGCGGAGTCGACCGTCCGCCCGTCGGTCGACAGCGTGACCCGGATCCGCGCTCCTCGACAGGCCCCGGAATGCTCGAGGGGGACCAGGATGCCCGTGATCGGCCCGGGAGCGGAAGATCGCCACGCTTCGGGCCCGAGGCGGTCGGGGTCGCGCCACCGTGACCATGAGTCCGTCGAGGCGACGATGTCTCCGAACGGCAGCTCGTCGGTGCTCAGCACCACGATGCGGACCGAGAGATCGTCGAGCACGGGCGAGGAGAAGTTCCAGGAGTCCCGGTCGGGCACGATCTTGAAGGGGTCACGGGCGACGGCCGCCGGTGCGGCTGCCCCCACGAGGTCGCGGAACTCCGTGCTGTGCAAGGCAAACCCGCGCAGGTCGGGTACGTCGAGGAGCTGGGCCGTGTTCGGGTAGAAGGTGTAGAAGCCCGCACCCGAGAAGCGGTAGCGATCGCCGACGAGCTTGTGCAGGGTGCGATGCCCTTGCTGCGTCGTGTAGTACAGATCGCGATCCGCCTGCGGGGTAAAGTCCCTCAAGGGCCACGCGAGCTGCGCGAAGAGCAGCCCGGCGATCGCGACCGCAGCTACGGGGGCGAGGTGCCTCCACCTCCGGCCTGCCCACGCGAGCAGGAGCGCCGCAACCGCCAGCAACAGTCCGATGCCGACTGCGCGCGCGACCTCCGACGAACGGCCGGCGCGGGCGACGTCATCGACGAAGTCATTGGCACCGAGTGTTGCGGCGCCGAGGTAGAACAGGAGCGTGAATGCCGAGATGCCGCGAGGCGCGTGGACGCGCCGCTCGGCTGCCGGGCCGCCTGCGTGCCACCACGCGTCCAACGACAGTGCCGCGAGACCGGCAGCCGCGATCGCGATCAGGAACCGGAGCCGATGGACGGGGTTGTCGGCCAACCCGGGGAGGTTGTACACGAGCCCGAGCACGAACGTGCCGACGTAGCTGGTCAGGATCCCGAAGATCCCGATCCCGCAAAGGAAGCTCCACGCCGCTGCCCCGTTGCGTGTGAGGAGCAGACGTCGCCGCACGGAAGCCACGAGTCCGGCCGCTGCTGCCAGCACGGTGATCGTCCCGATGGTGGCGACGTTCTCGATGGGGTGGATCCCCGTCCACCAGGGCGGACCGATCGCGCTGTGGTCGATCAGGCCGAAGACATTGCTCGTCGGGAGATGTGCGTGGGAGTCGGTGGTGAGGCGGGTCCCGAGTGTCTGCCTGGTGAGGACCTCGTCGATGAACGGGACGAGGTTCACGGCGGCGATGCCGAGGCCGAGGGCGCCGGCGGCTGCCAGCGCGCCGAGCCTCCGTACCGGGTCACCCAGGCGTTGCCTCAGCGTTGTCGTGCCGCGCGACGCCCGGAGCCGTGCGACCGCCAGCCAGAGCCCCCAGGCAGCCGTGAGGTACATGCAGTAAACGAAGCCCGCGGGGAACCCCTCGAACCACGTCCAGGCGACGAGGAACGCCACCAGCCCTGTGTGCCGGAGCGACGGTCTCTCCACGAGTCGGTGTGTCGCCCACAGGAGCGCGGGGGCGAGCGCGACGGCCCCGACCCGGTGGAGGAGCACGAGGTTCGTCCCGGTGTACGCGTAGGCGACTCCGGCGAGGGTGCTCGCCATGGTGCCGGCGCCGAGCCGCCGGAGCAGCAGGTAGGTGAACCACTGCGAGACCAGGAGCACCAGGGCGGCCTTGACGGTGACCGCGTACCACGCCGGCAGCACGAGGTAGCCCACGCTGAACGGCGAGAGCACCCCGAGGAGCGGGAGTGTGCCCGTGGGTATGCCGCCGGCGACGTTGGGCTCCCAGAGTTGCCAGTCGCCATGCCTGAGCTCGCGGAAGAAGGACGCCGGCCATGGGAACGTCTCGACCTGGTCGGTTTGGATCGGCGCCGCCAGTTCGGGCGCGGGTGGCGCATCGATCACGTCGCGGTAGGGGGACCCGAGCTGGAGCAGGTCGACGGCTGCGTAGGTCCGCTGGCCGCCCAGTGCCTGCGGCATCAGAAGCACGACGGTGGCGGTGAACACCACCACCGGGATCAGGGTCTCCCGCGACCGGCGTGATCCGGGTGCCCGCCCGCGATCGGTCCTCGCGGGCGGTGACTGGCCCGGTCGGCCATGGTCCGGGCGCGGGCCGTCCGCTACGAGGCTCGGGGGCCCGGCCGGCTGATCGGTCGCTCGCGGCTGGCTGTGCATGGCGATGAGGGCAGGGAAGGCAGGTCGGCTGCCGACGACCGGGGGTCCCCCGGACACTACCTACCGACGTGCACAGCCGGCCGTCGGACCGACCCGCTGTGGTCAGACCGTGCGGCAGCCGAGCAAGGTCGGCCCTCCGTGGCTCACGTTGAGCGCGTAGATGCAGACCTGGACCGGCCCTCCGGGAGCGGGCGCGACGGTGTCGAATCCGTGGCGCGCACCCCATCGGGGATAGATAGCAGCGATGTCGGTGCGGGGGACGTCGGCGTAGACGCTCCAGCGGACGCCACCGACGTAGACGTGCAGCCAGATCGGTTCGTAGGCGTCAGGGTCGAGCGTCCAACCGCGCAGGTGTACCCCGCCGGGCGCGCGCTGGAGGGCGTCGATGTGCCCGATCGGCGGCCCGTAGAACACGCGGCGAGCGATCTCGGGCCCGAGCCCGAACAGTGACGGATAGAAGGAGTTCCCGGGACAAGCGGTCTGCGCGACGTCGCGGTGCCCGTTCACCGCGCTGATCCATCGGCCGTTCTTGGAGACAGGCGCGTACGGGTCGATGTGATGGATCGTCAGCTTCCATGCCAGGAGCCGGACGAGCGCGTCCTGCGCCGCGGGCGGGGCGTTCTGGTTGGTGAAGTCCCCCATGATCGCGACGCCGGTGCCCTCGGTGTTGAACGGCGCCGCGTGGGCACCGATGACCGGCGCCTCCAGGCCGCCGTAGCGCCCCTCCCAGATCGTTCCCCACTTGTCGATGAGGAAGTTGTAACCGATGTCGCACCACCCGTTGACCTGCGTGTGGTACAGGTAGATCGAACGGACCTTGGCGGCGCCGTCGGAGTAGTTGTTGTCCCCCGGGCCGCCACCGGTGTGATGCACGACCGCGTACCGGACGCTGGGGGCATACTCCGGCGGGCACCGACGCAGCGACTCGTTGGCGCCCCAGTGGGCCCGGCTGTAGATCGTCAGACCCCCCGGGGGCCCGGTCGGACGGCCGCCGCCGCCGAAGCAGCCGGATGCGACCAGGGCGACGAGCATCAGGAGCACGCCGGATCGCGTCCACCGTCGACCGCGCCGGCGCGCCATCAGCAACCAGCCCGCGGCGCTCACGGCGAGGAGCGCCAGGCCCGTCCAGGTGAGCGCGGACGCCTGAGCGGCGCCGGGCCC
>JBOGFI010000258.1:0-2745 GCA_050743365.1 Acidimicrobiia bacterium | reverse complement strand
GCCGACACCCCACCGCCCCGGCCGGGCCTGCGCACCCACCGCCTCGCGCCCGGCGACCCGGGGCTGATCGAGCTGCTCCAGCAGGCCGACGTGTTCAGCCTGCCCACCCGGGGTGACGCGGCCCCGTTCGCGGTCGTGGAGGCGATGGCGTGCGGCACGCCCGTCGTCGCCGCCGCGACCGGCGCGATCCCCGAGCTCCTCGGCGACGGTGAGGCGGGGGTGCTCGTGCCGGCAGGCGACCTGGAGGGCCTCCGCCGGGCGCACGCGGACCTGCTCGGTGACCCCGATCGCCGCGCCGCGCTCGGGCAGGCCGCGCGCGACCGGGTCGAGCGGCGTTACGACAGCCGGCGCCAGACCGCCGAGCTGGTCAGGCTGATGCGGGAGGCGACGTGAGCGCTCGCCGCACGGCCGTCGCCAGGTCGCTCGGCCCGGCGCGGTCGCCGACCCGCAGCACCCAGCCACCTACCCCCGCGAGCAGGCCCGGCAGGGCGGCCAGGCTCTCGTCGAGCACGGCGAAGGCGAGGTTGCCGGACCGGCCACCGGCCTCGTCGAAGATGCGCCGGCACGGGGCGTCGAACACGTCGTGCCAGTAGCGGACGCTCTCACCGGCGCGGGCGACGAGCTCGGCGGCCGTCAGCGGCTCCAACCCGACGGTGCCATCGTCGCCGTGCTCGAGGAACACCACTGCCCGCACGGATGCGGTGTCGGGCCGCGCGAGGCCGGGGAAGGCCGCCTCGACGTCGAACCCCACGTAGCCGTCGTACCGGCGGTCGAGCCATGACCGCACGAGGCGCGGCGACCACCTGCGGGCAGCCGGGAGCCGGCGCACGAGGACCCTCGGGCGCCATGGCAGCCCGGTGCGGGCGGTGGGTCGGGCGAGGGGGTACCTCCTCCCGAGCGTGAGCTTGAGGTCGAAGCCGAGCGGGGCGACGGTCGCCGGCGCGCTGAGCATGGTGCGGTCGTCGGCCAGGAAGGCGGTCGCGTGCTCCAGCAACGCGAGCACGGATGAGGTCTTCCCGATCCCCTCTCCACCGCACAGGACGACGCCTCCCTCGGGGAGGGCGGCCGCGGCCGCGTGCAGCATCACCGCGCCGCGCCCGCACGCGCGCCAGCGGACGAGCTCGCAGAGGTACCACGGGATCAACTCCGGGTCGAGCCCCGGGTCCACCTCGAGCGCGGCCTCCCCACCGTCGACCGGTAGCTCGGCGAGGCGACCGCGCCCGTCGGCGAGGAAGAACCGGCCGTCGTCGGCCAGCGCCGCCCGGAGCTCGCCGTCGCGTACCACGGTCGGGGAACCGGGCGACGCCGGGCTCTCGAAGCGCACCTGCACCGGACCCGGCTCCTCTCGCCGTACGCTGCGCGGGCCCTGAAGGTGGACGGCCACGTCGAGGAAGGACGCCGGTGGCTCGACCAGCTCCAGCAGCGACACCTCGGCGAGCGAGAGCTCGAAGGTCGACGACGCACCCGTCGAGTCGACTCCCGGCACGCGGCCTCCTTATCACACCGACGTCACGCCCTTGACCATCCTGTTCCTCGCCGCCGCCTCGCCGTCGCCACCGACGTCGGGCGCGCGCTTACGAAACCTCCACCTGGGCCGGGCGCTCGCGGCCGCCGCCGATGTGGAGCTGACGGTGCTCGGGCCCGTCCCCACGGGGCGCGCCGAGCCGTTCGTCCTCACGAGCGCCGGACCGCCGCCGCCCCGGCTGGCCTCGCTGCTGGCTTCGTGGCGGCTCCCCTACCAGGTGGCGCGCCATTCCTCTCGTCGGCTTCGCCGGCGCGTCGCCCGGGGCGGGTGGGACACGGTGCACGCCTCGTACCCGTTCACGGCTCCCACCGCGCTGCTCGCGGGCGCCCCTGTCGTGCTCGACGCACCCGACGTGGAGGCCGACGTCGCCCGCGGGCTCGCAGACGTGGAGCGGAACCCGCTCCGGCGGCTCCGCTGGCGCTGGGAGGCGGCGAAGACGCTGCGGTTCGAGCGGTCCGTCGTGCAGCGGGTCGCGGCGGTCAGCGCCGCGAGCGAAGCCGACGCGGACACGTTGCTGCGCTACGGCGCGCCACAGGTCGTGGTGGTGCCGAACGGGGTCGACTCGAGCGCGATCGAGCACCGCCCGCCGGCTCGTGGGGCAACGCTCGCGTACGTCGGGTCCTACGACTACTGGCCCAACGCCGCCGCCGCGCTCGAGCTGGTGAGCGACGTCCTCCCGCGGGTGAGGAAGGTCGAGCCCGGGGCCGGGGTCACGGTCATCGGTCGCCGGCCCCCGCCCGGCCTCCGCAAGGCGACAGCCGCGGCCGTGACGGTCACCGGGGAGGTCGACGACGTCCTCACGCACCTGCGCCCGGCACGCGCCCTCGTCGTCCCGCTGCGCGCGGGGAGCGGGACCCGCCTGAAGGTGCTCGAGGCCCTCGCCGCAGGAGTGCCGGTGGTGTCGACGGGTCTCGGCGTCGCCGGCCTCGGCCTCGTGGACGGCGAGCACGTCCTCGTCGGCGAGTCCCCCGCCGAGCTGGCGGCGCAGGCCGTCCGGGTCATCCGTGACGACGCCCTCGCAACGGCGCTGTCCGACGCGGGTCGCCGGGTCGTCGAGGCCCGCTTCGCCTGGGAGGCGGTGGCGCGGCCCCTCGTGGCCCTCCACGCCGAGCTCGCCCGGCAGTAGGACAGCTGCCGGGGTCACGGGCGCCGATGGGGATCGGGGCGGCCGGGCCCGACCGAGAGGAAGGCCTGCCAGCCCGTGACTCGCCGCCAGGATT
>JBOGFI010000257.1:0-7458 GCA_050743365.1 Acidimicrobiia bacterium | reverse complement strand
GCCGGGCGCGTCGCCGGCGGCCTCGGGCGGGAGGCCGGGCTCCATCCCGGCTACGCCCCCGCGGGGAAGCCGGGCACGCCGTCCTCGCGCTCGACCCCGAGCGAGTTCAGCGTGAACGCGACCAGGTGGTAGTTGCCGACGAGCATGGGCAGCTCGACGAGTTGGCGCTCGTCGTAGCGCTCGGCCAGCGCGGCCCACGTGCCGTCCCCGATGCACGCGTCGTGGTGCAGCTCGTCGGCCGCCCGCAGCAACGCGGCGTCGAGCTCGTCCCACTCCGAGTCGACGGGCCCACGCGCGACACGCTCGATCTCGGCGTCGGTGATGCCCTCGGCTCCTGCGAGCAGCACGTGCTGGCCCCACTCGTACTCCGAGCGGCAGTTCCAGGCCGTTCGCAGGATCAGCAGCTCGCGGTCACGGGCCGGGATCTTGCCGGACAGCAGCTTCCCGCCGAACGGCAGCCACTTGCGGAACAGGCCCGGGTGGCGCACGAGCGTGGCGAAGATGCCCGACGCGGGCCCATCGGATGGGAGACCGGTCAGGAGCTCCCGGGCCTGCTCGTCGCGCTCGTTCGCCGGGAGTGGCGCGACGCGAGGCCGCTCGGGCCGGCCGGTCATCCGGCCGCCGGCGCCGTCCGGCTGCGGAGCAACGTGCCGGCCAGAGCCCCCGTGTGCTCGCCGTCCTCCATGAACGGCTGGCCATTGACGATCGTGCAGTCGTAGCCCTCCGACGTCTGGACGAAACGACCGGCGCCGCCAGGGAAGTCGTGCAAGTACTCGGGCAGCGGCAGGCGCAGCGCTTCCAGGTCGAGCACGTTCAGGTCGGCGAACGCGCCTTCGCGGATCACACCCCGGTCCCCGATGCCGAACACCGTCGCGGTGTCGGAGGTGAGCCGCCGGATCCCGTCCTCGAGCGTGAACGCGCCCCGGTCGCGCACCCAGTGGGCGAGGAAGAAGGTGGGCAGGCCGGCGTCCATGATCATGCCCACGTGGGCGCCGGAGTCGCCCAACCCCAGCATGACCTGAGGATGGTGCAGCATCTCGTCGACGGCGTCGAAGCTCTGGTTGAGGAACGGGAAGCTGAACAGCGCCCGCCCGCGGCTCTCGCGGGACATCCGGATGAAGGTCTCGACCGGCGCCTCGCCCGCCCGCGTCGCGTGGGCGGCGAGGCTGTCGGGGGGCGAGTAGTCGTAGCGGGCCTCGTCGGTGCCGACGAAGTAGACGCCGGTGAGGTCGAGGCCGGTGGGCTGCTCGGCGGCGGCCTGCACGAGCTCCGCCCGGCGCTCGTCGTCGTCGAGAGCCGCGAGGCGGCCCTCGAGGTCGAGTGGCTGGAGCGCCCGCCACGCCGGCGCGCCGTCGAACGGGGTGCGGTGGCACAGCCCGAAGAGGATGGCAATGCCCCGCGCCGTGGTCTGCGGGCGCAGCCAGGCACCGTCGGCGGCAGCGTCGTCGACGAAGGAGAGCACGCGCGCGTGCAGGTCGGGCCGAAGGGTGCTGTGAGCCAGGCCGAACGTGACCGGCCGGCCGGTGGTGCGGTTCACCTCCGCCATCCACCCCACCTCGGCGCGGGTGTTGGTGAGATCGTCGCCGTCGCGCTCGCCGAGACGGGGCGCGGCCTCGAACGTCCCGCGACCGTGACGCCCCAGGACGCCGGCGATGGCGAGCAGCTCCTCGGGCTGCGCGTACGTGCCGGGCACGGGCCGGCCGTCGGGAACGCGGTGCAGCATCGTGCGGGAGGTGGAGAAGCCGAGGGCGCCGGCGGCGAGCGCCTCGTCGACCAGCGCCACCATCGCGTCGATGTCGTCGCGCGACGCCGGCGCCTGGTCGAGGCCCCGTTCGCCCATGGCCCAGTGCCGCACCGCGCAGTGGCCGACCATGCCACCGACGTTCACGCCCTTGGGCAGGGCGTCCACCGCGTCGAGGTACTCGCCGTAGGTCTGCCAGTCCCACGCCAGGCCGGAGAGGATGCTCGCGGCCGGGATGTCCTCGACCGACTCCATCAGCTCGGCCAGGTACTCGCGGTCCTCGGGCTTGCACGGGGCGAAGGTCACGCCGCAGTTGCCCAGCACCACCGAGGTGACGCCGTGCCAGCACGACGACGACGCGATCGGGTCCCACGCGATCTGGGCGTCGAGGTGGGTGTGCGCGTCGACGAAGCCGGGCGTCACGACGCGGCCGTCGGCGTCGACCGTGCGCGCCCCGCGCCCGTCGACCTCACCGACGGCGACGATGCGCTCGCCCTGCACAGCCACGTCGGCGCGGAAGGCGGGCCCGCCGGTTCCGTCGACGACCGTCCCGCCCTCGATCACCAGGTCGTACGCCACCGTTCCTCCCGCGCTCGCGCCCGGTGCAGCTTAGGGCCGCTCGGAATCGGGCAGCCCGGGGACCGCGACACCGGCTGGCGACGGCGTCGCCCGCGTACCCTTGAGCCCGATGACGGAGCCCGCCCGCGACCACCGGCCCGACGCCACCTGCGACCTCGACGCCCGGGACCCGGACTACATCCGCGAGACGCTGCCGATCCTGTGGCTCTTCGCGAGCGTCTGGCACCGGGCCGAGGTGCGAGGGCTCGACAACATCCCGGACGCCGGCCCGGTCTTGCTGGTCGGCAATCACTCGGGCGGCCTGACCACGCCCGATGCGCCCGTCTTCGCGGTTGCGTTCAGCACCTACTACGGCGTCGAGCGACCCATCTACCTCCTCACCCACGACGTGATGCTCCGCATCCCGGGGGCGTCGGTCCTGCGGAGGTGGGGGATGATCCCGGCGTCGCGTGCCAACACCAAGCTCGCGTTGCGTAGCGGCGCCACCGTGCTCGTCTTCCCCGGAGGCGACTACGACGCCTGCCGGCCCACCAGCAAGTCCGCGACCATCGACTTCGGGGGTCGCAAGGGCTTCATCGACGCCGCGCTCGAGTCCGGCGCGCCGATCGTGCCGGTGGTGTCGATCGGCGCGCAGGAGACGCAGCTGTTTCTGAGCCGGGGCGAGCGCATCGCCCGGCTGTCACCCTTCAGCCGGCGGTTCCGGGCCACCATCTATCCCGTCTCGTTCGGCCTGCCGTTCGGGTTCAGTATCGCCGGCTTCCCGCCCAACCTGCCCTTGCCGTCGAAGATCACCACCGAGGTGCTCGAGCCGCTCCACCTCCGCCGCCGGTTCGGTTCGCGACCCGATCGTGACGAGGTCTACGACCACGTGACGGCGGTGATGCAGGAGGCGATGGACGCGCTGGCCGCCGAGCGGCGGTTCCCGATCCTCGGGTAGGTGGCCGTGCGGCTCGAAAGCCGGATCGCCGTCCGCGCGCCGGCGCAGCAGGTGTGGACCTACCTGACCGACCCCGCCAACTATCCGCGGTTCATGCACGACATCAGCCGCTGGGACGTCGAGGGCGAACGCTCGACCGGTCTCGGGGCGCGCTACTCGATCCGCATGAAGGTGGGGACCGCCCACGTCGGCGGGCTCGTCGAGGTCGTCGAGTTCCAGGACCGCCGCGAGCTCGGCTGGACCAGCATCACGGGCGTCGACCATCGGGGCCGCTTCCGCCTGCGGGCGCGTGGGCAGGGCGAGACCGAGGTGACCTTCCGGTTGAGGTTCAACCTCCCCGGAGGCCTGTTGTCCCGAGTCGCGGAGCGCGTCGCCGGGCGGATCGTCGACGCCAACATGCGCCGGTCGCTCGAGAACCTCGAGCACGAGGTCGAGACGGAGCCGCCCGCAGAGGAGTAGCCCGACGCCAAAACCGTTCGGCGCGGCTACGGAACGCGAGGATCGTCGATGCGGACCGCGCGCGCCCGTCCCGCGCAGGAGGTCGAGGGCGACGCCCTCGAGGAACCGCTGCGGCATGACGCATTCGGCGCAGCCGGCCTCCACGAGCAGCAGACGGAGCCGCACCTCACGGCGCCCGGAGTCGACGGCGACGAGCTCGAGGTCGGCCCCGTCGGCCTGCACCAGGGCGCGCACCTCCTCGAGGGCGGTGTCGAGCGCCCCGGCGTCGATCACGGGCTCACGACCGGCCGGTGAGCAGCGCGAGCACGGCCTCCACCGCTCCATCCGCCCGTTCCAGCACGCCCGCCTCCGCCGCCCCGCCGAGTGGGTGCTCGACGACCGCGATGCGGGCCGCGGGGAAGGCGAGCTGGCCCGCGACCCGGCGGGCGAGGGCGGCGAAGCTGGTGGTCGCGACGACCACGGTGGGCCTCCCCATACTCTCCAGTTGCACGAGGTCGTGGACACTCCACGACGTGCACGACCCTCAGTCGGCGCTGCCCGTCAGCACGAGGTCGACGCCCGCTCGCAGCGCGTCGAGCACGTCGGGCTCGGCCGGGGTCGCCGCCGTGCCCTTGCCGACGACCAACGAGACGGTCGTGCCCGCCCGCTCGCCGAGCCGGCCGGCCAGCCGCTCGAGCAGGAGCCGGGCGTTGGGCTTGCCGTTGTCGAGCACTCCGACCCGCAGCCCCGAGAGGACGGCGGGCGACGGCGCCGGCGCGTGCGGCGCGGTGCCGATCGCGCCTTCGGGCGAGACGATCTGCATGGTTGCTCCTTCTCTTCCGGGCGGCCAGGGTTCAGCCGGCGAGCGGGAGGGTAACGCTGCGGGTCATGCCCCAGCTCGGGATCACGCACGAGTGCTTCCCCGCTCCGCCGGCTACGAGCACGCGGTAGTTGCCCGGATGCTCGGTCATGGGCAGCAGGCGGTCGTCGGCCGCGGCCTCCATCCAGGGCGGCCAGGCCACGATGTCGAATGCGGCCCGTAGCACCCGGGCCGGGAGCCGCGCGGTCTCGTAGAGGTACGACTGCACGTCGCGGCGCGCCCAACCCGCGCCTGCGATCGTGGCGGCGTGCTCGGGACAGAGCACCACGAACACCTCGCCCTGCCCTATGCACGCATTGTTGGAGCCGAGCGAGGCGATGGCCGACGCCGCCTTGTCGAGCAGCCGTGCCGGCTCGTCGCTCTCCATGTCGTGCACGTTGTGCGGGCCTTCACCGCCGAATACGGTGACCGCGCTCGGTGCATCGACGGCGACGGTGCGCGGGTAGCTATCCCATGGACTCGCCGCCTCGTTCTCGCCGATGCAGTACGTGTACTTCGACGGCTGTCCCTGGGTCGACGCGTCGGTCTTCTCGTCAGGCCGGGCGCCGGCCACGTGCAGGAGCACGAAGCGCACCGCGCGACCGACGGAGGCGTTGGCGCGGTTGCCGGGACCGAACGCGCCGAGCCCGGCGTTGAACCCGAGCTCGTCGACGGCCGCACCGTGCACGATCACCAGCGGCGCCACCGGATGGGTGGTCGCGTTGACGCCGCGCAGGTTGAGCTCCGGGTGTCCGAGGGCGCGTACCGCGGTGAGCACCACTGGCATCCACTCGGGACGGCAGCCCGCGAGCACGGCGTTGACGGCCACGGTGCGACGCGTCGCCTCGCCCTGCCGGGGCGGGAGCGTGGCGAGCACCTCGTCGGCGTCGCCGTCGGTGGTGGCCAGCATGGCCTTGACCCGCTCCTCGGTCGGCGGGACGAGCGGGAGACCGTCGCCCCAGCCGCGCGACTCGAACGCGTCCATCAAACCTTCGGGCGACGCGTCCTCGAGGTCGACGAGCTCGTCGTCCCGCACGGCACGAGAGCGTAACCACCTGCGAGGATGAGCCGATGCTGGTCGACACGCACGTACACGTGATCAGCGACGACGCGTCGCGGTACCCCCTCCAGCCGGCCCGGCTCCCGGGTGCGTGGTACCGGGAAGCGCCCGTGACGGTCGAGGAGCTGCTGGCGCTCATGGACGACGCCGGCGTCGACCGGGCCGTGCTCGTCCAGCCGATGGGCGCGTACTCCTACGACAACTCGTACGCGGCCGACGCCGCCGCCTCGCATCCCGACCGGCTCACGAGCCCCGCACGTTCCCGCTGTGGGAGCGGGCCGCAGAGCTGGGCGTCCGTATGAGCGTGATGTGCCTGGCCGACCAGCTGCCCCGGCTGCGGCGCGCGCTCGAGCGGTTCCCCGAGGTCCCGGTGACGCTCGACCACTGCGCCTTCGACCCCGCCGCGGTGGTGGACCTCGCCGACCTGCCCAACCTCCACCTGAAGGTGACCACCACGCTGCTCGACCTCGCCGCGCCCGACGACGATCCGCGCGACCTCGTCGACACGCTGGCCGAGCGCTTCGGGCCTCGCCGCTTGACGTGGGGCTCGGACTTCTCCCAGACCCACGACCGCAGCTACGCCGAGCTCGTCGCCTTCGGCCGCCATGCCGTGTCCCGGCGTCCCGAGAAGGATCGGCGGTGCGTCCTCGGTGAGACCGCGCTCACGCTGTGGCCCGAGCTCGGCGGCGCGGCGCCGTGAGCGAGCTCGCGCCTATGCCGGGAGGGGGATGCGGTACAGGCGCGACGGGTTGCCGGCGAGGATCTTCGCCTTCTGCTCGTCGCTGAGGTCGTCGCGGTCCTCGAGGAGCTTCACGCTGTTGGGGAAGGCGCAGTCCCAGTGGCAGTAGTCGGACGCGTAGCAGATCACGTCGGGGCTGACCGTTTCCGACACGTAGGGGAGCATCCGCTCCTCGGGCTCACAGCCGAGGAAGCACCGGCCCGACAGGAAGTACTCGGACGGCGGGCGGTCGATGGCCGGCGCCTGCTCCGGCATGAGCTCGTAGTGCTCGTCGAGGCGCTCGAGCCAGAACGGCAACCAGCCCACGCCCGCCTCCATGAAACCGACCCGCAGTCGCGGGAAGCGGTGGAGGATGCCGCCGACGGTGAAGTTGGTGACCGCGAGCATCTGACCGAACGGGTGCGTGACGGCGTGGACCTCGAGGCGAGTGCGGAACCGCTCGATCGCGAACGGCACCTGATCGGGCGCCTGCCCGCCGCCGTGGGCGCACACGGCGACATCGAGGCGCTGCGCCGTCTCCCACACGACGTCGAACGACGGGTCGTCGAGGTTCTTGTCGCGGATGTGCTGGGCGGTGACCATCCCCACGAACCCGTCGGGGTGCTGCGTGACGCACCGCTCGAGCTCCTCGGCCGCGGCCTCCGGGTCGATCATGGGCAACTTGGCGACGAGCTTGAGGCGGTCGGGCGCATAGCCGGCGTACTCGGCCCGGGCGTCGTTGAGCGTCCGGCAGAGAGCCACCGCGAAATCCCGGTCGAGCAGGGCCCACTCCTCACCCGACCCGGGCGGGAACATCACGGTGACGTCGATGCCCTCGAGGTCCATGTCCTCGAGACGCTGGGCCGGCCGGCTCATCCCGATGCGCATGCTGTCGGGCTCGAAGCGCAGCGGATCGGGGTTCGCGGTGTCGCGCTCGGCGTCGGCCGCGCGGATCCCGCCACCGGGCAGACCCTTGTAGTGGCCCTTCATGTTGGCGACGAAGGTCTCCATCTGGGGCCGGAAGGCATCGGGGATGCGCGACCGCCAGTCGAGGGGCTCGCCCCCGTGGCCGTCCGCGTCGATCACGTAGAAGCCGTGCTGTCCCATGGCCGTACCTCCACTGGGA
>JBOGFI010000256.1:0-6943 GCA_050743365.1 Acidimicrobiia bacterium | reverse complement strand
GTGTCGCGCCCCGCCTGCTGTGCCTGCAGGACGACGTCGTAGAGGTGCGCGGCGTCGGCCGACGGCGCGCCCACGCTCACGGTGCGGGTCATGTCGGAGCAGTAGCCGTCGATCACGCAGCCGAAGTCGAGGACGACCAGCTCGCGCGGCGCCAGGCGCCGGTCGGAGGGCCGGGCGTGGGGCCGGGCGCCGTTCGGCCCCGACGCCACGATCGGGTCGAAGCTGACCCCGGTCGCGCCGCGGCGGCGCATCGCGAGCTCGAGCTCGAGCGCCACCTGCCGCTCCGTCGGGCCGTCGGCGAAGCCCGGGGCCACCTCCCCCAACGACTCGTCGGCGATGCCGCACGCGGCGCCGATCCGGGCCACCTCGCCGGGCTCCTTCACCCGCCGCAGGTCCTCGACCAGATGCTCGGTGGCCACCAGCTCGGCGGCCGGGAACCACTCCCCCGCGAACGCCCGCTGCTGCGCCCAGGTGACGCCGTGGGCCTCCAGGCCGAGCCGTGCCGAGCCCGCGACCGCCGCGGCCAGCGCCTCTCGCTGGGCGGCCTGGGTGAGGCCGACCTCGATGCGAGCGCCGACGCCCGCGGCGGCGAGCTGGTCGGCGGACTGCTCCGCGTAGCGGCCGTCGGTCACGAAGACGATGTCGTCGGTGCCGACGAGCACCATCGCGGCCGAGCCGGTGAACCCGGTGAGGTAGCGGACGTTGGGCCGGCGGGTCACGAGGAGAGCGTCGACGCCGGCGTCGTCGAACCGCGCCCGCAGGCGATGGGCGCGTTCGCCGATGTCGAGCGGCGGCAGGCCGGCGAGGCTCATCTTTCCTGGTCGCGCTCGCTCGGCGGCAGGATACCTGCCGCCGCCCTTCGGGACGCTCGCCGCTCCCGCGCAATGCCGTCCTGACGCCCGGGCTGGCAGGCCTTCGAGCCGCTCATACGGGCTGCTTCATGCGCTCGACCGCGGCCTCGACCGCGAGCCGGTAGCCGTGGCGACCGAACCCGGCGACGGTGCCCGTCACGTACGGCGCCACCACCGACGCGCGCCGCCACTCCTCACGAGCCGAGGGGTTCGACAGGTGCAGCTCGACCTTCACGCCGTCGAACGCCGCCAGTGCGTCGGCGATCGCGTACGCGTAGTGGGTGAACGCGCCGGGGTTGATCACGACCGCGGCGCAGCGGCCCCGGGCGCCCTGGACCGCGTCCACGATCTCGCCCTCGTGGTTCGACTGGAGGTGCTCCAGCTCGTGACCGTGCGCCCGCGCTACCGCGCGCGCGTCGGCGACGAGGTCGTCGAGCGTGTCGGAGCCGTAGATGTCGGGCTCGCGGTCGCCGAGCAGGTTCAGGTTCGGGCCCGAGAGGAGCAGGATCGTCGGCACGGGAGATCAGCCTTCCACGCCTACGGCCCGGAACGCGTGCTCGAGGGCAGGAGCCGGGGGGTCGTCGACACGCTCGAGCCCGCGCGCGCCGGGTAGGACGAACGTGAGCCCCCCTCTGCTCTTCTTGTCGCGGCGCATCACTTCGAGCAGCTCGCCGGCGCGCGGCCCGCCGGGAACAGCGGCCGGCAGTCCGAGGGACGCGACCACGGCCCGGTGACGGTCCACGCCGTCCGGGCCGATGCGCTCGAGGGCGCCGGCGAGCTCGCCCGCGAACACCAGGCCGATGCCGACCGCCTCGCCGTGCGAGAGCGAGTAGCCGCCCACCGTCTCGAGGGCGTGAGCGAGGGTGTGGCCGTAGTTGAGGGTCGCGCGCACGCCCGTGCGCTCGTGCGGGTCGGCCGCCACGATCGTCGCCTTGATCGACGCGCAGCGGGCCACGAGCTCGGCGAGCGCGTCGGGCTCGCGGGCGAGCACGTCGCCGGTCCGCAGCCGTAGGAGGTCCGCCAGCTCCGAGGCGCCGGCAACCGCGCTCTCGATGAGCGCGTACTTGGCCACCTCGCCCAGGCCGGCGCGGTAGTCCGGCGCCGGCAGGGTAGCCAGCGTGTCGACGTCGGCGAGGACGGCGAGCGGCTGGTGCAACGCGCCGACGAGGTTCTTGCCTTCGGGGAGGTTGACGCCGGTCTTGCCACCGATGGACGAGTCGACCATGGCAAGCAGCGTGGTCGGGACCTGCACCACATCCACGCCGCGGTGGTACACGGCCGCGGCGAACCCGGCGACATCGCCGACCACGCCTCCGCCGACCGCGACGACGACGTCCTGGCGCAGCAGCCCGCTCTGCGCGAACGAGCGGCACAGGAACTCCACCATGGAGAGTCGCTTGGCGCCCTCGCCGTCGTCGACGAGCACGTAGCCGAAGTCGACGCCCTGCGCCGTGATCGCCTCCACGAGCGGTCCCGTCAGGGGGTCGACCAGGTCGCGCTGGGTGACGAGCGCGACCCGCCGTCGTCCGGCCACGAGCGGACCGGCCTCGGCGAGCGCCGCTGGTCCGATGACGACGTCGTAGCCGCGCTCGCCCAGGTCGACCCGTACCCGCCTCACGGCCGGTATACCCGGAGCACCGCGTCGGTGACCTGGTCGACGCTGCGTCCGTCCGTATCGACGACGTCGTCGGCGACGGCCTCGTACGCGTGGGCCCGTACGGCCGCGAGCCGCTCCAAGGTCGCCGCCGCCCCGCCGGACAGGAGCGGACGCTGCGTGCCTGCCGCTTCCCCGTCGAGGCGCTCGCTGAGGACGGGCGGCGGCGCCTGGAGCCACACCACGAAGCCGGCCGCCCGGAGCACCCGCCGGTTGTCGGCGTGGAGCACTGCGCCGCCCCCGCAGGCGATCACCGCCGGCGCCGGTGACGCGCAGGCGTCGGCGACCGCCTCGCGCTCGAGGGCGCGGAAGCGGCCCTCGCCCGAGAGCTGGAACACCTCCGCCACGGTCATCCCGGCGGTCGCCTCGACCAGCTCGTCGGTGTCGACGAACGGCCGGCCGAGCCGCCGGGCGCACTGCCCCCCCACGGTCGTCTTCCCGGCGGCCATGAGCCCCACCAGGACCAGGTGCTGGCCGCTCGCCTCGGTGCCCTTCGGCCCGCTCATCGCCGGCCCATCTATCGCAGGGAGGCCAGGTACGCGTCGTGGTTGCGGACGACCTCGGCCAGGGAGTCGCCGCCGAACTTGCGCACGACCTCGCCCGCGAGCACGAGCGCCACCATGGTCTCCGCGACCACCCCCGACGCCGGCACCGCGGTCACGTCGGTGCGCTCCTTGAACGAGACCGCCTCCTCCTTGGTATCGACGTCCACCGTGCGCAGCACCGGCCGGTTCAGCGTCGAGAGCGGCTTCATCGCCACGCGCGCCACGAGGAGCCCCCCGGTGGTCATCCCGCCCTCGATCCCGCCGGCGCGGGTCGAGGCCCGCTCGTAGCCGCCCGACTCCTCGCTCCAGAGGATCTCGTCGTGGGCGTCGCTCCCTCGCCGGCCCGCCACGTCGAAGCCCTCGCCGATCTCCACCGCCTTCATGGCCTGGATGCTCATGAGCGCCTGGGCCAGGAGGCCGTCGATGCGCCGGTCCCAGTGCACGTGCGAGCCCAGCCCCGGGGGCACGCCGTGGCCCAGCACCTCGACCACACCGCCCAGCGAGTCGCCGGCGCCGGCGGTGGCCTCGATCTCGGCGACCATCGCCCGCTCGGCGTCGGCGTCGAAGCACCGCACCGGCGACTCGTCGACGGCGTCGAGGTCGCTCGGGAGGGGCCGGCGGTCGCTCCGGGCGCGCACCGGTCCGAGCTGGATCACGTGGCTGAGCACGGTGGTCCCGACCTCGGCGAGGAGGCGCTTGGCCAGCGCGCCCGCCGCCACCCGCGCCGCGGTCTCGCGAGCGCTGGCACGCTCGAGCACGTTGCGGGCGTCGTCGAAGCCGTACTTCTGCATACCCACGAGGTCGGCGTGGCCGGGCCGGGGCCGCCGCAGCGGCTTCTCGGTGCCCCCGGGGGCGGCGGACATCTCCTCCTGCCACTTCGGCCACTCGGTGTTGTGGATGACGACCGACACGGGCGAGCCCAGCGTGACGCCGTGGCGCACCCCGCCCACGAACTCCACGTCGTCGCGCTCGAAGCGCATGCGCGGCCCGCGCCCGAAGCCGAGCCGGCGGCGGGCCAGCTCGGCCGCGACCTCCTCGATGGTGATGGGAAGGCCGGCGGGGAGCCCCTCGACCACGACCACCAGGGCCGGGCCGTGCGACTCCCCGGCGGTCAGGAAGCGCAACACGCGCACCTCGGGAACGAGACCGGGGAAGTCCCCACAGATTATCCGGGGTCTCCGCCGAAACCTCCGGTTTCGGTGGGGCGAGGTACCGGCGGGCCGGCGCGCTCCCGGCCGTACGAAGGCCTGCCAGCCCGCGACTCGCCGCCAGGATTGCGCGACCAACCTAGGAGGCCCGGTACCAGTCCAGGATGGCGTCTCCCCAGAGCACTGCCGTCATCGTGCCGGCGGCCAGGAACGGGCCGAACGGCACGTGGTCCTTGCGGCCACGCCGCCGCAGCGCGATCAGCGCCACTCCCACCACCGCACCAAAGAGGAAGGCGAGGAAGAGGCCCAGCACCACCTCGCCCCACCCGAGCCATCCCAGGGCGAGGCCCAGCACGAACGCCAGCTTCACGTCGCCGAAGCCCATGCTGCGCGGCGACAGGAGGTGCAGCACCGCCAGAGCCACGAACGCGGCGACGCCGCCGAGCAGCGCACGCAGCAGCGCGCCGCCGTCGCCGTCGCCCAGCGCGCCCAGGGCCAGCAACACCACCGTCGCTCCCGCGAGCGGGTACACGATGCGGTTCGGCAGGAGGAAGTGCTCGAGGTCGATGAGCGACAGCACGACCAGCGCGGCGGCCAGCACGAGAAATGCGGGAAGGGCCCACGAGTCGTCGAGGCGCGCGGCGGTGCCGGCGAACAGGGCGCCGCAGGCGACGGCCAGGAGCACAGCCCGGCGGGGCCGAAGGTCATGGCGCGCTCCCGCCGCCAGCAGCGCCTGCCGACGGGGGACGCGCGTGATCACGAGGTCCAGGCATGCGCCGACGGCCGTCCCGAGCACGGTGGAGCCGGCGACGAGAGCGGCCCTCACGCGTCGAGCGCGGCGTGCCGCATCACGTCGAGGGGCGCCGGGAGCCCCGTCCACAGCTCGAAGGCGAGCGCCCCCTGGTGCACCAGCATGCCCAGGCCGGAGGCGGAGGCGACGCCCCGACGACGCGCCGCGGCCAGCAGCGGTGTGTCGGCGGGATAGACCGTGTCGTAGACGAACTGGCCGGGGCGCAGCCGGCCGGTGTCGAAGGGGGGAGGCTCGCCCTGCATACCCAGAGGCGTCGCGTTCACCACCACCTCGAACTCCTCGACGGGCGCGTCGGCCAGCTCCACCCCGTCCCCCCCGGCCAGGCGGGCCGCATCGGCGGCGGCTGAGTCGCGGCGGGCAGCGACGGTGACGGAGGCACCGGCGGCACCGAGCGCGAGGGCGATGGCGCGGGCCGCGCCCCCCGCCCCCAGGACCAGGCACCGCGACCCGGTGGGGTCGACGCCCTCATCGGCGAGCGCGGCGAGGAAACCCGCCCCGTCGGTGTTGTGGCCCACGAGGCGCCCGTCTTCGGTGATGACGACGGTGTTCGCGGCACCGAGGGCCGTGGCCTCGACCCCGAGGTTGTCGCACGCCCGGGCGGCATCGGCCTTGTGCGGCATGGTCACGTTGAGGCCCGCCAGGCCGAGCGTGCCCGCGGCCCGCGTCGCGGCGCCTCCCTGGCCGCGCGGGACGCAGAACGCCACGAACACCCAGTCGAGGCCCAGCGCCTCGAAGGCGGCGCTGTGCATCGCCGGCGAGCGGGAGTGCGCGATGGGGTCGCCGATCAGGGCCGCGACCCGCGTGCGGCCCGTCGTGCGCACCTAGAGCAGCCCCTTCTCCTGAGCTTCCTGCACGTTGCGGTCGTGCTCCTGCTGGCCCTCGGCGAAGACGTGCTTTCCGCTCTCGTCGGCCAGCACGTAGAACTTGAACGGGACGGCCGCCGGTGCGAGGGCGGCGCGCAGCGACGCCTCCGACACGCTCGAGATCGGTGTGGGCGGCAGCCCAAGCACCTTGTAGGTGTTGTACGGCGAGTCGATCTCCTTGTCGGCGTTGGTCAGCGGCTCGTCGCAGCCGCCCTTCGCGTAGCAGGTCGCAGCGTCGATCTGGAGCAGCATGCCGTCACGAAGCCGGTTGGCGATCACGGCCGAGATCAGCGGCCGGTCCTCTTCCACACCCGCTTCCCGCTCGATCAGCGACGCGACGACGATCGTCTCGTGGGGCGTCCGTCCGATGGCAGCCGCGTTCGCGAGGGCGATCTCGTCGGCCTTCTGGTCGAAGGCCTCGACGAGGCGCACGAGGATGTCGGTCTCGTCCTCGTTCTTCGCGATCCGGTAGGTGTCGGGGAACAGCAGGCCTTCGAGTGACGTGACCTCGGAGGGCTGATAGCGGGACCGCGCCGCACCCGAGCGCGCCGCAGCGAGGAACACGTCGCGGTCGCGACCGGGGAGCGCACCCACCTTGTCGGCGATCTGCTCGAGGGTCAGGCCGGGCGGGAGGGTGAGCTCGATGTCGGCGGCGCCCTGCACCGGGCCCGCCTCGAGCCGGCTGACGGCGTCACGCACGCCGAGGTCTTTGCGGAGCTGGTACGGGCCGTCGCGGAACGGGCCCGCTCCCGTGACCTTGCTGTACAGCGCGAACACCCTCGACGAGCCGATCACGCCCCGCTCCTCCAGTTCGTCGCCGATCTCCGAGATGCCCCAGCCCCTCCGGATCTCGACTGCCACAGCCCCGCCAGGCCCGCCGGGCGGGTCGAGCTGGTACACGAACCAGCCCACCCCCGCGAGGAACGGCACCACCAGGACGAGCACGACGGCGAGCGCGGCCCCGTTCCGCCGGCGACGTCGCTTCCGCTCGGCCCGTGCCATGCGGCGGGCAGCACGGGCGCCCGGCTCGACGCCCGCGCCGTGGTCGCCGTCACCGGTGGCGGGGTCGGG
>JBOGFI010000255.1:0-3373 GCA_050743365.1 Acidimicrobiia bacterium | reverse complement strand
GCGCGACTCCGTGCTCGCCGCTGCCCGGCAGCGGCGAGGCCCGGCTGCGTCTGCCGACCCGCTGCTCGAGTTGTACGCCACCGAGACGGCGCGCCTCGACGCCCTCGTCGACGCGCTCCCGCCGTCGGCGCTCGACACGCCCACGCACAACGGGCTGAGCGTCCGCGACCTCCTGATCCACCTCGCCGCGCAGGAGACGATGCTCGCAGCGGTGGTGGGGGAGCCCGTCGCCGGCGTCGACGTGGTCGAAGCCGATCTCGAGCGCCGAACCGCCGCCTTCCTCGCCCGGTACGAGCGGCGGCCGCTCGACGAGGCTCGCGCCGCCTGGGCACAGGCCGTCGCCGGGGTGCGACGTTGGGCCCGCACAGCCGACGACGCGCAGCCCGTTGACTTCTTCGGTCTCCCGATGCGACGAGAGACCGTGCTCGTGAACCGCGCCTTCGAGACCTGGATCCACGCCGATGACATCCGGCGGGCCCTCGGCCGGGCCCTGGATCCGCCCCGACCCGAGCACCTGCACGTCATGGCCGACCTCTCGATGCACACGATGCCCGCAGCCTTGCGGCTCGTTGGGCGGGAGCACGCCGGCTCGACCGCGCGCATCGTCCTCACCGGCGCCGGCGGCGGCGGCGGCGACTGGCTCGTCCCGCTCGGATCGGGGGCGGGGGGAGCGCGTCCGGACGTCACGATGACCCTGGACGTCGTCGACTGGTGCCTGCTCGCGGGGGAGCGGCTCGCGCCGGAAGACGTGCCGCAAAGAGTCGACGGCGACGCCTCGCTCGCGGCCGACCTGCTGGCGGCTGCGCCCGCGTTCGCGACCCTCTAGCGCGCGCCGCGTCTCGTTTCGCGGGCGAACGCCGCGGGTGCGCAGGTGAAGATTGTGCGAACGCGTCATCCGCGATCGCCGGGCGCGACGTATTGGGGCCGTGAACGGACGGCGAGGGATCGTGAGGCTGACGCGCGACGCCGCGGTCGCGATGGCCTGCCTTGCGCTCGGGTTCGGCTCGGTCCTCCTCTGGCGCGCCGTGCGCGACCGCGACACCGGCACCGCCGCCGTCGACTCCAACCCGCGTATCGCGCTCGACGACCTCACCCGTGATCGCGCCACGGGCTCGCCCGCGATGCCGACAGATGCGGCCGCGGTGGAGCAACCCGCCGCGCCGGCACCGAGCCCCGTGGCCGCCGTCGAGCGGTTCCTCGCCGCGGAATCCGCCCGCGACTACGACGCATCGTTCGGCATGCTCAGCGCCGCTGAACGCCGCGAGCTCGGCTCGGGTGCCGAGTGGACCGCCGCGCACGGCCAGCTCCCCGAGGTGCTGGGCTTCGTGCTCGAGGCGGCCGGGCCCGGGCTCGACCGGGTCGAGGTCGAGAGCGACGTCGAGTTGCGGCCGGTGCTCGACGACACGATCGGTCTCGTCCCCGCCCGCGCCCGAGCCACCTGGGTGGCGGTAGCGGAGGACGGCGGCTGGCGCGTCGCCTTCGAGGAGCGTCGTCTCGAGCCGCGTTACCCGCCCGACGCCGACGCGGTGGCCACGGTACGGGCGTGGGCGCGCGATCGCCGGGAGTGCACCGCGCGTGCCGCCGGCGAGCTGCGCGGCGGCCTGCTCGGTGTCGTCGATCTGGCCGCGGCCCTGTGTGGCGGCCGGAGCGCCGCCGTGGGTACGCCGGGGCCGCTCGACCCCGACAACGGGATCGAGCCCTTCCTCGCCGCCTACGGGCCCGACGTGTTCTCGTGGGCCCGAGTCGTCCCCGTCAGCGGGCCGGTAGCGCTCGGCGCGGTCGTCGCGCCGGTGGGCCACCGCTGGCGTGTGATCGGGGTCATCGAGTCGTCCCCGGGAGGCTCCCCGTGAGCACCCGGGGCATGCAGGGAGCGGGCGGCCGACGCGCCGGCGGCCGCCGCGCTTCCCCCGGCGCAACACCCAACCCGGCGTTCAGCCAAGGAGGAACCGTGAACCCCCTACGCCAACGCCTGCGACTGGCGCTCCCCGCCGTCGGGGTCGGAGCCGCGCTCGCGGTTTCGGGTCTCGTCACCGTGGGGGCATCGAGTCACCGTGAGGCCCCGCTGATCAGCGAGGACCCGGTAGCGGACAACACCGACACGTACGCGTTCGTGAGCCCCGACAAGCCTGACACGGTCACGCTCGTCGCCAACTGGATCCCGTTCGAGCTGCCGCCCGGCGGCCCGAACTTCAACAAGTTCGGCGACGACGTGCTCTACAAGGTCAACATCGACAACAACGGCGACGCGACCGCCGACATCGTGTACGAGTGGCGGTTCAGGACGACGATCGAGGACCCGAACACGTTCCTGTACAACACGGGCCCGGTCGAGTCGCTCGACGACGAGAACCTGAACGTCAAGCAGACGTACACGCTGACCGAGGTGCGGAAGGGCAAGCGGACCGAGCTCCTGAAGGACGCGCCCGTCGCCCCCGCCAACATCGGTCCCCGGTCGACGCCCAACTACGACCAGCTCGCCAACGAGGCGACCGTCGAGGCGGAGGGTGGCTATGTGTCGTTCGCGGGCCCGCGCGACGACCCGTTCTTCGTCGACCTCGGCTCGGTGTTCGACCTGCTGGGGCAGCGGCCGCTCAACGAGGCGCACGCCATCCCGCTGCCGAACGAGGCGGGCCAGGACGACGTGGCGGGCTTCAACGTGCACAGCGTCGTGCTCCAGGTCCCGACCGCGGAGCTGGTGGCGAAGAACGACCCGGTGATCGGCGTGTGGTCGACGACCGACCGGCGCAGCGACCGCGTGTACGGCAGCGGAAAGCTCGAGGACGACGGCGAGTTCACGCAGGTCTCCCGGCTCGGGATGCCGCTCGTGAACGAGGTCGTCGCGCCGCTGGGCGCCAAGGACCTGTTCAACGCGTCGAAGCCCTCCAAGGACGCGCAGTTCCTCGGTGCCGTCGAGGAGCCCGAGGTCGCCCGGCTGATCCCGCAGCTCTACCCCGGGGTCACGGTGCCCGAGGGCAAGCGTGACGACATCGTCACGATCTTCCTCACCGGCATCCCCGACGTGAACCAGCCGAGGAAGGTCAAGCCGGCCGAGATGATCCGGCTCAACACGTCGATCGCGCCGTCGGCGCAGCCGGACCGGCTCGGCCTGCTCGCGGGCCAGAACGACGGGTTCCCGAACGGCCGGCGCCTGGTCGACGATGTCTACGACATCGAGATCCGCGCGCTGGCGGGTGGCACCCCGTTCACGCCCGACTTCAACCGGGCACCGAACAACGCCCTCACCGACGGTGTCGACGCCAACGACTTGCCGTTCCTGGCGTCGTTCCCCTACCTGGCATCACCGCACCAGGGCTACGACTCCGACCTGTAGGCCCCCTGCCCGCGGGGAGGGGGCGCCGCCCCCTCCCCGCAC
>JBOGFI010000254.1:0-71746 GCA_050743365.1 Acidimicrobiia bacterium | reverse complement strand
GGCCATGGGTGGGGCCAGCGGCAGCGGGTAGGAGCGGTCCGCCGGGCACACGACGGCGGGCGCCTCCCCGGTCGCGGCGCCGAGGAGCTCGGCGTCAGTCGGGCCGTCGCCGCGCGAGTACGACTGGGTGGGCTTGCGGGCGGCCACCGAGAAGCCGGCCGACTGGAGGGCACGGGCGACGCCGCACGCGACGTGCGTCTTGCCGACCTCGGTGCCGGTGCCGCACACGATCACCACGCGATCAGGCTGCGACATGCACCTCGTGGAGGGCGCCGAGCAGGGCCGTGACCTGATCGTCGCTGTGAGCGGCGGAGAGGGTGACTCGTAGCCGCGACGTGCCGGGCGGGACGGTGGGGGGACGGATGGCGGGCACGTGGATGCCATGGGCGAGCAGGGCCCGGGCGGCGGCGACGGCCGCCTCCTCCTCGCCGAGCACGACGGGAACGATCGGTGAGGGATGCCCGGGGCGCAGCCGGTCGACATGGTGGCGGAGCCGCGCCCGCAGCGCCGCCCCCACGTCCGAGCGGAAGATCCTCAGCGCCGTGAGCGCGGCGGCGGCGTCGGCGGGCGTGGGCGCGGTCGTGAAGATGAACGGGCGAGCGCGGTTCACGAGCAGCTCGACGAGCGGCCGCGACCCGGCCACGAAGCCGCCGAGCGAGCCGAGGAACTTCGACAGCGTCCCGACCCGCAGCACCTCCACTCCCTGGAGGTCGCAGTCGGGGCCGAGCACCGCGTGCGCCTCGTCGACCACGAGCAGGGCTCGGTTCCGGGCGCAGGTCTCGGCGAGTGCAGCGACATCGGCGACGTCGCCGTCCATCGAGAACACCGTGTCGGTGACGACGACCGCCCTGGTCGTCTCGGCGAGGAGCGCGGAGAGGTGGTCCAGGTCGCGGTGGCGATAGACCCGCACCCGGGCGCGGGCGAGGCGGCAGCCGTCGATGATCGACGCGTGGTTCAACTCGTCCGAGAGGATGGTGACGCCGGCAACGCCGACGACCGACAAGACCGACAGGTTGGCCGCGAAACCGGTCGGGAACAGCAGCGCCGCCTCGCAGTCCTTCCACGCGGCCAACGCCGCCTCCAGTTCGGCGTGCACGGGGCGGGACCCCACGATCAGCCGGGCCGACCCGGCGCCGGCGCCCCATCGCCCGGCCGCGTCCTGGGCGGCCGACACGACCGCGGGATGTGTCGACAGGCCGAGGTAGTCGTTCGACGCGAACGACACGACCTCACCGTCAGCCGCTGCGAGACGGCCGGTGATGCCGTCGCCGTCGAAGGTCCGCAGCTCGCGCCACTCGCCCGCGGCCCGGATACCCGCGCACTCGGCCTGGGCCCAGGCCCGCCAGCTCACCCGCCCACCTCCATGATCGCGGCAGCGAGCGCGTCGACGATCCGTTCCACCTCTGCCGCCGTGGTCGTCAGCGGCGGCATCACCACGATCACGTCACCGAGCGGACGGAGGAGCACGCCGCGACGCACCGTGGCCGCGCACACCCGCCGTCCCCACCGCAAGCCCGGCGCGGGGGGCGCGAGCTCGACCCCGCACATCAGGCCCTGCTGGCGGACGTCGCCGACCGCGGCCAGGGGACGCACTCGTGCCGCGAGCAGCGTCGCCAGCTGCTCGGCACGGGCCCGCACGTTCGCCAGCACGTCCCATTCCTCGAGCAACCGCAGGTGACGCAGCGCCACCGCCGCCGCGAGCGCGTTCCCGCCGTACGAGTGCCCGTGGTAGAAGGTGCGCGACCCCAGGTCCGCACCGAGGAACGCCTCGAACACCTTGCCCGACGCGACCGTCGCCGACATGGGCAGGTACCCGCCGGTGATTCCCTTGCCGAGGCACAGGAGGTCGGGGGTCAGCCCGCACAGCTCGGAGGCGAACAGCGCGCCGGTACGACCGAACCCGGTCGCGACCTCGTCGCACACGAGCAGCACGCCCTCCCCCCGGCACACCTCCCCGACCCGGTGAACGTCGGCCGGGTCTGCGACCTGCATGCCGGCGGCGCCTTGCACGAGCGGCTCGAGCACGACCGCGGCCAGCTCCTCCCGGTGGCGCGTGACCAGCTCGACGGCCCGGTCCGTCCATCCCGGCGTCGCGTATCCGGGTGCGCGCACGACCCGGAACCGCAGCGGGTCGAACAGCTCCGTGCCGAACCCACCCGCGCCGACGCTCAGGGAGCCCAGGGTGTCGCCGTGGTAGGCATCACCCAGGGCGAGGAACTGCGCCCGGCCCGACACCCCCTGGTTCGCCCAGGACTGGAAGGCGATCTTCAGCGCCTGCTCGACCGCGCACGCGCCATCCGCGGCGAACATCACGTGCGGGCCCTCGACCGGCACCACGCCGGCGAGCGCCTCGGCGAACTCGACGACGATGCGGTTGCCGTGGCCGAGCATCGTCGTGTGCGCCACCCGCCCGAGCTGCTCGACGACCGCCGCATCCAGCTCCGGTACCCGGTGGCCGAGCGTGGTGACCCACAGCGAGGAGACGGCGTCCAGGTACCGTCGACCCACGACGTCGATCAGCTCCCGCCCCTCGGCCCGCTCCACGATCAGAGGCTCGTTGGCGGAGAAGGTCGCCATCTGCGTGAAGCCGTGCCACACGACTGCCGCGTCTCGTGCGACCCACGACGGGTGCTCGACGTCCACGCTCTCGGTCACCCCGCTGGTGGCCTGCGTCCCCACCCCCGTCATGAAGCGGCAGGATGGCCTGCTACAGCGAGTGAGGCAACCCCATCCCCCCGTTCAACCGAGCGGCCGAGCTCTGCTTCCGGTGGGCCTGCTAGAAGGCGGCTTCGGCCGTGGTCCACATGGTCGGGAACACGAAGAAGGCCAGACCAAGGCCTACCAGGCCGACTGACCCGCCGACCCGCCGGCTGAGCGTCCCGCCTGCGAAGGCACCGAGCACGAAGCACGCCACCGCGACGATGTAGAAGATCGCCGTCAACTCGTCATTGGGCTCGAAGAGCGCCAGAACTCGCATCCTTCCTCCCCTCGCAAGCCAGCGGCCGTCACCGGCCCTGTCTCACTACCCGTGCTGAGTCGTGGCAAACGGGGGCGGGGCGACTCGCGGGCGGCGGAGTTACGGAGAGCAGAGTTACGGAGAGAGGTCGCCGTCGACGACGCGGTGGGCGATGTCGTGCACCTTCACGCGGTTGCTCATCGCCTGCTGCTGGAGGAAGCGCCACGCCTCCTGCTCGCTCAGCCCGCGCTCGTCCATCAGGCGGCCCTTGGCCCGGTCGATGATCTTGCGGGCCTCGAGTCGCTCGGCCAGGTCGCCGGCGTCGCGCTCGAGGGCGGTCAGCTCCGCGTGGCGGCTGAGCGCGACCTCGACCGCCGGGATGAGGTCGCTCTTCTGGAACGGCTTCACCAGGTACGCGTAGGCACCGGCCTCGGTGGCTTGCTCGATGAGGTCGCGCTGCGAGAACGCGGTGAGGATCACGACCGCGGCGATGCGCTCACCGGAGATGTGGCGGGCGGCCGACAGGCCGTCGGTGCCCGGCATCTTGATGTCGAGGATCACCAGGTCGGGCTCGAGCTCACGGGCGAGCTCGATCGCCTCGTCGCCGCGACCGGTCTCGCCCACGACCTCGTAGCCCTCTTCCTCGAGGAGCTCCTTGAGGTCGAGGCGGATGATCGCCTCGTCCTCGGCAATCACGACGCGGGTGGGCTCGGGCACGGCGCCGGGTCCGATCGGGTCAGCCGGCGGAGAGCTCGGCCGCCATGCGATCGAGGAGCGCGTCCTGCTCCCGCACGAGCTCGCCGATCGACCGCACGAGGCCATCGCGGTGCCGGGCAAGGGCATCGGCGTGCCTGCGAGCGTCGCGTGCCTCGACGTCGCCCAGCGGCGTCTCGGCCACGAGGGCCCGCAGGCGGGCGTCGTCGGCCTCGCCTTCGAGGAAGGTGAGCTGCTCCTCGGTCACCGACAGCTCGGCGCGTAGGCGCTTCAGCCGTTCGCTGACGTCGACGAGACGCCGCTGGAGGATCGACTGGGGCATGGGACGGACAGTGTACGGGGCAAGCGAGTTTCGAGCCGGGCGATACCGTTGAGGGCCATGGGTGCCCCGAACGCCATCTTCACCCCGGAGCACGACGAGCTGCGGGTGGCCGTGCGTCGCTTCGTGGAGAAGGAGCTGGCCCCCAACGTCGACGAGTGGGAGGAGGCGGGCTACTTCCCGGACTGGGTGTTCGCGCGCTGCGGCGAGCTGGGGTTCCTCGGTCTCCACTACCCCGAGCGTTGGGGTGGCGCCGGGGGCGACCTGGCCGCCGAGATCGTGTTCGTGGAGGAGCTGGCCCGATGCGGTGCCGCGGCGATCGCGATGGCGGTCTCGGTCCAGACCGATATGGCCACACCGGCGCTGGGCGAGTTCGGCACCGACGAGCAGCGGGAGCGCTACCTGCGCCCCGCGATCGCGGGGACGAAGATCGCCGCCATCGCCATCACCGAGCCCGACGCCGGCTCCGACGTCGCCGGCATCTCGACCCGGGCTACACGCGACGGCGACACCTGGGTGCTGAACGGCCGCAAGATGCTCATCACCAACGGCGCCCGCGCCGACTTCCTCACGCTCGTCGCGCAGACCGAGCCGGGGTCGGGGCACCGGGGCATCTCGCTGTTCCTCGTCGACACCGACCTGCCCGGCGTCTCGGTGTCGCGCACGCTGAAGAAGCTGGGCATGTGCTCGAGCGACACCGCCGAGATCGCGCTCGAGGACGCGCCCGTCCCACACGCCAACCTCATCGGGCTGGAGCCCGGCCAGGGGTTCGCCCAACTCATGTGGCAGCTCCAGTACGAGCGCATGGCCGGCGCGGCCGCGAGCGTCGGGCACGCCGAGCGGGTCCTCGAGGACACGATCGCCTTCGCGCGTGAGCGCAGGACGTTCGGCAAGCCCATCGCCGAGCACCAGGTGATTGCCCACATGCTCGCCGACGCCGCCACCGAGCTCGAGGCGGGCCGGTCGCTGCTCTACACCACTGCGTGGCGGCTCATGCGGGGCGAGTACCCGGTGGCCGAGATCTCGATGGCCAAGAAGTTCTGCGCCCAGATGCAGAACCGGCTCGTCGACACCTGCCTCCAGGTGCACGGGGGCGCCGGCTACATGGCCGAGTACCCGGTGAGTCGCGCCTTCCGCGACGCCCGGCTCCAGCGGATCGGCGCCGGCACCGACCAGATCATGAACGAGGTCATCGCGAAGCGCCTCGGGATCCGGGCCGGCGATTAGTGCGGTTTGACCTGCGGTAACGCAACCCGGACCCGGTTCAGAACCACCCGCACACCGCTCGCGATAACCAGTAGGCGATCAGGTTCTCCCGCGCAGCTCTGTAGCTGCCCAGATCAACCGCTGCTCGAACGGCCCCTTGACTGTGGAGACAACGCGCGTGACCATCGCCGTCTCTCGGGGGTTCCGATGCGCCGTCGCCTGGTCGTCCTCGTCCTGGCCTGCCTCGCTCTCGTCGCGGCCGGCTGCGCGCCCCATCTCACCACGCCGCCGGGCCCGGCTCCGCTCCGCTACCGCGACCTCGTGTTCGGCGGAGTGACCACGACGAGCGACGTCACCTACGGCAGCGCCGTGAACCAGCAGGGGCAGACGGTCACGCTCAAGCTCGACGTGTATCGCCCCAACGGCGACACGGTGACGAGCCGGCCCGCGATCGTGTGGGTCCATGGTGGCGGATTCTCCGGCGGCAGCAAGACCTCACCGGAGATCGTCGACGAAGCGACCACGTTTGCAAAGAAGGGCTACGTCACCGTGTCGATCTCCTACCGGCTGACGCCCGGCGGCTGCTCGGCCGCCGCCCCCACGCCCGAGTGCGTCACTGCCATCGGCCACGCGAGACAGGACGCGCAGGCCGCGATTCGATTCCTGCGTTCCAACGCGGCCACCTACGGTCTCGACACGAACCGGATCGCGATCGGCGGGACCTCCGCGGGCGCGATCACCGCGCTCGACGTCGGCTTCACACCCGAGACGACCGGTGGCGTTTCGTCGGCGGTCGGCGGGGCGGTCTCGCTGTCGGGTGCGCGCGTCCTCAGCACGCCGAGTCCGGGCGATGCGGTGAGCCTGCTCTTCCACGGAACCAACGACGCCCTCGTCCCCTACCAGTGGGCCGTCGACACGGTGAACGAGGCCCGGGCGGCCGGGCTCGACACCTACCTCACGACCTGGGAGGGCGAGGGGCACGTGCCGTACGCGCAGCATCGGACGCAGATCCTCGACCAGACCACGAACTTCCTGTACGCGGTGCTCGACCTCGCGCACGCGGCGGGTTGACGGGCGGCCCGCTAGTCCTCTGACATGAACGAGGTCATCGCCAAGCGCCGCGGGATCCGGACCGGCGACTGATCTCCTGCGCTCAACCGCGCACCCGAGACTGCCGACATCCAGGGCGAGGCTCGCCCGAGCCGTCCCGGATTCGCGCCCATGCCCGACCACACTGCCGTCCACCGCCTCGTCCTCGCCCTCGTCGCCGTCGCACTCGTGCTGGTGCCGGCGCGACCGGCGCCGGCAGCGCCGGCCGACGATCCCCTCGCCGAGGCACAGCAACAGGTCGAGGAGGCGCAGCAGCGGGCGTCCGATGCCGCCGGGCGCTACCAGGCGGTGCTGGCCGAGCTGACACAGCTCACCGACGAGATCGCCCGCCTCGAGCGGGAGATCCCGGCGCTGCGAGCGAAGGCCGAGGCGCTGCGGGAGCAGGTGCGGCGTCGTGCCGCCGCGCTTTATACAGGCTTCAACCCGGGGACGACCTTCGAGGCGCCCAGCCGGGGCGACGGGATCGACCCCGCCCGGCATGCGCACCTCACCGAGGCGGCCACCCGTTACGACCTCGACCTAGCCGACCAGCTCCGGAGCACCGCCGAGCGGCTCCAGGCGGCCGAGGACGAGCTACGGGTGAAGAAGGCAGAGCAGGAGCTGGCGGCCGTGCAGCTCGACGAGGAGCGCAAGCGGGTCGACCTGCGGCTGGCCCAGGCGCAGGTGGTGCTCGACCGGTTGCGGGCACTCGCGTCCGCGGGCGCGACCGCCGGTCGGGACGGCGGCCTGGTGCGCACCGGCGCCGAGATCTGCCCCGTGCAAGGCGCGCTGGCGTTCACGAACGACTGGGGCCAGCCCCGCTCCGACGGACGAACCCACCAGGGCACCGACCTGTTCGCCGTCCTCGGCACGCCAGCTGTCGCCATCGTCTCCGGGACCGTGACCGACGCGTCGGGCGGGCTCGGCGGGATCTCGGTCGACCTCAGGGGCGACGACGGCGTGCGCTACTACTACGCGCACCTGGCGTCGATCACGCTCACGGGGCGCGTGGAGGCCGGCGAGGTGATCGGCGCGGTGGGCAACACCGGCAACGCCGCCGGTGGCGCCCCCCACGTCCACTTCCAGCTACACCCGGGCGGCGGCGAGCCCGTGAACCCCTACCCCACGCTCGCGGTGCTCTGCGGATAGGGACGGTGTGCCCGGGGCGGGACTCGAACCCGCAAGTCCTTTCGGACAATGGATTTTGAATCCATCGCGTTTGCCGAGATTTCGCCACCCGGGCGTGGCTCCATGATGCCACCGGTATGCTGTTTCTCCCCGGTATGACGATGCTCGCTCTCAACTCCTGGCTCGCCACGGCCATCGCCCTCGCGGTCACGTCGCTGGTCGTGCTGCTCGTGATCGTGATCGCGCCCTCGCGTGCCGTCCGTGAGGAGCCCCCGCTCGACGACACCATCGAGACCCGCCTGCTCCTCGGCGAGGACCCGGCCGAGATCGCCGAGGACGAGGACACCGAGGACGACGAGGCGAGGGTCGACGAGCCCGACCTGCGCGGGCCGGCGGCCTAGCCATCACCGATCGCGAAGAACAGCCGGGCCTCGCAGGACACGGTGTCGTCGACGGTGGCTCGGCCCTGGCCCCAGCCGCCCCGGGCGCTGAGGCGCTCGAGCGTCACCTCCAGCACGAGCTCCTCGCCCGGCCGGACGATTCGCCGGAACCGCACCTTCTCGACCCCCCCGAAGAGAGGGAGCTTGCCCGCATACCGCTCATCGGCGAGCACGGCGATGGCGCCGGCCTGAGCGAGGGCCTCGACCTGGATCACGCCGGGGAGCACCGGGTTCCCGGGGAAATGCCCGGCCAGGAACGCCTCGTCACCGGTGACCCGGTAGCGGGCCCGGATCGACGCCCCCGGCTCGTGGGCATCGACCGCGTCAACGAACCGGAACGGCGGCCGGTGTGGGAGGAGCCCGATGAGCTCGTCAGAGGACGGCACCGGCGCGGACGTTACCCGCGAGTACGTGTAACCCGTTCGGGAGCGCCGGGGTCGGACGCTGAACACCCACTCGTTATGAGCGGAGGCTTCGACGCGTGACGCTCGCGGTGATCTTCCCCGGTCAGGGGACCCAGGAGTCCGGTATGGGCTTGCCGTGGCGCGAGCACGAGGCCTGGCGCGTCGTCGAGCAGGCCGAGGCGGCGCTGGGCGAGCCGCTCGGCGACCTCATCATCTCGGCGCCCGCCGAGCAGCTCACCCGAACCCGCGATGCCCAGCTCGCCGTGCTGCTCATGTCCCTCGTCGCCTGGCGGGCCGTCGAGGAGTCGGGAGCCGTGACCGAGCCGGTGGCGTTCGCCGGTCACTCACTCGGCCAGGTCACCGCGCTGATCGCGGCAGGCGTGCTCGACATCGAGGAGGGCGTCCGCTTCGCCGCCCGACGCGCCGAGGTCACGCAGCGCGCCGCCGATTCGCGCCCGGGACGGATGGCGGCGCTCCTGGGCGCCTCGCTCTCGCAGGCCGAGGACGCCTGCGCCGCCGGCGGCGCCTGCTGGATCGCCAACGACAACGCGCCCGGCCAGGTCGTCGTGGCGGGCACGCCCGAGGGGGTCGAGGCCGGCATCGCCCGGGCCAAGGAGCTGGGGGTCAAGCGCGCCACCCCGCTGAAGGTGGGGGGCGCGTTCCATACCCCGCTCATGCGAGAAGCGGCCGACGCGCTCGCGCGCGAGGTGCTCCCCCCGGTGCGGTTCGGCGCGCCGTCCGCCCCGGTGGTGTCGAACCACGACGCCCGCGCCTACGACGACGCCGACGGCTGGCGCCCCCGCCTCGCCGAGCACGTGGTGGTCCCGGTCCGCTGGCGGCCGTCGATGGAGACGCTGGCCGGGCTCGGCGCCACCGGCTGCCTCGAGGTCGGGCACGGCTCGATGCTCGCCGCGCTCGCCAAGCGGACCGTGCCCGACGTCGCCGTGCGCGGTGTCGCCACCCCTGATGATCTCCCGTCACTGAGTGAGGTGCACTGAGAATGGACCGTGAGCACGGCGAGGGCCTCGTCGTCCCCGAGCGCATGATCGTCGCCCCCAGCGTGGGCGTGTTCCGGCCGCTGGAGGCGTCCGAGGGCGAGCTCGTCGCCCAGGGCCAGTCGATCGGCGTCGTCGAGGGGCCGGGCACCGCCACCCCGGTGCGCAGCCCCTTCCACGGCCGGCTCGTCGGCATGCTGGCCCAGCCCGGGGAACGGCTCCGCGAGGGCCAGCCGGTGGCGTGGCTTAGAGTCGCATGAAGGTGCGGACGAGCGCTCCCGAAGGGGCGGCGCCGGGTATCCCGGCGCCGAGCGAAGGAGCCATGTGGTGAGGGCCTGCGTCGCCGGCTGGGGAACCGCGATCCCCCGGCAGCGTCTCACCAACGCCGACCTCGAGCAGCGCGTCGACACGACCGACGAGTGGATCGTCGAGCGCACCGGCATCCGCGAGCGGCGCATCGCCGAACCGGGCGAGAGCACGGCGACGCTCGCGGTCGACGCCGGGGCCGCGGCGATCAAGCACGCCGGCATCACGCCGGACGACGTCGACCTGCTGATCGTCGCCACCGCGACCCCGGAGCAGCCCATCCCCCATACGGGGGCGTTCGTCGGCGAAGCCCTCGGCCTACGGTGCGGCTCCTTCGACCTCGCCGCCGGTTGCGCCGGGTTCGTCTACATGCTCGTCACCGGGTCGTCGCTGCTCACGACGGGCGGTCTCCGCCACGTGCTCGTGATCGGCTCGGAGACCCTGTCGCGCATCACCGACCCCGACGACCGCGGCACTTGCATCCTCTTCGGCGACGCCGCCGCCGCCGCGGTGCTGGCGCCGTCGGGCGACGACGGCCCCGGCCTCCTCGCATGGGACCTCGGCTGCGACGGCTCTGCCGCCGCCCTGCTCGAGATTCCCGCGGGCGGCAGCCGCCGGCCCTCCTCGCCGGAGACGATCGCCGCCGGCGAGCACTACCTGAAGATGGCGGGGCAGGAGGTGTTCCGGCGGGCCGTTCGGGCCGTCGTCGACTCCGCCAACACGACCCTCGAGCGCGCCGGCGTGGCAAGCTCCGACGTTTCCTGGTTCGTTCCCCACCAGGCCAACCTGCGGATCATCGAGTCGGCTGCGGGTCGCATCGGCATCCCCCGGGAGCGCACGATCGTGAACCTCGACCGGTACGGCAACACCTCGGCGGCGTCGATCCCCCTGGCACTGGCGGAAGTGGCCGACGACGGCCGCCTCCAGCCCGGCGACCTCGTGCTCCTGTCGGGCTTCGGCGCCGGCATGACGTGGGGCAGCGCGCTGCTGAGGTGGGGGCGCGCGTGAGGACGGCATTCGTGACCGGTGCTTCGCGCGGCATCGGGCGCGCCTCGGCCATCGCGCTGGCCGAGGCCGGGAACCGCGTGGCGTTCTGCTACGCCCACGACGAGGACGGGGCCAAGGAGACCCGGGGCGCTATCGAGGCGACAGGCGCTGATGCCCTCGCTCTCCGCGCCGACGTCGGCGACACCGCGGACGTAGGCGCCGCGTTCGATGAGATCGAGAGCACCTGGGCGCCGGTCGAGCTGCTCGTGAACAACGCCGGCGTGACTCGTGACGGGCTCGTCGCCCGGATGAGCGACGAGCACTGGGAGGACGTGATCCGCGTCAACCTCACCGGCGCGTTCTCCACCATCCGGCGCGCCGCCGGCCGCATGATGAAGGCCCGGTTCGGGCGGATCGTGAACGTTTCGTCCGTCGGCGGCCACCTCGGCAGCCCGGGGCAGGCGAACTACTCGGCCGCCAAGGCCGGGCTGCTCGGCCTGACCAGGGCCGTCGCCCGCGAGCTGGCCCCTCGCAACGTCACCTGCAATGTCGTCGCACCCGGGCCTATCGTGACCACCATGACGGAGGGAATGCCCGACGAGTGGCGGGTCAAGGCCGAGGCGACGGTGCCGCTCGGCCGGCTCGGGACCGCCGAGGAAGTGGGTGCGGTGGTTGCCTTCCTCTGCTCCGACGTCGCCGGGTTCGTCACCGGGGCGCTCGTGCCGGTCGACGGTGGCCTCGGCATGGGCCATTGACCGCCCCCGACCCCGCGCAACAGGAGGAATCGATGGATCGTGAAGAGGTGCTGGCCGCCATCCAGGGCGTCGCCGTCGAGGTACTGAGCGTCGAGTCGTCGCAGGTGACGGAAGGGGCGCGCTTCAAGGAGGACCTCGAAGCCGACAGCCTCGACCTGGTCGAGCTGGTCATGGCGCTCGAGGAGAGCTTCGACATCTCCGTGCCCGAGGAGGACCTCGAGGGCGTCGCCACCGTGGGCCAGGCCGTCGACCTCGTCCTCGACAAGGCCAGGCCTCCAGTCGCATGACCCTTCTCGACCATCGGGGACGACCGCGCGTCGCCGTCACCGGCCTGGGCGTGAAGACCCCGGCCGGCATCGACATCGCGTCGTTCTGGTCGACGGTGCGGGCCGGCCGGCCGACGGCGGCACCGATCCAGCGCTTCGACGCCTCCGGCCTCCCGGTGCGCTTCGCCGGTGAGGTGCTCGACTTCGACCCCGTGCCCTATTTCGGGGCCAAGGAGGCACGCCGCAACGACCGCGTGACCCAACTCGGCTTCGCCGCCGCCGCCGACGCGCTGGCCGACGCCGGCGAGGTCGGGGCCGACCCGGATCGTTGCGCGGTCGTCGTCGGCACCGGCGTCGGTGGCCTCGGCACCCTCGAGGACCAGGTGAAGGTCTTCCACGACAAGGGCCCGCTGCGCGTGAGCCCGTTCTTCGTGCCGATGATGATGGCCAACGCCACCGCCGGCGTGGTCGCGATGCAGCTGGGCTGGACGGGACCGAACATCTGCATCTCGACTGCCTGCGCCGCCGGTGCGCACGCCATCGGCGAAGCGGTTCGGCTCGTCCGGGACGGCACCGCCGACGTGGTCATGGCCGGCGGGACCGAGGCCGCGGTCACTCCCGTCACGATCTCGGCGTTCGCCCGCATGGGCGCGCTGAGCACCCGCAACAACGAGCCCGAGCGCGCCTCCCGACCGTTCGACGCCGAGCGCGACGGCTTCGTCATCGGCGAGGGGGCCGCCTTCGTGGTACTCGAGTCGCTCGAGCAGGCCCGCGCCCGGGGCGCGCGCGTCTACGGCGAGGTGGTGGGCTACGGCCGCAACGCCGACGCGTACCACATCACCGCCCCATCGCCCGGTGGAGCCGGTGCCGCCGCCTGCATGCAGCTCGCGCTCGACGACGCCGGGCTCGAGCCCTCGGCCATCGGGCACATCAACGCGCACGGCACCTCGACACCCCTCAATGACGCCGCCGAGGCCGAGGCCGTCCGCAAGGCGTTCGGGGACGACGCGCCCCCCGTGACCTCGACCAAGGGCGTCACCGGGCACCTCATCGGTGCCGCCGGCGCAGCCGAGGCGCTCGCATCGCTCTTGTCGATCAACGACGGCGTGGTGCCTCCGACCGCCAACCTCGAGACGCTCGGCGACGACATCGGCGTCGACGTGGTCGCCGGCGCGGCACGCGAGATCGGCGGGCAACCGGTTCTGTCGAACTCCTTCGGGTTCGGTGGGCACAACGCCGCTCTCGTCCTCGCCGCGAGCGAGTAAGCCGCACCGGGCGCCCAGGCCGGAACCGCGTGACCCGCCGTCTCGTCCCGGACCCCGCGGGCACCCCGCTCTTCGCCCACCGCAGCACCGTCGTCACCGCGGCGTTGGGCGAGCTCGACGGGCGCACGGTGAGCTGGTTCCGGCTCTACGGCGGCAAGCACCGAGGCGCGATCGGCGTGGCCGAGGGCGACGCCCTCGAGCGCGCGGTGCGCACGGGGATCGAGCTCGGCGTGCCCGTGGTCGGCGTGGTCGCGACCTCGGGCGCCGACGTCGGCGAGGGAGTCGCCGGCCTGCACGCCTGGGGCCGCGTCGCCCGCGCCCTCACCGACGCTTCCGGGGTCGTGCCCACGCTGCTCGCCGTAGTAGGCCCCTGTCTGTCGGGCCCCGCCCTGCTGCTGGGGCTGGCCGACCAGGTGGTGATGACCGCCGACGCGTTCGCCTACGTCAGCGGTCCCGACACGGTCGAGGCGTTCACCGGCGTGCCCACCAGCCGGCACGCGCTCGGTGGCGCCGCGGTGCACGGCGAGCGCAGTGGGCTAGCGGCGCTGGTCGTCGACGACGAGGACGACGCCCGCGGCGCGCTGTGTGACCTGCTGAGCTACCTCCCCGCCAACAGCCTCGAGGACCCGCCCCGCACGCCGAGCGCGGACACGATCGACCGCGACTGCTCACGCGCCACCGGTGCGGTCCCGGCACGCGCCGCCGCGACCTACGACGTGCGGACGGTGGTCACCGACGTGCTCGACACCGACACGTTCCTGGAGCTGCGGCCGGGCTACGCCGCCAACCTCGTCACCGGGATGGGCCGCCTCGGCGGTCGGCCCGTCGGCGTGATCGCCAACCAGCCGTGCCGGCGCGCGGGCACGATCGACATCGGCGCGTCGCGCAAGGCGGCTCGCTTCGTGCAGTGGTGCGACGCGTTCAACGTGCCGCTCGTGACGTTCGTCGACACACCCGGCTTCGAGCCCGGCCGCGACCTCGAGTGGCGGGGCATGATCCGCCACGGAGCCGAGCTCGTGCACGCGTACGCGGCCGCCACCGTCCCGCGCCTCTGTGTCGTGCTCCGCAAGGCGTACGGCGGCGCATACATCGTCATGGACTCGAAGCGGCTGGGCAACGACTGGTGCGTCGCGTGGCCCGGGGCCGAGATCGCGGTGATGGGCGCCTCGGGCGCGGTGCAGGTCCTGCACGGCCGGCGCCTGGCTGCGATCGCCGACGACCAGGCCCGGCGCGCCGAGCAGGCTGCGCTCGCGCAAGAGTACGAGGCACGCTTCTCCAACCCGTACGCCGCCGCCGAGCGCGGCTTCGTCGACGAGGTGATCGCCGCCGCCGACACCCGGCGCGTGCTCGCCGCCGCGCTCGCTCGCCTCGCCTCGAAGCGCGAGGCCCCACCGCTGCGACCCGGGCGTCACTCGAACACGCCGCTGTAGCAGCCTCTAGCCTTCGCGCATGCTCCTCGAAGGCAAGCGCGTCCTCATCACCGGCGTGCTCAACGACTCGTCGATTGCGTTCGGCGTCGCCCGGCTCGCGCAGGAGGAGGGCGCCGAGGTGGTGCTCACGTCGTTCGGTCGGGCGATGAGCCTCACGCAGCGGGCAGCCAAGCGTCTGCCGTCGCCGCCCGACGTCACCGAGCTCGACGTGACCGACGCCGCCCAACTCGAGGGCCTCGCCGCCACGGTCGGCGGCCGCCTCGACGGCGTGCTCCATGCCATCGCCTTCGCCCCCGAGTCGTGCCTCGGCGGAGGATTCCTCGACGCGCCCTGGGACGACGTGGCCGTGGCGCTCCAGGTGTCGGCCTACTCGCTCAAGGCGCTGGCAGTGGCAGCGCTGCCGCTGATGCCGGACGGCGGGTCGATCGTCGGGTTGGACTTCGACAACCGCCAGGCGTGGCCGGTCTACGACTGGATGGGGGTGGCGAAGTCGGCGTTCGAGTCGACGGCCCGCTACCTCGCCCGGGACCTCGGGCACAGGCGTGTCCGGGTGAACCTCGTGTGCGCGGGCCCGATCCGGACGATCGCGGCGCGCAGCATCCCCGGCTTCGACCGCTTCGAGGAGGTGTGGGCGGCGCGCGCGCCGCTCGGCTGGGACGTCCGCGACACCGAGCCCGTCGCCCGGGCGTGCGTGGCGCTGTTCTCCGACCTCTTCCCCGCCACGACCGGGGAGATGCTCCACGTCGACGGCGGTTTCCACGCCGTCGGCGCCTGAGCGGGTGAACCCGCGGCGTGATCAGCCCTCGAGGATGGCAGTGACCTTCGGGACCGTGTCCTTGGGGCTCACCTTGTAGAACGCGTCGACGATCTTGCCCTTCTCGTCCACGACGAACGCCGAGCGCACGATCCCCATGTACTTCTTGCCGTACATCGACTTCTCGCCCCACACGCCCCACGCGCTGGCCACCTGGTGGTCCTCGTCGGCGAGGAGGCGGAAGCCGAGGCGGTACTTCTCGTCGAACTTCTGCTGGCGCGGCGGCGCGTCGGGACTGATGCTCACCGCCGCGGCCTTCAACTTGCTCAGCGCCGGGTGCGCGTCGCGCACCGCGCACGACTGCGTCGTGCAGCCCGGGGTGTCGGCCTTCGGGTAGAAGTACACGACGAGGCGCTTGCCCCGGAAGTCCTTCAGCCTCACTGTCTTCCCGCGCTGGTCGCTGAGCGCGAACTCGGGTGCCCTGTCGCCGGGCTTCAGCTTGGGCATGCCATCTCCCTCCCCGGTCAGGCGGAGGAAAGGGGCCGTAGCATGCCGCACGTGCGCCACCGGATGCTCGCCGCCTTCGACGCGCCCGAAAGCCGCGTGCTCGAGACCGCGCAGCAGGTGCTGGGTCTGACGCGCGGGCCCGACGGCGCACTCACCGGCGCCCTCGCCGGGACCGTCGACGACGACGCCCGGCTGCGGGTCGAGGTGGTCGACGGCCCGGGGGGAGGCCTCACCCGGCTGGCCCTCGAGGCCGACGTCGCGTTCGACCTCCCCTACTTCCGCTGGTTCGTGGGACCGCTGGTCGGGCGCAACGTGGTGCGGGCGCTCCGCCACCAGGCCGACCGCCTCAGAGCCGCGCTGACCGATGCCGAACCGCCGAACCCACCCAAGCGCTCGGCGCTGCTGCCGCCGGTGACGTTCACGCCCAGCGCCGCCGCCGCGCTCGCCACGGTCTGCGCGCTCACCGCGCTCGCGAACTTCGGCGGCGCTCTGTTCGGCCAGAACGCCGACTCCGTGATCGGCTCGTTCGACGCCTCGAACCGGGACCTCGGCATCGCCCTCGCGGTCACCCGTTCCGGGGTGCTCGTCGCCCTCGTGGCCACCGCCCTCGCCGACCGGCGGGGGCGGCGGCAACTCCTGATCGTGTGCTTCGCCGGGGTGTGCGTGACCAACGCGGTCTCGGCCGTCGCCCCCGGCTTCGCCGTCTTCACCGGTGCCCAACTCCTCACACGCGCGTTCGGCACATCGGCCCTCGTCGTGGGCGCCATCACTGTCGTCGAGGAGGCCCCCGACGGCGCCCGTGCGTTCGCGGTGTCGATGCTCGCGCTCGCGGGCGGCGCCGGCTTCGCGATCGCGGTGGTGTTCCTCCCGATCTCCGACCTCGGCGACAACGGGTGGCGGGTCGTGTTCGCGCTGAGCGCGGCCTCGATCGGGTTGTTGCCGCGCCTGGCGCGCAATCTGCGCGAGACTCCTCGCTACGCCAACCTCGCCGCCCGTACCGATGCCCGGGGTCGCGTCGGCGAGGTGTTCGGCCGGTTCTACGGCTCACGGTTCCTGCTGCTCGCACTGGCGGCGTTCCTCACCAACGTGTTCAGCGCCCCGTCGGCCCAGCTCACGAACCGCTTTCTCACCGACGAGCACGGCTTCTCCAACTCGGCCATCGCGTTGTTCCGGGGCGTGACGAACGGGCTCCCCGGCTTCTTCGGCATCGTGCTCGGGGGAAGGATCGCGGAGACGCGAGGCCGCAAGCCCGTCGGAATCGTGACACTGGCGGTTGCGAGCGTCATCCAGATGCTGTTCTTCGTGGGGAGTGGCGCGGTGCTCTGGCTGACGTCCACGATCGCGATCGTGGCCGCGGCGTGCTCGGGTGTTGCGCTCGGCACCCTCGACACCGAGCTGTTCCCTACGGAAGTGCGCAGCACGTCGAACGCCCTGCTGCTCGTGTGCGGCGTCGCCGGCTCGGCAACGGGCCTTCTCGTCGCCACGAACCTGGACAGCGTCGTCGGGGGGCTCGGGCCCGCGATCGCGCTGTGCGGCCTCGCTCCCCTTGCCGCCGCCGCCCTCGTCGTGCCCTGGCTCCCGGAACCGGCCGACCGCAAGCTCGACGAGATCAGCCCGTCCGAGATATAGGAGTTACATGGCTGTGACCGAACCCGTGCTTCCCGGCTTCACCGAGGCGAGCTTCACCCACGGCGGCACTTCGCGCCGGATCTTCCGGGCGGGAACGGGCCCGACGGTCGTCGTGATCCACGAGGCGCCCGGCATCACTCCCCCGGTCGCCGCGTTCGGCCGGCGAGTGGTCGACGCCGGGTTCACGGTCGTCATGCCGTCGTTGTTCGGGACGCCCGGCAAGGCGTTCAGCATCCCCTACACCGTGCGGTCGCTGGGGCGCACCTGCGTGACCCGGGAGTTCGCCGCCTTCGCCCTCGACCGCACCAGCCCCATCATCGGCTGGCTGCGCAAGCTCGCCGCCGACGCGCACGCCGAGTGCGGCGGGCCCGGGGTGGGCGTGGTCGGCATGTGCTTCACCGGCGGGTTCGCGCTCGGGATGGCGGTCGACGACGAGATCCTCGCTCCCGTGCTGAGCCAGCCGTCGCTCCCACTCGGCCCGGGGCGAAAGCGCCACCGTGCCCTCGCCACCAGCCCCGACGACCTGGCCCGCGTGAAGGAGCGGGTGGCGACGGAGGGGGTGTGCGTGCTCGGGCTGCGCTTCACCGCAGACCGGCTCTCTCCCCCGGAGCGGTTCGAGACGCTGCGGCGTGAGCTGGGCGACGGGTTCATCGCGGTCGAGATCGACTCCGGTCCCGGCAACCCGCACGGGATCAAGCGGTCGGCGCACTCGGTGCTCACGCTCGACCTCGTCGACGAGCCCGGGCATCCCACCCGCGCCGCGCTCGACCAGGTGCTCGACTTCCTACAGGAACGCCTGCGATGACGGCATTTGCCCGATGCGTGCACAGACCGCGCCAGGCGCGGTTGATGCACGCATCAATGGGGTTGACCTACGCGGGGAACGCCGCCCGGCACACGATGGTGCCCGTGGCGTCGACGAGGGCGATCGAGGCCGAGCCGGATTCGGGCAGCCTGGCGGTCCCCGCCCAGGAGCCCCCACCCCCGGTCACGTCGATGCTCCCGAGCTCCACCGGGCGGCCGCCGCCGCCGGGGAGCAGGTCGATGTCGTACCTCCCCGTTGGCAGCGAGTAGGCGACCGAGACGCCCACCGCCGCCGGCCGCCCGTCCGACACGAACGCCCACCCGACGTTCTGCCCCGTCGCATCCACCATCGGCAGTGAGCGCGTCTCGCTGATCGCCGTCCGCTGCGCCGCCGGCGGCTCCTCGCGGCCGCGGTCGACGAGGCGCACCGCGACGATGCTCAGGATCGTGGCGGCGGCGGCCGTGGCTGCCACCACCGTGGCCCAACGCCGGATCGCGCGCCGCCGCCCGCCGCCCATCGACGACAGGACGCGCCGCTCGAATCCGGGCGGGGGCTCGGCCTCGGGGACGAGCAGCGGGAGCGTGTCGGCAGCGTCCGTCAGCTCGCCCACGAAGGAGCGGCACGGCATGCACTCGTCCACGTGAAGGATCGCCTCGGCCCGCTCGGCGCCCCCGAGCACGCCCAGCGTCAGCTCGGGCGCGAGGTCCCGCACCTCGGCGCAGCTCATCGCGCCCATCGGGCCGTCCCCGTTCGCCCGGATTCTCCCGCCCTCGCGATCGGGCTCATTCGGCCCGCTCCTCGCTCACCAGCGCCGCCCGCAGCCGGAGCAGCCCGGTGCGGATGCGGGTCTTCGCCGTGCCGACCGGGATGCCCTCGGCCTCGCTGACCTCGCGGGCCGTGTGGCCGAGCAGTCCCGCGAGCACCAGGGCGCGGCGCTGCCCCTCCGGGAGCCGGGCCATCGCCGTGCGCAGCCGGTCGGCGTCGTCGCGCAGGCCGACGAGCTCGTCCGGGAGCGGCTCGGTGCCGCTCAGGTCGAGGGCGAGGATCGCGTCGGGTTCGAGCGTGACCGGCCGACGGACCCGCACCGCGTCGATGGCGAGGTTGCGGGCGATCGTGAGCAGCCAGGTGACCACCGTCCCGCGGCGGGCGTCGTAAGCGCCGGCGTGGCGCCACGCCCGCACGAACGCCTCCTGAGCGACGTCCTCGGCGGCCCGGGCGTCGCCGACGATCGTCAGCGCCAGCCCGTAGACGCGGCGCTGGAAGCGGCGTACGAAGGCCGAGGCCGCCTCGGCGTCGCCGGTGGCGAGGCCGGCGAGAAGCGCTTCGTCGGAGACAGACCACATAAAGGGTACGGGCGGGCGGGGCCGCCGGATTGACCGCCACCGTACCCCCGCGCAATCCCTCGGGCCGTCCCGCTCGTAGTCCCGAGGACAGCAACCCGGCCCGCCAACCCGACCCGGGCCGACCCGCCAACCCGACCCGGAGGAGCTCCCGATGCGCCGGAGCCTCGTCGTCCTCGCCGCCGTCACCGTCGCGGCCTCCGCTCTCGCCGCCTGTGGGGACGACGGGGACGACTCGGGCGGCTCGGCCGACTCCGACCCCGGCAGCGGCTCCGCCCGGGCGCCCGTTGCCCTCGACGGCGAGGTGACCGACAAGGGCACCGAGGACGTCACGGGCGGCGGCGAGGTCGCACTCGACGCCGACGACTTCTACTTCGACGCGACCTTCCTCCAGGCCACCCCCGGCGACACGCTGGCGGTCGCCGTCACCAACGGGGGCGACGCCACGCACACGTTCACGATCGACTCGTTGCAGATCGACGAAGAGATCCAACCCGGGAGCTCGGCCGCGGTCGAGGTGACCGTCCCCGAGAGCGGCGCCCTGAACTTCTACTGCCGCTTCCACCGGGGTCGCGGCATGCAGGGCGCGGTGTTCACGCAGGAAGGGCAGAGCCCGGAGGGCTCGGACGCGCCGGCCGACACCGCGCCGGCCGCGGGCGTCGGCTACTTGTAGTTCCCAGTGACGTTGGTCAGGCGGCGGGTAGGCCCCCCCCCCCCCCCGGCAACGTCAGCTTGGGCGGCGGAGGCCGTGCCCGAAGAAGCCGCCCTTGGGGCGGGCGTGCACGTGGAAATGGTCCGGGATGTTGCGCATGTGCCCGTCGAGGTAGTGCTCGCCGAGCAGCTCGGTCGCCACCCGGCCGAGCTGCTCGAGCATGTGGGCCCGGTCCGCCTCGGGCGGGACCGCGCCGTGCGAGCGCCAGACGACCATCGGCACCGCGCAGATCTCGCACTCGGCGATCCAGCACGTCTCGTCCTCATGGAACCATTCCGTCATGCGCGCCGCCTCGCACAGGTCGCAGTCGTCGACCCCGGCAACGTCCGGATCTGCCATCAGACCGTCACCGCGAGATGGTGGTCGAACCAGGCGAGCGTGCGTTCCCATGCGTCGGCGGCCGACTCGGCGTGGAACGAGTCGCGCTGGTCGCAATGGAACCCGTGGCCGGCATCGGGATACCGCACGACCTCCGTCGGCACCGGCGCGGCCGCCAGCGCGGCTCGGAGCCGCTCGACGTCCTCGACCGAGATCGACTCGTCGCGGTCGCCGAACAGCCCCAGCCACGGCGTCCGGAGACGCTCGGCCCGGTCGACCAGCGCCGGGAACTGCGGGAACCGCGGCGTCACGATGCCCCCGCCGTAGAAGCCGACCGCGGCGCCAAGACGCCGCTCCGCGGCCACGAGGAAGGTGACCCGGCCGCCGAAGCAGAAGCCCACGATGCCGGTCTGGTCGTCGCGCCAGCCCGCGCCGGCGAGCTGCTCGCGCACGGCGTCGACGTCGGCGAGGATGCCGTCGTCGGTGAGGCCTTCGTACAGGGGCAGCACCTTGGCGAAGTCGCCGTAGGGAGCGGTGCCACCCCCCGCCCGGTGGAACAGGTGGGGCGCGACCGCGTGGTAGCCCGCCGCGGCAGCGCGACGCGTGACGTCCTCGATGTGGTCGTTGACCCCGAACGCCTCCTGGATGACGACGACCGCGCCTTTGGCGTCGGCCGGACGTGCCTCGTAGCAGGCCATCGGCCCGTCGGGGGTCGCGAGCTTGATGGTGGCGGTCTGGATCTCGCTCTTCACCCGTCCAGAGCCTCCCGTAGCGACGCCACGAAGGCCCCCGCCGCCTCGGGCCCGCCGCCGTCCAGCACCCGACGCACGAGCGCGCTGCCGACGATCACGCCGTCGGCGAGCCCGGCTGCCTCGGCCGCCTGGGCGGGCGTGGAGATGCCCAGTCCCAGGAGCACCGGTTTGTCGGTCGCCGCCTTGAGGCGTCGGCCCATCTCGCCCGCCTGCGTCGCCACCTGGTCGCGCTCGCCGGTGACGCCCATGAGCGACACGCCGTACACGAAGCCCTGCGACCGCTCGCAGATCGCGCGCAGCCGATCGTCGGGAGTGGTGGGCGCCGCGAGGAGGACGGTCTCGATCCCGGCCGCCCCGGCTGCGGCGCCCCAGCCCTTAGCGTCGCCGTCGGGCGGGACGTCGAGCTCGTCGAGAGGAAGGTCGGGCACGATGGCGGCGTCGATGCCCGACTCGGAGAGCTCGGTGGCGAAGCGCTCGAAGCCGGCGTGCTGCACCGGGTTGCAGTAGGTCATCACGGCCAGGGGCACCCCGACCTCGAGCTGCCCGGCCTCGGCGACGATCTTGGCCGGTGTCGCCCCCAGCGCCAGCGCCCGCTGCGACGCCTCCTGGATCGTGCGCCCGTCCATCACCGGGTCGGAGAACGGGATGCCGATCTCGATGGCGTCGGCGCCCCCGTCGGCCACCGCCCGCACCACGTCGATCCAGGCTCCACCGAGGCCGCCGGTCACGTAGGGCACCAGGAGCTTGTGGCCCCGGTCGCGCCGGGCCCGCAGGTGGCGTTCGAGCCTCATCCCGTGCTCATCCCGTGCTCGTCCCGCTTCTCACTCGGGCCGCTCGCCGGTGAGCCGCTCGGCCACCTGCACCGCGTCCTTGTCGCCGCGCCCCGACAGCGTCACCAGCACGGTGGAGCCCGACGGGACCGCCCGGCCGGCCTCGCGGGCCAGCCATCCGATGGCGTGCGCGGGCTCGAGCGCGGGCACGATGCCCTCGGTGACGGCAAGCAGCTCGAACCCGGCCACGGCCTCGTCGTCGGTGGCGTAGGGATACTCGGCCCGCCCGCTCGCGGCGAGCTTCGCGTGCTCGGGGCCGACGCCGGGGTAGTCGAGCCCGGCGCTGATCGAGTGGGTCTCGCGGATCTGGCCGTCCTCGTCCTGCAGGAACAGGGAGCAGGCGCCGTGGAGCACTCCGGGGACACCCCGGTTGACCGACGCGCCGTGCTTCCCGGTCTCGGGGCCGAGCCCGCCCGCCTCGACACCGACCAGCCGCACGTGCGCGAGGTCGACGAAGCCGGCGAACGTCCCGATGGCGTTGGAGCCGCCACCCACGCATGCCACGACGTAATCGGGATCGGCGCCGTCGAGCACCGCCCGGCACTGCTCGCGGGCCTCGTCACCCACGACCCGCTGGAACTCCCGCACCATCCACGGGTACGGATGCGGGCCGACGACCGAGCCGATGCAGTAGTGCGTGCCCTCGACGCTCGCCACCCAGTCGCGCAGCGCCTCGTTGATGGCGTCCTTGAGCGTGGCGCTCCCCGACTCGACCGGGACGACCTCGGCGCCCAGCAGCCGCATACGGAACACGTTGAGGGACTGGCGCTCGATGTCGACCGAGCCCATGAACACCATGCAGTCGAGGCCGAACAGCGCCGCGGCGGTGGCGGTGGCAACCCCGTGCTGGCCTGCGCCGGTCTCGGCGATCACGCGGTGCTTGCCCATGCGGCGGGTGAGCAGCGCCTGGCCAAGGACGTTGTTGATCTTGTGTGATCCGGTGTGAGTGAGGTCCTCTCGCTTGAGCAGCACCCGCACCCCGAGGCGCTCCGACAGGCGCTTGCACTCTGTGACCGGGGTCGGGCGGCCGGCGTACGTCGTGAGCAGGCCGGCGAGCTCGCCGCGGAACCCGTCCGACGACCACGCGGCGCGGAACTCGCGCTCGAGCTCCTCGAGGGCGGGGACGAGCGTCTCGGGCACGAACCTGCCGCCGAACTCGCCGAAGCGGCCGAGGCGACCTGGAGGCGGCGAGGAGCCCGGGTCGAGCCGCACAGGCGCACCCCGGGCCGGAGCAGTCATGCGGGCGATGATACGGGGGTCCCCGCTACTCCTCGTCCTGCCAGTCGTAGGGGAGGTCGGGACCGGCGACCCATCCCTCCTGCGCGAGCTCACGGCCCGCCTCCTTCGCCGCCTCCACGAACCGCCTCAGCCGGCGAGGGTCCTTCCGGCCGCTGCCCGGCGACGTCTCGACGCCGCTCGACACGTCGACGCCCCAGGGACGCACCTGCCGGATGGCGGGCCCCACGTTGCCGGGCGTCAGGCCGCCCGCGAGCAGGAGGCGCATGCCGCCCGGCGGGCGCTCGGCCAACGCCCAGTCGAACACCCGGCCCGAGCCGGGGGCGGGCGCGTCGATGAGCACGACGTCGGCGGGGCCGTTGGCCGCCGCCGCCACCGCCGGGTCCCCGGCCGCGAACGCCTGGATCACCAGCGGTACCCGCTCCCGCACGTAACGGACGTCGGAGAGCGGCTCGCGGCCGTGCAGCTGCGCTCCCTTGAGGCCGACGGTGTTGACGATCTCGGCCACGCGCTCGGGACGCTCGTCGCGGAAGACGCCGACGGTGATCACCTCGCCGCGCGGGAGGCGGCTGACGATGTCACGCGCCTCGGACGGCCGCACCTGGCGCGGGCTTCCGGGCGCGAGGACGAACCCGAGCGCGTCGGCGCCCAGGGCGACCGCCAGGAGGGCGTCGTCCTCGGACGTGATGCCGCACACCTTCACGAACATCGCAGGAGAAGGTACCGGACCGCTCGCCGCCGCCCGTGCCGATCAACGCCGCCGCGCCGAGAGCCCGGCCAGCTCCCGCACCGCGGCGGTGGGGTCCGGCGAGCGCACGAGCGTCTCCCCGACGAGCACCGCGTCGAAGCCGGCGCCGGCCATGCGGCGGGCGTCGCCCGGCCCGCGGATCGCGCTCTCGGCCACCGCGACCACGCCGGGCGGGATCCGGACCGCCAGATGCTCGGCCACCGCCAGGTCCTCCTCGAACGTGCCGAGGTCCCGGCAGTTCACCCCCACCACGCGGGCGCCGGCGATCAGAGCCCGGTCGAGCTCCGTCTCGTCGTGCACCTCGACCACCGCGGCCAGGCCGAGCTCGACCGCCAGCGCGTGCAGGTCGGCCAGCAGGGGGTCGTCGGGCAGCGCGGCGACGATGAGTAGCAGCGCGTCGGCGCCGATGGCGCGCCCCTCGAACACCTGCGTCTCGTCGATGGTGAAGTCCTTGCGCAGCACCGGCAGGCTCGTGACGTCGCGGGCGGCGCGCAGGTCGTCGACCGACCCGCTGAAGAACGGCCGGTCGGTCAGCACCGACAGAGCCGCCGCGCCACCCGTTTCGTAGGCCTTGGCGGTGACCCCCGGATCGAGCCCGGGCGCGAGCTCTCCCTTCGAGGGCGATCGGCGCTTGATCTCGGCCACGACGGCGAGGCGGCCGTCCTCGCGGCGCAGTGCCCCGACGAAGTCGCGGGGCGGCGGCGCCTCGAGCGCGGCCTTGCGGATCGCGTCGCGAGCGGCCGGCTGATGCAGCAGCGTCACCTCGTCGCGCTTCGCCGCCAGGATCTCGTCCAGCACGCCCATCGCCGACGCAGTGTACGGCGGACCGCCTAGATTCCCCGCCCATGATCGAGTTTCCCGACGGGTTCGTGTGGGGCACCGCCACCGCCGCGCACCAGGTGGAGGGAGGCAACTGGAACAACGACTGGTGGATGTGGGAGCACAATCCCGACTCGCCGTGCGTGGAGCCGTCGGGCGACGCGTGCGACCACTTCTGGCGCTACCCCGACGACATCGCCCTGCTCGCGGACCTCGGGTTCGGGGCGTACCGGTTCTCGCTCGAGTGGTCGCGCATCGAGCCGGAGGAGGGTGAGTTCTCGCGCAACGCCATCGACCATTACCACCGCATGATCGCGTGCTGCCGGGCGCACGGTCTCGTGCCGGTGGTGACCTACCACCACTTCACGACGCCGAGGTGGGCAGTCGTGGGTACCGCCCGCTGGGAAGACCCGGTCACGGCGGAGCGCTTTGCCCGGTTCTGCGAGCGGGCCGCCGGCCATCTCGGCGAGGACGTCGGCATCCACTGCACGATCAACGAGCCCAACATCGTGGCGCTCATGGGCCATTACCTCGGTGTGTTCCCGCCCGGCAAGCGCGACCTCGACGCGTACCAGCGCGCCAACGACACCATCATCCGCGCCCATCGCCTCGCCTACGACGCCATCAAGGCCGGACCCGGCGACGCGCCGGTCGGGCTGACGCTCTCGATGCAGGACTTCCAGGCCGTACCGGGGGGCGAGGCGGCGATGCACGACGCCCGCCACCGCATGGAGGACGTCTTCCTGGAGGCGGCGCGCGGCGACGACTACCTCGGAGCGCAGATGTACAGCCGGCTCCGGTTCGGCCCCGACGGCATTCTGGGCCCCGAGGAGGGCGTGCGCACCACGCTCATGGGCTACGAGTTCTGGCCCCAGTCGCTCGAGGCGACGGTGCGGCGGGCGGCCGAGATCGCGCAGGTGCCGATCTACGTCACCGAGAACGGCATCGGCACCGACGACGACAGCCAGCGCATCGAGTACGTCACCGAGGCGCTCCGCGGCCTCCGCCGCTGCCTCGACGACGGCATCGACGTCCGCGGCTACTTCTGCTGGTCGGCGATGGACAACTTCGAGTGGGCCCTCGGCTACAAGCCCACGTTCGGCCTCATCGCCGTGGACCGGGAGACCCAGGAGCGCACCCCCAAGCCGAGCGCCCGCTGGCTGGGCGACATCGCCCGTACCAACCGGCTCGACGCCTAACAATCCACGAACGTTCTCCTCATCGCCGCGCCGCGAACGCGTCGGACACTGGGGTTGCTCTGGCACCGCTCGGACGGGAGATCGTGCGACCATGGGCACGATGGCCAGTGACAGCAAGGGGACGATCGTCGTGGTCGACGACGAGGCCAACATCGCCGATCTCGTCGACCTCTACCTCGCGCGGGAGGGCTTCCGGGTCCTCCAGGCGGCCGACGGCGAGGCGGGCCTTCGGGCGGTGCGCGACCACCGGCCCCGTCTGGTCGTGCTCGACGTCGGTCTGCCCGACCTCGACGGCCTGGAGGTGTGCAAGCGGATCCGGGCCACGTCGCAGATCCCGATCATCTTCCTCACCGCCCGTGACGGCGAGGTCGACCGGGTGCTGGGCCTCGAGCTCGGGGCGGACGACTACCTCACGAAGCCGTTCTCACCCGCCGAGCTCGTGGCGCGGGTGAAGGCGGTGCTGCGCCGTACCGACGGCGGCCCCGCGCCCGAGGTCCTGCAAGCGGGGCGGGCCACCGTCGACGTCGGGCGCCGCGAGGTCCGCGTCGACGACGAGCCGGTCGAGCTGACGACAAAGGAGCTCGACCTCCTCCGCTACCTCGCCGAACGTCCCGGCCTCGCGCTCAGCCGTCAGCAGATCCTCGACGGCGTGTGGGGCTACGACTGGTTCGGCGACGCCCGGACCGTCGACGTGCACATCGCGCAGGTCCGCAAGAAGCTCGGCGACGCGGTCACGATCAAGACCGTGCGCGGCGTCGGCTACCGACTCGAGTCCTCGGCGCCGGAGCGGCCCGCCTCCCGCCGGTGAGACGCCCGACCCCGCGCTTCCGCACGCGGCTGCTCGTCGCCATCGTGGTGGTCGCGTTCGGGGTGCTGGTGCTCAGCGCCGCCGGCACCGCCGCCCTCGCCCGCCGGACCGCCACCGACGCCGCCATCCGCGACCTCCGGGAGGATGCTCCACCCGTCGCTGACGCGCTGGACCGACTGCGCGACCGGTTTCAGCGCCTGCGCGCCAATCCCGGAAGCAACGCTGATGGCGTTCGGAGGCAGATCGCGGATCTCGTGAGTGGTGTCCTGCGCATCTCCGGTGGCACCGCCGTCGTGATCACCGGCGACGGACGCGTGGTCGAGGACGTCACCGGGATCCTCGGTGCAGGACCCGCGGCCGCCGACGCCGGCCTCCTGGCGCTGCCCGAGGGCCTGGAGCCCGACGATCTCGACGTCGAGGCTCTGACGAACGGGCGGGAGCAGAGCGGACATCGCGGTTCGGTGGCGTTCGTGGCCGAGCCGCTCGCCGCCGATGACGCGGCCAACACCCCGGTGCTGATCGTCACCGAGGACATCGAGACCAACCCGCTCGGACGCGCCGCGCCGTTCTTCCTGCTGGCCGCCGGCCTCGCCCTCGTGGTCGCGATCCTGGTGGCCGCCTATCTCGCCGGCCGCCTGACGCGCCCGCTCGCGGCGATGGAGAGCGTGGCGAGGAGGATCGCCGCCGGCGACCTGTCGGCCCGCGTCGGCCTCGGCCGCCACGCCGACGACGAGCTGGCGGGCCTCGGGCATGCCCTCGACCGGATGGCGGCCGAGCTCGAAGCCGCGCGCGGCCTCGAGCGGGGCTTCCTCCTGAGCGTCTCGCACGACCTCCGCACGCCGTTGACCTCCATCAAGGGCTACGCCGAGGCCATCGCCGACGGCGCTGTCGAAGGGCGAGAGGACCAGGCGCGTGCGGCTGCCATCATCGCCTCGGAGGCCCGCCGGCTCGAGCGGTTGGTCGCCGACCTGCTCGACCTGGCCCGCCTCGACGCGCACCAGTTCTCGCTGACCCCGCAGCCGGTCGACGCCCGGCACGTCGTGGGCGAGGCGGTGGAGGCGTTCCGGCCCGAGGCCTCCGAGATCGGGGTGGAGCTGGCGCTCACCGCCGGCGAGCCGGTCCCCGCCGACGCCGACGCCGAGCGTCTGGGGCAGATCGTCGCCAACCTGGTGGAGAACGCGCTGAAGTACGCACAGTCGCGCGTCACGATCGGGGTGACGGCACGAGACGGGCGCGTGCAGCTCCGGGTCGACGACGACGGGCCCGGCATCGACCCCGCCGACCTGCCGCGCGTCTTCGACCGGCTCTACACCTCACGTACTGCGCCGGGCCGCAAGGTCGGCACCGGGCTCGGCCTCGCCATCGTGCGCGAGCTGTCGGCTGCGATGGGCGGGACCGCCGAGGCCCAGCGCGTCGACGGCGCCGGCACCCGGTTCGTGGTGGAGATCCCCGCGGCGCGCTGATCAGTGCGCGTTTCTAGGTAACTGATAGCACGGTCAGAGTCGACCGTTCCCGGCCTGCCGCCTCCCGCCCAGAGCGAACCAGACCGACGACGCCACGAGCCAGCTCGAGTTCACGATCACACTGCGGGTGTTGCCTTTCAGCGCCCAGCCGGTGACGATCGCCGCCACGCCGCTGTGATGGACGGCGAGCCACCCCCACCGACGCTCGCGCACCACCGGGACCCAGCGGGCGATGACCGCGACCGACGCGGGGTAGCCGTAGACGAGGAGCGCGGTGCTCACAACTGCATCGGCAGCGCCTCCGCCACCGCGTGCGCTTCGCCGCCGTCCCAGCGCAGCGCCACCGGGGCGGGGGGCTCGACCTCGCGGCGCACGTAGCCGAGCGCCGCCGGAGGCAGCTCGCCGGCATCGACCGAGCTGGTCACGGCGCCGACGACCCGGTCGCCGACCAGGATCTCGGCGCCTCGCGGCGGGCGGTCGCCCTCGATGGAGCCCAGCTTGCGCAGGTGACGGTTCACACGACCCCGCGTGTCGATGCGGCACACGAGCTCCTGTCCGAGGAAGCAGCCCTTGTCGAACGAGACCGCGTCGCGCTCCAGAAACGCTTCCTGGGGGATCGTCTTCTCGTCGGTGTCGAGCCCCTGCCGGGGGACGCCGGCCTCGATTCGCAGCGCCTCGTAGGCGTCATCGTCGATTCGAGCCACCCCGGACTCTGCCAGCGCGGCCTCCACCTCGTCGACGGCCGGGGCAAGACCGACCACGTCGAACCGGTCGCCCCCGGGCCACGGCACGGGCACCACGACCGTGTCGTCTCCGGGCCGCGTACGAGCGGCCGGCTCCGGACCGCGGACGGCGAGGGCCGCGAAGTCCCGGCGTTCGGCCAGTGCGACCTGCACCCTGATCTTGAACCGATCGAGCGAGGCGGCGAGATGCTCGCCGAACCCGCCCTCGCACACCAGCCAGGCCTCGTCACCGACCAGCGCGATTTGGAAGTCGACGTCGAGCTTTCCCTGCGGCGTCAGCAGCAACGAGTGCGCGCTCTGCCGGTCCGCCAGCCGATCGAGATCCTGCGACACCAGGCTCTGAAGGAACGAGAGCGCGCTGGGTCCCGACGCCACGACGACGTCGCGGGGCGGGCGGGCCATCCACGTCGTCTCGCTCATCGCACCGCCTCCGTGGGGCTCGACAGCGGAGCGAGCCGCCGGGCGGCGGCTGCCGCCGTGAGCAACGCCCGCGCCTTGTTGTGGCATTCCAGGTCCTCGTCGTCCGGGTCGGAGTCGGCGACGACGCCTGCCCCCGCCGCCACGCTCGCTCGCCCGTTACGCCAGATCATGGTGCGGATGGCGATGGCGGTGTCGAGGTTCCCGGAGAAGTCCAGGTAGCCGACCACTCCCGCGTACGGTCCCCGCTTGACCGGCTCGAGCTCGTCGATGATCTGCATGGCCCGCACCTTGGGAGCCCCGCTGACGGTACCGGCGGGGAACGTCGCCCTCAGCACGTCGATCGCGTTCTTGTCGCCCGCCAGCTCGCCCGACACCTGGCTGGTGAGGTGCATGACGTGGGAGTAGCGCTCGAGCGTCATCAGCTCGTCCACCTTCTCCGTGCCGAAGCGCACGACGCGTCCGACGTCGTTGCGGGCGAGGTCGACCAGCATGATGTGCTCGGCGCGCTCCTTGGGGTTCTCGCTCAGCTCGGCCGCCATGCGCCGATCGTGCTCCTCGGTGCGGCCCCGCCAGCGGGTCCCCGCGATCGGACGACTGACGACGCGACCGTCGAGCAGCTGTACGAGCGCCTCCGGCGACGATCCGACGACGCTCGCCTCCGCGTGACGGAGGAAGTACATGTACGGCGACGGGTTGACCTGGCGCAGCACGCGGTACACCTCGAACGGATCGAATTCGCCTTCGAGGTCGAAGCGCTGGGCCAGGATGATCTCGAAGATGTCGCCGGCGAGGATGTACTCGCGGGCCGCCTCGACCGCCGCCTGGAACAGCCCGCCCGGCATCGTCGACCTGAACTCCGGCAGCTCGTCGAGCTCACCCGGGGGCGGCGACGGCACGTACGGCAGCGGCCGGGCGAGCTCGTCGACCCGGGCCTCGAGCCGCGACTGGGCGTCGTCGTAGGCGGCCGCGGCATCCCGATCCGGGGCGCCCGGCGTCAGCAGCACGTTCTCGATGAGGTACAGGCGCTGGCGGAAGTGATCGAAGGCGGTGACGTGACCGGTGAGCGACAGCACCGCGTCGGGATAGTCGAGGTCATCGCGGGGAACGTCGGGCAGCCGCTCGATCTCGCGCACGACGTCGTAGCCGAGGTAGCCCACCAGTCCGCCGTGGAACGGCGGCAGATCGGGCAGCCGAGGCGCGCGGTACCACGACATGATCGCCTCGAGGGCGGCCAGCGCGCCCTCCCCGGTCGGGATGCCGGGGGGCGGGGTGGCGCGCCCCGCGAGCTCCACCGCCCACCCGCGGGCGATCACCGTGAGCGCCGGGTCGCGACCCACGAACGAGAACCGTCCCCAGCGCTCGCCGTGCTCGACCGACTCGAGCAGGAAGCCCTCGCGGTCACCCACCAGCTTGACGAACGCCGACAGCGGCGTCTCGAGGTCGGCCAGGACCTCCCGCCACACCGGGACGACGGTGTGATCGCGCGCCAGTGCGAGGAAGTCGTCGCGCGAAAGCCCGCTCAACGCGTGTCCGGCGTCGCGCTCGATCCGAAGGCCCGGAAGAAGCAGCTGCGCTCACCGGTGTGGCACGCGCCCCGTCCCTCCTGCTCCACCACCACCAGCACCGTGTCGAGGTCGCAGTCGTAGTAGGCCTCGCGGACCCACTGCCGGTCGCCCGACGTGTCGCCCTTGCGCCAGTGCTCCTGCCGGCGGCGGCTCCAGAACCACGTGCGGCCCTCGTCGAGCGTGCGGCGGAGTGCTTCGTCGTCCATCCAGGCGAGCATGAGCACCTGTCCGGTCCCCCGCTCCTGGACGATGGCGGGGACGAGACCGTCGGCGTCGTACGCGACCGCGGCCAGCTCCTCGGCGGTGGCGGCGATCGGCGTCGCGGTCGGCATGAGATGGCCAGGGTAGTCGTCGCCCTCTGGCATCCGACCTGGTTTGCGCCCGCGCGAGACTCCGGCGGTGCCCGACCTACCTCGGCATCCGCTCGCGCCGCGCCGGCCGCACATACTGCGCGCCCACGGCGATGAGCGCGTCGACGACTGGTACTGGCTGCGCGAGCGCGACGACCCCGACGTTCTGGCCTACCTCGAGGCGGAGAACGCGTACACGCGGGCGGCAATGGCACACACCGAGACGCTCCAGGAGTCCCTCTACGCCGAGATCGTCGGTCGCGTGCAGGAGACCGACGTGTCGGCGCCCGTGCCGCGCAGGCCGTACGAGTACTTCAGCCGGACCATTGAGGGGCGGCAGTACGCGGTGCACTGCCGGCGCGTGCGAGGCGAAGGCGACCCGCCCGACCCGCTGGCGCGACCGGGCGATGGCGGGGAGCAGGTGCTCCTCGACGAGAACGCGCTCGCGGCGGGGCACGAGTACTTCGCGCTGGGCGGCTTCGCCGTCAGCCCCGACCACGCGCTGCTGGCCTACTCCACCGACGTCACCGGCGGCGAGCGTTACGAGCTGCGCTTCCGTGACCTCGACGGCGGCGCCGACCTGCCCGACGTCGTTCCCGACGTCTACTACGGCCTGGCATGGGCCAACGACAACCGCACGATCCTCTACACCCGTCCCGACGAGGCCATGCGCCCGTGGCAGGTGTGGCGCCACGTGCTCGGTACCGAGACGGCCGACGACGCGCTGGTCCACCAGGAGGACGACGACCGGTTCTACGCCTCGGTCGGCCGCACCCGCACCGGGCGGTTCGTGGTGGTCTCCCTCGACTCGAAGCTGACCACCGAGCAATGGCTCGTCGACGCCGACGACCCCGGAGCGGGGCGGCGGCTGGTCTCGTCACGCGTCCAGGGCGTCGAGTACCACGTCGAGCACCACGCGTCGGAGGAGCACGGCGACCGGTTGTTCGTGCTCACCAACGACGCCGGGGCGGACAACTTCAAGCTCATGGCCGCGCCGGCAGCGAGCCCGGACCGGGCGAGCTGGGCGGAGATCGTCCCTCACCGCGACGACGTACGGCTCGACGGCGTCGAGGCGTTCGCGGGGCACCTGGTCCTCTCGGAGCGAGCCGGCGGGCTCGAGCGGATCTGCGTCCGGCGCCTCGCCGACGACGACAGTCACCTCGTGGCCATGCCCGACCCCGTCTACTCGGCGTGGACGGGTTCCAACCCCGAGTTCGCAACCACCACGCTGCGCTTCGAGTACACATCGCTCGTCACTCCGGTCTCCGACATCGACTACGACCTCGAGTCCCGCCGGGCGAAGGTGGTGAAGCGCCAGCCGGTGCTCGGCGGCTTCGACCCCGAGCAGTACGAGACGCACCGCCTCTGGGCGCTCAACGAAGTGGACGGCACCGAGATCCCGATCTCGATCGTGCACCGCCGCGGCTTCGAGCGCGACCGTCGCGCGCCCCTGCTCCTCTACGGCTACGGGTCGTACGAGATCTCGATCGACCCCGCGTTCTCGTCGGTGCGCCTGAGCCTGCTCGAGCGCGGCTTCGTGTGGGCGATCGCCCACGTGCGCGGCGGTGGTGAGCTCGGGCGGCGCTGGTACGACGACGGGAAGCTCGCGCACAAGACCAATACGTTCACCGACTTCATCGCCTGCGCGGAACACCTCGTCGCCGAGAGGTACACCGCGCCGGAACGCCTCGTCGCCCGCGGGGGCAGCGCCGGCGGGCTCCTGATGGGAGCAGTGGTGAACGCCCGGCCCGACCTCTTCCGGGCCGTCGTCGCCGAGGTGCCGTTCGTCGACTGCCTCACCACGATCCTCGACGAGAGCCTGCCGCTCACCGTGACCGAGTGGGAGGAGTGGGGCAACCCGGTGGCTGATCCCGAGATCTACGAGCTGATGAAGTCGTACTCGCCCTACGACAACGTCGAGGCCAAGGACTACCCCGCGATGCTCGTGACCGGCGGGCTCAACGACCCGCGAGTGCAGTACTGGGAGCCGGCCAAGTGGGTCGCGAAGCTGCGGGCGACCAAGACCGACGACCGGCCGCTGCTGCTGAAGACGGAGCTGGGCACCGGCCACTCGGGCCCGTCGGGCCGCTACGACGCCTGGAGGGACGAGGCGCTGGTCCTCGCCTTCGTCCTCGACCAGGTCGGCATCAGCAGCTGACCCCGAGGTCAGCGCCCCCCGCCCCCGAACGGCGGGGGGTTCAGCCCGGGAGCGGCAGCACGGCGGCGAGCTGGCGCGACTGGGCGACGAGCACGCCGTCCCTGCTCCAGATCTCGCCGTCCTCCTCGAGGAAGCCCTCGGCCACGACGCCGGTACGGAACGCCGCGAGCACGAAGTCGTCGGGCTGCGCCCCCGGAACCGGGAGCGCGGAGCGGAAGTGGACCGTGAGGTCGACGGTCGGGACGATGATCGGCTCGTCGATCCGGCTGAAGATCGCCGGGACCGCGGCGTCGCTGATCGCAGCGGCCACGACCGCGTCCACCGCGTGACCCTCCGGGAGCCGGATCCACGTAGCCCCGGCCGCCTCGGTCGACGGCGCGCCGCCGAACATGACGGGAGCCCCGCTGGCGCGCCGGTGCTCCCACCGACTGGCGATGGCAGGCGCGTCCGGGGTGACTACCACCGGCTCGATGTCCTCCGGAGGTGGCACGACCGGCATGACGAGATCGCAGAGTGCGAGGCCCGGTCGGGGCTCCGAGAACGCCGCCAACGCTAGGCCGATCAAGCGGCTGCCCTGCTCCATGCGAGCCGAGCACGAGCTCAGCGAGCGGCCGGCCCGCTCGATCGTGGTCGCGATCTCGAGCCTCCCCTCTGCCGGCGGCGCGGCGTAATGGACGGTGAGGGAGCGCGGCGCCCGAGTGGGGTCGTCCACGGCGTCCGTGAGCGCTCGCAGCGCGATCGCGGCGAGGTAGCCGCCGTTCGGGCCGCGATGGACCCACCATGCGGTGTCGAGCCGGCTCTCGTAGCGCCCGTCGCCGAGCGGGGTGACGGCGGTCTCCCGGTCGAAGTCGAACGACGGCTCCATGGCGGCGGCAGCCTACGCTGCGTTCGTGCCGTCGCCCGTCGCTCTGACGACCACCGACGGGCTCACTCTCGAGGCCGAGCTGGCGGGGGCGCACGGCGCCGCCCCTCGCGCGGCGATGGCGCTGTGCCACCCGCACCCGCAGTACGGCGGCTCGATGCGCTCGATCGTGATCAGCGCGCTGTTCGACGCACTCCCTGCCGCCGGCGTCACGTGCCTGCGGTTCAACTTCCGCGGCGTCGAGAACAGCGAGGGCGCCTACGACGAGGGCAATCTCGAGCGGGTCGACGCCGAGGCGGCGGTGGCCGCTCTCGATCACGAGCTCGGCGACACCGCCCCGCCGCTCGTGCTCGCGGGCTGGTCGTTCGGCGCCGACATGGCGCTGTCGGTGCGTGACGGGCGCGTGTCGGCCTGGCTCGCGATCGCCCCGCCCCTGCGCTTCGCGCACGACGTCGACGGGCTGGCCGTCGACCCGCGCCCGAAGCTGCTCGCGCTCGCCCAGCACGACGAGTTCCGCGACCCGGCCGAGATCACCGCGCTGGCCGACACGTGGGCCAACACCGACGTCCATGTCGTCGGCGGCGCCTCCCACTTCTTCATGGGCCGCACCGACCGGCTGGTCGCGCTGGCCGCCGGCTACGTCGACCGGCTGGTGACTACCCCGGCATCTTGACGACGCCGATCGAGTTGCCCTCGGGGTCGGCGAAACATCGCGACCTCGGGACCCGCGGGCACCTGCATGGGCGGCATCACCGTCTTGCCCCCCAGCTTCTCGGCCGCATCGAGCGTGCTCTGGACGTCGTCGACCTGCACGTAGAACGCGGTGCACGGCTCGCCCGACGGCGTCTTGAAGATCCCGCCGCCGATGCCCTCGCCGCCCGCTCGCTCCGGTCGCCGCGTGGGTCGGTCAGCTCACGGGGGTGAGGCGGCGCCGCTCGAGGAAGGCCCGCCTGCGCTCGACGACCGAGCGCCAGGCGGCGAGCTCGCGCTCGTAGCGGGCGCGGTCCCCTTCCTCGTACGAGTGCTCGAGCTCGTCGAAGGCGGCCGCTTCTGCATCGAGCAGCTCGCGGTACCGCCGCAGGAATCCCTCGTCGATCACTCCGTTCGCGTCCGCCATGACACCCCCTGGTGCGCCGGTCATGTCGCCGCTCCGACCGTACCCGGCTTTGGTCCCGGGATCACGCGACCGCCCTGATCGCCTCCCCCACCGTGAAGCGCCCCTCGTAGATCGCCGTGCCCACGATCGCTCCCGCGAGGCCCCTCCCTCGCGCGCTCAGCTCTCCCAGGACCCGCAGGTCGTCGAGCGTCGCGACGCCGCCACTCGCGATCACGGGGACGGCCGCCACCTCCAGTACCGCGCGCAGCTGGGCGAGGTCCGGCCCGGCCAGCGTGCCGTCGCGGCCGATCTCGGTCACGACCAGCGCCGCCGGCCCCGACTCGACGAACCGCCGCGCGAGGTCGACGAGATCGGCCCCGCTGGTCTCCGTCCAGCCCCGCACGGCGACGTCGCGCCCCCGGGCATCGAGGCCCACCGCCACCCGACCGGGATGCAGGGCGCAGAGCTCGTCGACGAGCGGGGGGCGCTCCACCGCCGCCGTGCCCACGACGACACGCGACACGCCCGACGCCAGCAACGCGCCCGCAGCCTCCGCACTGCGGACACCACCCCCCGCTTGGACGGAGCACGCCACCGCCGCGCACACCGCCTCAATGGGCGCCAGGTTCGCCGGCTCCCCGGTGCGGGCGGCGTCGAGGTCGACCACGTGGATCCAGCGGGCGCCCCCGGCGGCGAACGCCCGCGCCACCGCCACGGGGTCGTCGTCGTAGACCTTCTCGGCCCCGAAGTCGCCCTGCCGAAGCCGCACGCACCGCCCGCCGCGCAGGTCGATCGCGGGGTAGACCTCAAACCTCTTCAGAGGTGCCATCCCAGGACTGGCGCCGCGCTCCTGCGCGGGAGCGGCGAGCGGCCCGGCAGGGCGCCGGCCGGGTATCCCGGCCGGCGAGCGAGCGCGACCAGGGAGGTGGTCAAAGTGAGCCCTTGGTCGACGGGACCCCCGTCCCCTCGACCTTCACGGCATCACGGAGAGCCCGGGCCCCGCCCTTGAACGACGCCTCGATCACGTGATGCCCGTTCCTGCCCGACAGCGAGCGCAGGTGCAGAGTGATGCCGGACGCGAACGCGAACGCGCGCCAGAACTCCTCCGCCAGCTGCGGGTCGAAGGTACCGATCCACTCCGACACCGGGTCGACCTCGTACACGAGGAACGGCCGGCCCGAGAGGTCGAGCGCCACCTGCACCAGCGCCTCGTCGAGCGGGACGATCGCCGACGCGAAGCGTCGGACGCCGGCCTTGTCGCCCAGCGCCTCGTCGAGCGCGGTGCCGAGCACGATGCCGACGTCCTCGATGGTGTGGTGGAGGTCGATCTCGAGGTCGCCCTGCGCCTCGACGCGGAGGTCGAAACCGCCGTGCTTGCCGAGCTGCTCGAGCATGTGGTCGAAGAACGGGATGCCCGTCGACGCGCTGGCGCGGCCCGACCCGTCGACGTCGAGGACGAGGTGGACGGTCGTCTCCTTGGTCTCGCGGTGCTGATGCGACCGTCGCTCGGGGGCGGGACGCTCGGCCATCAGGCGGCCACCTCCCGCAGTGCGTCGCGCAGGGCTACGACGAAGGCGTCGTTCTCGTCGGGGGTCCCGACCGTGACACGCAGGCAGCCCTCGAGTCGAGGCCAGCGGGAGAAGTCGCGCACCAGAACGCCGCGCGCCACGAGTCGCTCCCACACCGCGTGGCCGTCGCCCGCGAAGCGCACGAGCACGAAGTTGGCGCCGGACGGGAACACGGTGAGGGCGTGGACGCCTTCGAGCTGCGCGAGCAGGCGTTCCCGCTCGCGGACGAGGAGGTCGACGCGGGCGTCCATCTCCGCTCCGAACCGCAGCGCCAGCACCCCGGCGAGCTGGGTCGGGACCGCGAGGTGGTAGGGCAGCACGACCTTCTCCAGCTCGTCGACCAGCCCCGGTGGACCCACGCAGAACCCGAGCCGCAACGCCGCCATGGACCACACTTTCGAGTAGGTGCGCACGACGACGAGGAGCCGGTCGTCGCGCACGAGGTCCATGGCGCTCCGGTCGGCGAACTCGCCGTAGGCCTCGTCGACGACGACCAGCCCGTTGGTGGCGTCGAGGAGAGCCTCGACGGTGGCTGCGGGCTCGATCGTGCCCGTCGGGTTGTTGGGGCTACAGAGGAGCACCACCGCCGGACGCGCCCGGGCGACCAGTTGCGCCGCCGCCGCCGGGTCGACCGTGAAGTCGGAGCGCCGCTCCCCCACCAGCACCTCGGTGCCCGTGATGCGGGCGATGTGGCCGTGCAGGGCGTAGGTCGGCTCGAACACCGCCGCCCGCCGCCCGGCGCCGCCGTAGGTGAGCAGCAGGGTCTGGAGGACCTCGTTCGAGCCGTTGGCGCAGAACAGCCGCTCGGCCGGCTGGCCGAGGTGGGCGGCGAGGGCGGCGCGCAGCTCCCGGGCTCCCCGGTCGGGATACCGGTTGAGCGGCACGCTCGCGAGCGCCGAGAGCCAGGCGTCGACGAACCCGGGCGGGGGCGGGTACGGGCTCTCGTTCGTGTTGAGCCGCACCGCCACGTCGAGCTGCGGCGAGTGGTACCCCGCCAGCTCCCCCAGGTCGTCCCGGGGTCGGAGGGGAGCCTCGCTCACGGCGTCGCCGCCTCTCTCGAGGCTTGGCGAAGCACCACCGACCGCCCGTGGGCGTCGAGGCCCTCGACGTCGGCGAAGACGCGCATGTGCGGGGCCACCCGCGTGAACGCAGCTTCGTCGAGGCTCACGACGTGCACGTGCTTCTGGAAGTCGGTCACGCGCAGCGCACTCGCGAACCGCGCCGTGCGGGCGGTCGGGAGCACGTGGTTCACGCCCGCGACGTAGTCGCCCACGACCGCCGGAGCCCACGGCCCGCAGAACACCGCGCCGGCGTGACGCACCAGCGGGACCAGTACGTCGGGATCCTCCGTGACGAGCTCGAGGTGCTCGGGGGCGATGGTGTTCACGACGGCCATGGCCGCCTCGGGCCCGTCGACCAGGACGGTCCGCCCGCCGGTGGCGAGCGTGGACTCGATCTCCTCGCGCCGGTTCGCCGTCTCAAGCAACTCGGCGACGGCGGCGTCGACGGCGGCCGCGAGGGGCTCGCTCCACGTGATGAGCACGGCCGCGCCGTCGGGGCCGTGCTCCGACTGGGCGAGGAGGTCGGCGGCGACCAGGTCTGCTCGCGCCGAGTCGTCCGCCACCACCACCAGCTCCGATGGCCCGGCCAGCGACTCGATGCCGACCACGCCCGCGACCTCGCGCTTGGCCTGCGCCACGTACACGTTGCCCGGCCCGACGATCACGTCGACGGCGCGCACGGACTCGGTGCCGTACGCCATGGCGGCGATGGCCTGCGCGCCGCCGATCCGGTACACCTCGTCCACACCCGCGAGCGCCGCCGCCGCCAGAGTGGCGCGCGGCACCCGCCCCTCACGGTCGGGCGGGACGCACAGAGCCATCTCGTGCACCCCCGCGACGCGAGCCGGCACCGCCGTCATCAGCACCGTGGAGGGGTAGGCCGCCCGTCCGCCGGGCACGTACAGCCCGGCGCGGTCGACCGGGACGACGATCTCGCGGGCGACCACGCCATCGCGCTCGAGGTGTACCACCTGCCGGTCGAGCTGGGCCTCGTGATAGGCAGTGATCTCCTGCCGGGCGTACTCGAGCGCGGCCCGGAAGGCCGGCGGCACCCCGTCGAGCGCGCTCTCGACGTCGTCCGCCGGCACCCGCAGCTCGCCGACCACGGCGTCGTCGAAGCGCATCGTGAGCCGGCGCACGGCGGCGTCGCCCTGCTCCCGCACGGCCGCGACGATCTCGCGCACGAGCGCGGCGGTGCCCTCACCGCCCGCGTCGGGGCGGGCGAGAACCTCGCCGAGGTCGAAGTCGTTGCCGCGCAGATCGAGGCGCGAGAGCCCGCTCATCAGCACCTTCATGCTAACGGGCGGCCCGTGCCCGACCCCTGAATTGCCGGGCTCCGTCGCCGGCGTCAGGCTGCGGGGCGAGATGCCGCCGTCCGACCTGGCCGAGCTGTCGACGCTGCGGACGCAGCTCGAGGAGCTGACCGCGCGTGTGGTGGCGGTGGCGACCCGCTACCGCGACACCCCCGACTCGGCCGTTGCCGCCGACCTGTACGCAGCCGAGCGCTCGCTGTTCGGGGCCCGGCGCGCCCTCGACCGCGCCATCGCCGCCCTCGAAGAACTCAGCGCCTGAGCGATCGGGTCCCGAACTGAAAGGCCTGCCAAACCGGGCACCGGGCGCGTCAGACCTTGAACGCCGAGGGGCAGACGTCGGCGAGCACACAGTCGCCGCAGCGGGGCTTCCGGGCGGTGCACACCCGGCGCCCGTGGAGGATCAGGCGCAGCGAGAGGCGACCCCGCTCGTCGGGGTCCACGAGCGCGTCGAGGTCGTGCTCGGCCTTCACCGGGTCGGTCTCGCTCGTGAGCTTCAGCCGGCGTGCCAGCCGGCCCACGTGCGTGTCGACCGGCAGGCCCGGGAGGTCGAATGCGACCGAGCGGATGACGTTCCCGGTCTTGCGGCCGACCCCGGGCAGGGTCACGAGATCCGCCAGCTCGCGGGGCACCTCGCCGTCGAAGCGCTCCTCCACCGCGGCCGCCATGCCGATCAGGCTGCGGGTCTTCGAGCGGAAGAACCCCGTGGAGTGGATCATCTCCTCCACCTCGGACGGGTCGGCGTGGGCGAGGTCGGCCGGGGTCGGGTAGCGGGCGAAGACCGCCGGAGTGACCTTGTTGACCATCTCGTCGGTGCTCTGCGCCGACAGGATCGTCGCCACCAGCAGCTGGTACGGGTTGTCGTGCTCCAGCGCGCAGAGGGAGCGCGCCGTGCCCGGGTACTCGTCGGCGAGCCGGCGCACCACCTCGGTTGCGCGCGCCTTCGCACCACGAGGGCGGGCCATCGCCGGACGATAGCTTGACGCCCCGATGGTCGAGATCCGTGTGCTCCGGCCGGTCGCGCCCGCCGAGGTCGTCGCCGTCGGCCGTCTCCACGATGCTGCGGAGGCCGCCGACGGGCACCCGTCGCTCAACGAGGCGGTGTGGCGCGACCTCGAGCGGGACGGCGGGCCCGAGTCGGCCGGGGTGCTGGCGACCGATGGCGAGGAGGCGGTCGGGTACGCCCACGTGGCGCGCAGCGACAACTTCTCCCCGCCCCACTGGGCGATCGGGCTGGTCGTGCACCCCGACCGCCGCGGCGCGGGCCTGGAGGCCGACCTGCTCGATGCCGCGGTCGAGAGGCACGTGGCCGGCCACGGCGGCGGGCCCGCCCTCCTCTGGGTCCTCGGCGCCGGCGAGAAGCACGACGCAGCCGTCGCTCCCGCCGGTTTCCGGCGCCAGCGCGACCTGCTCCAGATGCGGGCACCGCTACCTCCCTCCGAGCCGCCGGTCTGGCCCGAGGGCACGCGCGTGCGCGCCTTCGCCCCCGGACGCGACGAGGACCGATGGCTCGACGTGAACAACCGTGCCTTCGCCGACCACCCCGAACAGGGCGGATGGACCCGGGCCACGCTGCGGCGCCGCATGGCCGAGCCGTGGTTCGACCCCGCGGGCTTCCTGCTCGCGGAGGACGCCGCCGGGCTGGCGGGCTTCTGCTGGACGAAGGTCCACCCGCCCGCGCCGGGTGACCCGGAGCCGCTGGGTGAGATCTTCGTGATCGGCGTCGACCCCTCCCGCCGGGGTACCGGGCTCGGGCGCGCCCTCAGCGTGGCTGGGCTCACGTCGCTGGCCGAGCGCGGGGTCCGCACGGGGATGCTGTTCGTCGACGGCGCCAACAAGCCCGCGCTGGGGGTGTACCGGTCCCTCGGCTTCGAGACCCACCGGCTCGACCGCGCGTACTCGCGCGCGGTGGCCGCCGCGTGATGAGCGATCGACCGGAGGGGGCGAGCCGAGCCCGGCGACCGGTCCCCACCCGGGCCGCCGCGTCGGCCAGAATGGCGCCGTGAACGAGCGCCGCTTCTTCAACCCGTCGCAGCCGCAGACGCTCCAGATCGCGGTGCTGCTGCTCTACCTGAATGCCGCCTTGGACCTCCTGTTCGGCTGGGGCTTCCTCGGCGTGTTCGGCCTCCTGATCATCGTCGGCATGGCGGCCGGGGCGTTCGGCATTGCCAACGAGCAGAAGTGGGGATACGGCCTGGCGGTCGCGGTGGCGATCCTGCGGGTGGCACTGCTGCTGGCGTTCGCCGGGGCCGACGTGCTCGAGTTCCCGCTGATCCTCACGTTGCTCTTCGACGGCGCGCTGGTCGCGCTGCTCATGCACCCCGAGAGCCGCGACTACCAGCGCATCTGGTTCAAATAGCGTCCCCCTAGCGAAACTCGGGGATGACCCGCTCGGCGAAGAGTCGCAGCGTGGCGTCGTCGGGGTAGTCGGAGCACCACGGCGTGAAGTAGGTGCAGCCGAGGCTGACGTACGTGCGGATCTTCTCGCACACCTGCTCGGGCGTCCCGACGAGGTTCCCCGCCACCCACGAGTCGTAGGGCTCGTTCCAGAGCGAGCCGACCGTCCCGGCGTCGTGGAGCGACCGGATCTCGTCCTCGGTCTCGCGCACGAGCACCTCGGGGCTCCAGGTCTTCTCGATCTCGTCCTCGTCCCGCCCGACGTCCTTGCAGTGGCCCTTCAGCACGTCGCGCTTGTGCGCCCACTCCTGGGGCTTCCCGCCGAAGTTCGACCGGTCGGCGTGCCGGGCAACCACCCGCAGAGTCAGCTGCTCGCCCCCGCCGCCGATCCAGACCGGCGGGTGCGGCCGCTGGACCGGCTTCGGGTCGCACTGCGCGCCGGCGATCCTGAAGTAGCGCCCGTCGTAGTCCGTCTCGGGCTCCCGCCACATCTGCTTCACAATCTCCACCGCCTCGCGGAGCATCCCGATTCGCACCTTGTTCTCGGGGAACTCGTAGCCGTAGGCCTGGTACTCCTGGCTGTACCAGCCTGCGCCCACGCCCCACTCGAGCCGCCCGCCCGAGATCACGTCGATGCTCGCCGTGATCTTGGCGGTCAGCGACGGTGGACGGTACGAGGTGCAGCTCACCATCTGCCCGAGACGGATGCGGCTCGTGCCCTCGGCCAGGGCCGCCATGGTGGTCCAGCACTCGAACACCGCCTCGTTCGACGGCCGGGGGACGTTGTGGAAGTGGTCGTAGACCCAGATCGAGTCGTAGCCGAGCTCCTCGGCGAGCAGCGCGGTCCCACGACACTTCGCCCACTGCTCCTCGGGCCCGTCGATCGAGCGCAGCTCCGTCTTCCATCCCTGCGGCGCGAACGCGCCGAACCGGATCCCGGGCATGACGGAACCTCCACGACTCGCAGGTTTGCCGCACCCTACCGCCGTACACTCCGTTCTCGTGCCTGAAGCGGAGCGGCTCGTCGCCGACGTGGAGGCGAGGCTTCGGCCGATCGAGGTCGCGCTGGCCGAGGCGTGGTGGGAGACCAGCACCCGCGCCTCGCCCGAGGCGAACGAGCGCCGTGAGCGCATCGAGCTCGAGCGCCGAGCCGTGCTCGCGGATGCCGGCACGTTCGGGGCCATCCGCGAGGCACGAGGACACATCGGCGTCGATCCCCTGGTCCGTCGCCGCCTCGGCGTGCTGCACGACGCCTTCGCCCCTCATCAGGTGCCCGAGGACCTCCGTCGCCGCCTGGTCGAGCTCGAGGTCGGGGTGGAGTCGACGTTCAACACCTTCCGGGGCCGGATCGACGGCCGGCGCGTCGACGACAACCACATCCTCGACGTGCTGCGCACGAGCGACGACTCCGGGGCGCGCCGCGCCGCCTGGCAGGCCTCCAAGCAGGTGGGCGCCGAGGTTGCGGGGCAGGTACGCGAGCTCGCCGAGCTCCGCAACGAGGCCGCGCGGTCGCTCGGGTACCGCGACCACTTCGACCTCGCGCTGGCCACCGGCGAGCTCGACGAGGCCCGGCTCTTCGCCACCCTCGACGAGGTCGACCGGCAGACTGCCGGCCCGTTCCGCGAATGGAAGGCCGGGCTCGACCAAACGCTCGCGGCGCGCTTCGGCTGCTCGGTCGCCGACCTCCGCCCCTGGCACCTCGACGACCCGTTCTTCCAGGACCCGCCCGGGCGCGGCACGGTCGAGCTCGACCCCGTCTTCGCCGCCGCCGACCTCGAGGCACTCACCCTGCGAACCTACGACGGGCTCGGCCTCGATCTGCGTCCCGTCCTCGCGCGGAGCGACCTGCTCGCGCGCGACGGCAAGAGCCAGCACGCCTTCTGCATCGACGTCGACCGCGAGGGCGACGTGCGGGTGTTGTGCAACATCGAGCCCAACGAGCGCTGGATGAGCACCATGCTGCACGAGTTCGGCCACGCCACCTACGACCGCGGGGTCGATCGGGCGCTCCCCTGGCTCCTGCGCGCCGCCGCCCACCCGCTCACCACCGAGGGCGTCGCCATGCTGTTCGGTCGCCTGCCCCGCGACCCGGGGTGGCTCACCGCGATCGCGGGCTTGCCCCGATCGGATGCGGAGACGTTGGGGCCCGGCCTGGCTGCCGCGCAACGCGCCGCGCTGCTCGTGTTCGCCCGCTGGGTGCTGGTGATGACCCACTTCGAGCGCGGGCTGTACGCCGACCCGGGCGCCGACCAAGAGGCCCGGTGGTGGGGCCTGGTCGAACGGTTCCAGCTCGTCAACCGCCCCGACCCGGACGCGGCCGAGCAGGCGTGGGCGTCGAAGGTCCACCTCACGGTGGCGCCCGTCTACTACCAGAACTACCTCTACGGCGAGCTGGTGGCGTCGCAGCTCGCCGCCACGCTCGACGACCGCGCCGGCGGGCTCGTCGACCGTCCCGCGGCCGGGCGGTTCCTGGTCGAAGCGTTCTTCCGGCCGGGCGCATCGCTGCGCTGGGACCACCTGGTCGAGCGGGCGACGGGCCAGCCCCTCGCCGCCACCTCGTTCGCCCGGCAGCTCGCGGCATGACCGCGTAGATTCCGCGCCGAGCACCGGGGGGAAAGGAAGCCGGTTGGACCTGGGGCTACGCGGACGGGCGGTCGCCGTCGCCGGCGGCTCGCGCGGCATGGGGCGGGCAACGGCCGAGCTGCTCGCCGCCGAGGGCTGTCGCGTCGCCGTTCTCGGCCGCACCGACACCGACCTGCGAGAGACCGAGCAGGAGCTCGCCGCCGCCGGCGCCGCCGACTCCATCGGCCTCGAGTGCGACCTGGTCGACACGGGCGAGGTCGAGGCGGCGTTCACGTTCCTCGACGAACGGTGGGGCGAGCTCAACGCGCTCGTGAACGCGGCGGGGCCGACCCGCCTGGGCGCGCTCGACGAGCTCACCGACAACGACTGGCTCGACTACTTCGACCTCGGCGTGCTCACGATGGTCCGCGCCGTACGCGCCGCCCTCCCGCTGCTGAGCAAGGCATCGTTCGCGCGGGTCGTCAACCTGGCCGCGTCGTCGATCCGTCACCAGTCCCCCGACCTCATCGGCTACACCGCCTCGAAGGCAGCCATGGCCAGCGCGTCGAAGAACCTGGCCCGCTCGCTGGCGGCGCGCGGGATCGTCGTCAACACGGTCTGCCCCGGCACGGTGATGTCACCGGCGCTCGAGGCCTACCTCGCCGGTGCTGACCGCACCGGCCTCCCCGAGGGCCCGCTCGAGGCTGCCTACACCGCGATTTCGCGCGACTTCGGTGCCCCGAACGACCTCGGGCGGGTCGGGCTCCCCGAGGAAGTGGCGGCGCTCGTGGTGTTCCTGTGCTCGGAGCCGGCCGGCTTCGTCGTCGGCGCCACCATCCCCGTCGACGGCGGCACCGACTTCTGATCAGGAGCGAGACAAGGATGTGCGACACGCTCTGCCTGGTCGGCAGCGAGCGGACCCTATTCGCCAAGAACTCCGACCGGCCCGTGGAGGAGGCACAGGTCGCGGAGACGCACGCCGCCCGACCGGGCGGCGGCCGCGTGCGCGCCACCTACGTCGAGCTCGACGCCGCCGGCGCGTACGCCCTGGTCGGCTCCCGGCCCACGTGGATGTGGGGGTTCGAGCACGGCGTCAACGAGCACCGCGTCGCCATCGGGAACGAGAAGGTCTGGACGGTCGACGACCCGCACGCCGCCGCGCCCGCCCTGCTGGGCATGGACCTGGTGCGCCTCGGTCTCGAGCGCGGACGCAGCGCCGACGACGCGCTCGAGGTCATGACCGGGCTGCTCGAGCGCTACGGCCAGGGCGGCACGGGCGAGCAGGGGCACGACGAGCCCTACTGGTCGTCGTTCCTCGTGGCCGATCCTCGCGGCGCCTGGGTCCTGGAGACGAGCGGCCGCACCTGGGCCGCCCGGCCGGTAGACGACGCCGCCGCCATCTCCAACCGCATCTCGCTCGGTATCGACTGGACACGCGCGTCGGCCGACGTGCCTCCGGGCGCCGACTTCGACCGCTGGCGCGACCCGGAGGTGCCGACGGCGATCGCCGACCGCCGCCTGGCGGCCACCGGACAGTGCGTGGCCGGTGCCGCCGGCGCGCTGAGTCCCGCTGACGTGGTCGCCACGCTGCGTCATCACGGTGAGCGGCCATGGGGGGCGCCGGACGGCGACCCCAGCGACGTCTCGCCGCCGCCGGTCGACGTGAACCCCGACTGGAGCGGCGTCACGGTCTGCATGCATGTACGCGACTACCAGGTGACGAACGCATCGATGGTGGCGGAGCTACCGGCGAGGCCCGACTCCCCCCTGCGGGCGTGGGTCGCGATCGGCAGCCCCTGCGTCGGCGTGTACGTGCCCGGGTTCCCACCTGCCGGGCTGCCGTCCGAGCTGGCCGACCCGACGACCTGGGCCCGATTCGCCCGGCTACGCGACCGCGTGGAAGGTCATGGCGGCGGCGACGCGCTGGCCGAGATCCGCGCTGCGCTCGGGCCGCTCGAGGCCGAGCTGTGGGAGGAGGCCGACGCGGCCGCCGGCGCGCCGGACCGGCAGCAGGCCTTCGTCGCGTCGACGTGGAGCCGAGTCGAGCCCGCGCTGGAGAAGCTCGGCGTCTGAGCTTTCGACCGGTCGCGCGTCCCCCCGGTACGGTCCAGCAGGAACGAAGCGGAGCTGTGCCCGGAGGGCGGGACGGCAGAGCGGAGCGACCGAGAGGATGGAGTACAACCTCGCCGACCTGTGGGAGAAGGTCGTCGACACCGTGCCCGGGCGCGAGGCGCTCGTGTGCGGCGAGCGGCGCCTGACCTTCGGCGAGGCCGAGGAGCGCATCAACCGCCTCGCCCACCACCTCCGATCGCGCGGTATCGGCCCCGGCGACCACGTGGCCCTCTACCTCTACAACGGCGTCGAGTACCTGGAGGCCATGCTGGCAGCGTTCAAGCTGCGCGCCGTGCCCGTCAACGTCAACTACCGCTACGTCGAGGAGGAGCTCCGTTACCTCCTCGACGACGCCGACGCCAAGACGGTCGTGTTCCACCGGGAGCTCGCGCCCAAGCTCGCGGCGGTGCAGCCCACGCTGCCCGCCCTGACGGGCTTCCTCGCGGTCGAGGACGGGTCGGGCGCCCACCTCGGCCCGCTCGACACCGTCGAGTACGAGGCCGCGCTCGCCGCCGCCTCACCCGAGCGCGACTTCGCGCCCCGCAGCGCCTCCGACCTCTACATCCTCTACACGGGCGGCACCACCGGCATGCCCAAGGGCGTCATGTGGCGCGCCGAGGACATCTTCTTCGGGGCCTTCGGCGGCGGCGGCGTCGGCAACGAGATCTCGGCGCCCGAGGAGATCGCCGACCGCGCCCGAGAGGGGCGGACCCGCTGCCTGCCTGCGTGCCCGTTCATGCATGGCACCGCCCACTGGATGGCCTTCAGCGCCCTGTACCAGGGCGGCGCCGTCGTGATCTCCACCGACCGGCATCTCGAGCCACGACGGCTCTGGGAGCTGATCGCCCGCGAGCAGGTGAACTTCCTCGTCATCGTGGGCGACGCCTTCGCCCGGCCGTTGGTGGAATCGCTCGACGAGATCGACCGCGAGCAGGTCGACGTGTCGTGCTGCACCGTGATCCTCTCGGGCGGCGCCATCCTCTCGCCCACCGTGAAGCGCCGCCTGGCCGAGCAGCTGCCCAGCAGCATGATCATCGACGGCTACGGCGCCTCCGAGTCGGGCGGACAGGGCCAGTCGATCACGGTGGCAGGGGGCGAGGTACAGCAGACCCCGCGCTTCGCCGTGAACGACGAGACCACGGTGCTCGACGACGACCTCCGCCCGGCGCCGCCCGGAGTCGTCGGCAAGCTCGCCCGCCGAGGCCGGGTCCCCCTCGGCTACTACAAGGACCCCGACAAGACCGCGGCCACCTTCCCGGTCGTCGACGGCGTGCGCTGGGCGGTGCCCGGCGACCACGCCCGCATCGAGGAGGATGGCACGATCTCGCTGCTCGGCCGGGGCTCGGTTTCGATCAACACCGGGGGCGAGAAGGTGTACCCCGAGGAGGTCGAGGCCGCCCTCAAGGCCCATCGGGCGGTGTTCGACGCCGTGGTCGTCGGCGTGCCCGACGAGCGCTGGGGCGAGCGGGTGGTCGCGCTCGTGCAGCCCCGCCCCGGCGAGGAGCCGGCGTTCCCCGAGCTCGACCGCCACGTCCGCGAGCACATCGCCGGCTACAAGGCGCCGCGCGAGGTGTTGGTCGTCGAGAGCATCGTGCGCTCACCGTCGGGCAAGCCCGACTACCGCTGGGGCAAGGCGACGGCGATCGAGCGGCTCGGCATCGCCGTGACACCGCGTGGGTAGCCTCCGGGTGTGAACCGTCTCGCCGGAGAGACCAGTCCCTACCTGCGCCAGCACGCCGCCAACCCGGTCGACTGGTACCCGTGGGGCGACGAGGCGCTGACGCGGGCCCGGGCCGAGGACAGGCCGCTCCTGCTGTCGGTCGGGTACTCCTCGTGCCACTGGTGCCACGTGATGGCGCACGAGTCGTTCGAGGACCCCGACGTCGCCGCGGTCATGAACCGGCTGTTCGTGAACGTGAAGGTCGACCGGGAGGAGCGTCCCGACGTCGACGCCATCTACATGCAGGCGGTGCAGGCCATGACCGGTCGGGGCGGCTGGCCGATGACCGTGTTCCTCACCCCCGACGGGCGGCCGTTCTTCGGCGGCACCTACTTCCCCAAGAAGGACCGCCACGGCGTGCCCGGCTTCGTCCGGATCATGGAGGCGGTCGACGACGCGTGGCGAAACCGGCGCAGCGAGCTCGACGGACAGGCCGCCAAGCTGCACGACCTCCTCGCCCGCGGAACCGGCCTCACGACGAGCCCGCCCGCCGACGAGGCCCTCTCGACCGAAGCGCTCGCGACCGCCCACGTCGACGCGCGGAGCCAGTTCGAGCCCCGGTTCGGCGGGTTCGGGCGGGCGCCGAAGTTCCCGCAGGCCATGACGCTCGACTTCCTCCTCCGCACCTACGTCCGGGACCAGGCGCCCGAGACGCTCGAGATGGTGCGCGTGTCACTCGATGCCATGGCCGCCGGCGGGCTCTACGACCACGTGGGCGGTGGCTTCCACCGCTACTCCGTCGACGACTACTGGCTCGTGCCCCACTTCGAGAAGATGCTGTACGACCAGGCGCTGCTCACCTCCGCGTACCTGCACGCCTTTCTCGTGACCGGGGAGGCGGGCTACCGGCGCGTCGTGGAGGAGACCATCGGCTACGTGCTCCGCGACCTCCGCCACCCGTCGAAGTTCGCCTTCTTCTCCGCCGAGGACGCCGACTCCGAGGGCGTCGAAGGCAAGTTCTACGTGTGGGGCTACGACGAGATCGAGCACGTGTGCGGGCCGGATGCGGCCGAGGCGATCCGCTACCTCGGCGTGACCCGCGACGGGAACTTCGAGGATCCGCACACGGGCTACCGGGGCAACATCCTCCACGTCGTCGACCGCGCCGAGGACCCGCCCGAGGCGGTGGCCCGGGCGCTCCCGAAGCTCTTCGCCGCGCGCGAGCAGCGAGTGCGGCCCGGTCTCGACGACAAGGTGCTCCTGGGGTGGAACGCGCTGTTCCTGCGGTCGGTGGCGGAGGCCGCTGCCGCGTTCGAACGGGACGACTGGATGGCGGCGGCGCGCGGGAACGCCCGCTTCCTGCTCGACGAGATGCGGGCCGACGACGAACGGAGGCTGCGCTCGTGGCAGGACGGGCGCGCCCGCCACCTGGCCTACGCCGAGGACTACGCCGCCCTGTTGGAGGCGCTCGTCACCCTGGCCGAGGTCGACGACGTGGAGTGGCTGCTGGCGGCTGGCACGGTCGCCGACGACCTCCTGCGCCTCTTCCACGACGACGAGGGAGGCGGGTTCTTCACCACCGGGCACGACGCCGAGGCGCTGATCGTGCGGCCCAAGGACTATATGGACAACGCCACGCCGGCCGAGAACTCGCTCGCGGCGAGCGGGCTCTTGCGGCTGGCCGCGCTGACCGGCGAGGACCGCTACGAGCGGCCGGCACGCCGGGTGCTGGGGCTGCTCGCGCCGGTGACGAGAGAGCACGGCACGTCGTTCGCCTACCTCCTCGGCGCGCTCGAGCGCGCCGTCACGCCTCCGCTCGAGGTGGCAATCGTCGGACCGCGCGACGACCCAGCTGCCGGCGCGCTGCGCCGCGAGGTGCACGGGCGTCTGCTACCGGCGTCGGTCACGGTGACCGCATCGGAGGAGCCGGCGGGCGGGCAGCTCACTCCCCTCCTCGAAGATCGCGGGCTGGTCGACGGGAAGGCGGCTGCCTACGTCTGCGAGCATTTCGCGTGCAAGCAGCCCGTCACCGCCCCCAGCGCGCTGCGTGCGCAACTCGACGAGGCCCTCGCCGCCCGCCCCTCGTTCTAGACGCCTCCAGGTAGAGGGCTACTTGCGGGTGACGAGGCCGTCGGCGAGGGCCTCGGCCATGGCCCAGCCGAAGGCGATCACCGCCTCGCCCTTCTCGGGCTTCACCGTGCCGATCAACTCGGTCGCCGCTCGGCCGCCAGCCTTCACGGTGCGGGCGTCGAGGACCGGCTCGGGTGCGCCGTTCGCCGCCAGCCGGAACTTGCGGTCGTCGTAACGGCCGTCGCAGCCGAAGCGCCGGGCCAGGCGCCGGCCCCAGGCCCGCTCCTCCCCTGTGGGCGAGTACTTGGGCCGCGGGCACACGTCGCTCAACACGCCCAGGAGGGCGTACGACGCGGGATGGGCGAAGCGCCCCGCCACGAGCACGTCCTCGTCGGGGAAGGAGATGGCCGCCCGCCGGTAGAGCTCGCCGACGAGGGACTCGAGGTAGGCGCGCGCCTGCTTGGCACGCCGGGTGGCGCCCAGCCCCCAGAGGATGCACGGCGTCCCCCCGATCCGCTCCAGTGAGCCGAACAGGAAGCCATGGAGCTCGGCGTCGGCGCCGGTCAGCGCCACCAGCGGGAACTGCTCCACGTGCTGGTCGAGTTGCGCCTCGGCGACAGGAAGCCCGACGGCGGTCACGAGCTGACCGAGCTCGTCCAGCTCAGCCGGCTTCAGCGAGACGGAATCACGAGACTCGACGCCCATCGCCGGGCCATTCTTGCCGATGGGCTCCGGGGTCGGCCAGTCGAGTTGGACCATCCCGGCAAGCGCCCGGTCAGGCGAGGGGGCGGGCCCGGGCCATGTCCCAGTAGGCCTTGAGCTGCGCGATCCGGCCGTCGTCGTCGACCTCGAAGACGTCGACCGCGTCGATCACCATCCCGCCGTCGCCGGCCCGGGCCTCGATCTGGAACACCATCGCCGCCTCGCGGCCGCAGACGACGATGTCCTTGACGTCGAAGCTGAGCCGCTCGGTCATCTCGTGGACGGTGTCCCAGAAGGCGCCCCGCCCGTCGCGTCCGGTATGCGCCGGGGTGCCCACCGGGTCGATCACCACACCCTCGTCGGCGAAGGCGTCGAGGAACCCGTCCCGATCGTTGCGCTGGTAGGCGTCCACGTAGGCATCCACGGCGGCGCGGACCTGCTCGGGCGTGGGCATCGCTCGGTCCCCTCGTCGATGGCACCGGTCGGCGGCGCCTGGACTCTATGCGGCCGAGCCGTTTGACGACCCCCGCTGCTTGTGAAACTATTCACAATAGATCCGGTCCCGACCGGAGGAGCGGCCATGAGGATCCTCGTCAGCGGCGGCGGGTTCGTCGGCGCCTACACGGCCCTCCGCCTCGAGCGGCGCCTCCGCCACTCGAGCCACGAGGTCGTGCTCGTCAATCCCGAGAACTTCCTCCAGTACCAGCCGTTCCTCCCCGAGGCGGCATCGGGGAACATCGAGCCTCGCCACGTCGTGGTCGCCCTCCGCCAGGTCCTGCGCCGCACCCGGCTGGTGGTGGGCGAGGTCGAGTCGCTCGACCACGAGGCGCGCCAGGCGTGGGTACGCACCCTCGCGGGCGAACCGCTCGAGGTCCACTACGACGCGCTCGTGCTCGCCCCCGGCTCGGTGTCACGCGTCCTGCCGGTGCCCGGTCTCGCGGAGCGCGCGATCGGGTTCAAGACCGTCGCCGAGGCCATCCACCTCCGCAACGTGGTGCTCTCGCGCCTCGAGGCGGCCGCCACCACCGCCGACTCCGAGCGCCGGCGGGCCCAGCTCACGTTCGTGTTCGTCGGCGGCGGGTACGCCGGCGTCGAGGCACTGGCCGAGCTGGAGGACCTCGTTCGCGCCGCGCTCGAGCGCTACCCCGAACTCGGGCCCCAGGCGCACGATGCGCGACCGCGCTGGGTGCTGGTGGAGGCGGCGGGCAGCATCCTGCCCGAGATCGGCGGCGACCTCGCCGGCTATGCCCGCGCCCTGCTCGCCCGCCGGGGTGTCGAGGTGCTACTCGACACGCGGCTCGAGTCGGCCGAGGGCGGCGTCATCCGGCTCTCGAACGGCGACGTGTTCCCGGCCGAGACGCTCGTGTGGACGACGGGCGTGCGCCCCCACCCGCTCGTCGCCCGCTCCGGCTTCCCGGTCGACGAGCACGGCCGCGTCGTCTGCGACGCGTACCTGCGCGTACGTGCGCCCGACGGCACGCCGGTCGAGGCGGCGTGGGCGGCGGGTGACTGCGCGGCGGTGCCCGACGTCACCACCGGGGGAACGTGCCCGCCGACCGCGCAGCACGCCCTGCGCCAGGCACGGCGACTCGCCGAGAACCTGGTGGCGACGATCGAGGGGCGCCCACTGCGGCGGTTCCGCTACCGCAACCGGGGACAGCTCGTGTCGCTCGGCCGCTACCGCGGCGTGGCCCGCCTCCCGGGCGGCATCCACCTGCGCGGCTTCTGGGCCTGGTGGCTTCACCGCACCTACCACCTGCTGATGATGCCGACGCCGAACCGTAAGGTGCGCATCGCCCTCGACTGGACGGTCACGCTGCTGTTCCCACGGGACGTGGTGGCGCTGGGCTCGCTCCAGCGGCCGCACGAGGCGTTCGCCCGCGCCGCCGGCGACGGCGACCGCCCACCCAGCCAGGTGAGAGAACAACCCCGTCGGTCTCCCTCCCGTCGGGGATCGACGTAAGCGTCAGTAGCGCAGCTCGGCCAGCACCCCGTAGTGGTCGGACGGATGGACACCGTCGACCGGCTCGATGCCCTCGACTCGCGCTGCGACCACGTGTCCCGCTCCGCGGTCCTTGCGCCAGCCCACGAGCACGTAGTCGATGCGTCGGTCGGCCTCGAGGTCGCGGGCCGCAAACGGGTTGGCATTCGCCCAGGTGTAGCCGGGCCCGTCGCCGGCGACGTCCCATGCGTCGACGAACACGAGGCGGGGTACCGGAACCGCGGCGCGACCGGTCAGCATGCGCACCTCGTCAGAGTCCGGCTCGGCGTTGAAATCACCGCACAGGATCGCCGGGTAGGTACGCCCCCGCGACTCCGCCATCATCTCGGCCAGCGCACGCACCTGGAGCTGCCGGACACGGCTTTCGTCGTACCGCCAGTTGAGGTGGGTCGTGTACACCTCGAAGCGGCCGCGCGGCCCGTCGATCTCGGCCTTGAGCGCGACCCTCAGCTCGTCGACGCCCTCGAGGGTCGGGAGCGGCTTCGCCTCGGTCGCCGCGATCGGCCACCGCGAGAGGATCGCGTTGCCGAAGGCGAGGTCGCCGTCGTCGAAGCCGGGCGCGAAGGCGTGGTGGTAGCCGAGCCCCTCGGCCAGCGTCGCCGCCTGGCTCGAACCGCCCACCTCGCCCCACACCTCCTGGAGCGCGACCACGTCGGCGTCGACCCGCCGGAGGGTTGCGGCGATGGCCGGTTGGCGCGCCTCCCAGGGCCCGAAGCGCCACCACACGTTCCAGGTGAGCACCAGCAGGCGCGTCTCGATGAGGTCCGAGACGCCCTCGTCGATCACGACGTGATGATTGCAGACCGTGCCCGGGGCTCGGTAGCCACAATGTGTGGCTGCGGATCTCACTGGCTGCGCGATTTCTCCTCAAGGTTTCCGGCAGGCGCGGCCGATACCAGGAACGCCGCCGCAAAGGCGGGGGCACTTCGAGAGGAGAAAGAACCATGCAGCGACTCTTCGCCTACCTTCTGGCGATCCGTCACGAGGAGCGGGGTGCCACCGCCGTCGAGTACGGCATGCTGGTCGCCCTGATCGCGGCCGTCATCGTGGCCGTGGTCGTGACCCTCGGGACGCAGATCAACGCCGCGTTCACCACGATCTCGGGCAAGCTCGGCGCCTGAGAGGTCTCGAACCAGGTGGGCCGGCAGGTCGGAAGCCACCAGGCTTCCGGGCTGCCGGCCCTACCCAACTGTCAAGAAGGGGTCACGTCATGGCGCCCCGCCCGGACGACGTCCATCGTCCGCTGAAGCTCTACTTCCACCCGCAGCGCGGAGCGACCGCCGTCGAGTACGGGATGCTGGTCGCGCTCATCGCGGCCGTGGCGATCGCCAGTGTCGCGTTGCTCGGCGGCACCGTGCAGGGGCTGTTCGAGTCGGTCCAGTGGTGGTGACGGCCATGCAGCGTCGGTTGCGATCACGGGACGAGCGGGGCGCGGCTGCGGTCGAGTTCGCGATCATCTTGCCGGTGCTGGTGCTGATCGTGTTCGGCATCGTGCAGTTCAGCATCCAGTACAACCGCCAGCAGGGGCTCCACGCCGCCGCGCGGGAAGGGGCGCGCCTGGCGTCGCTCCCCCAGACGACCCAGGACGAGATCAGCGATCGCGTCACGGACGCGCTCGACGGCATCTCGTTCGACACGAGCCCCTCGGTCTCGGTGAGCCCGTCGGCGACGCGGCCCTGCGACCAACGTTCGGGGGAGACGGTGGTCGTCACGATTCAGACCACCAGCGCCGTCGACATCCCGCTCTGGGGCAGCCAGACCGTCGACCTCACCGGACGGGGGGAGTTCCGATGCGAATGACGTTTCGTCGTCGCGCGGGTCGCGACCGTGAGCGCGGGGCCGTGCTGGCCATGACCGCGATCCTCACGACCACGTGCATCGCCTGCGCAGCGTTCGCGATCGACGCCGGTGCCGGCTGGGGAGCGAAGCGCCGCCTGCGGACCAGCACCGACGCCGGCGCGCTCGCGGCAGCCAAGAGCTACGCCGAGGGCTTCGACGGCTGCGCCGGCGACGACGACACCTACGTCACCGCCAACGATTCCGCCGCCGTGGTCACCGATTGCCAGGACCACTCCTTCTCGGCGACCGACTCGGGCTACGTGACGGTCGCGGCCGAGCGCACGATCGACTTCACGTTCGCGGGCATCTTCGGCATCAACGACGCCGACGTGACCTCGACCACCCACGCGATGTACGGCTACCCGACGGGAGCGATCGGCCTCCGGCCCATGGGGCTCTGCATCAACGCGCACCCCGCGCTCACCGCGTGGCTGAACCTCCCGACGGGCCCCACCGGCGACTCGGGGACGATCCGCATTCCGTACAACAAGGACCACCCCGATGCCTGTGGGTCCACCGCGCCCGGCAACTGGGGGATGCTCGACCTCAACGGCGGCTCGAACTCCAACGCCGAGACCAAGGAGTGGGTGGCGAACGGCTACCCCGGCAACGTCAAGCTCTCCCCGCCCGACATCGAGGGTGACACGGGCGCCTTCAGCAACAGCATCGACGGCGAGCTCTCGGGGCTCCTCAACCAGGAGTTCACGCTGCCGGTGTTCGACCTCGTGTACGGCAACGGCTCGAACGCGAAATTCCGGCTCGCGGCGTTCGTGTGGGTACAGCTGATCGACTTCAAGACCACCGGCTCACAAGGCTCCCGCTACCTCGAGCTCCAGTTCCTGAGCCGCGAGGTCATCCAGGGTACGTGCTGCGGGACCGTCGGGCTCGACACCGGCGTGCGCGGCGTTCGCATCTGCGGCGTCGACCCCGACGAGCCCCTCACCGCGTGCCTGGTCGACCCGCCCCCGGGCGGCGGCGACGACGACGACTGAGAGCAGTCGGGCGGCGCGGATCGCGAGTTCGCCCTTCAGGAGCAGCCGGCGGCGGCCGATGGGAGAACGAGCCGCCGCACCGGCGACGGGAGGAAGAGACCGTGAAGCGCAGAATGATCGGCATCGTCGGCGCCGTCGTGCTGGCCCTGCTCGGCACCGTCGTGCTCGTGAGCTACGTGAAGGGCGCCGAGGACCGCGCCCTCGCCGGCGAGAGGACGGTGAAGGTGCTCGTGGCCGCGGAGCCCATCGACGCCGGGACCCCGGCCGACGAGCTCGAGGGCAAGGTCGAGTTCGAGCGGATCCCCCAGAAGGTGCGCGCCGAGGGCGCGATCACCAGCCTCCGCCAGCTCGGCGACCGCGTCGCCGAGACCGACCTCCTCCCCAACGAGCAGGTCGTCAAGGCGCGCTTCGTCGAGGGGACCGGTAGCGGCGCTCCCGGCGCCCAGGAGGGCGAGAACCTCCTCCAGGCCACCGTTGCGCTCGAGCCCGAGCGCGCGATGGGCGGGGTCATCAAGCCCGGCGACCTCGTCGGCGTCGTGTCCTCGTTCGACCCGTTCGACAGCCCCGATGGGACCAAGAGCCCCAACCAGACCCACGTGCTGCTGCACAAGGTGCGGGTCACCAACGTGCAGGTCGAGACGAGCCCAGGGTCGGGCGGCGACCAAGGCGCCGAGGCCGAGGGCGACCGGGCGGGCCAGGCCCCCTCGGGTCGATTCCTGATCAGCCTGGCGCTGAGCGCGCCGGACGTGGAACGGACCGTGTTCGTCGCCGAGTTCGGCCACATCTGGCTGGTCGCCGAGCCCAAGGACGCCGACGAGGCGGGCACGAAGACCGTCGTCCTCGAGAACGTCTACTCATGAGCCGCATCGTCCTCGCCACGCCTTCCGAGGGCTTCGAAGCGCAGGTCCGGCGCGCGTTCGGCGACTCCGTCGCCGCCGACCTGCGGCACTGGCGCGACGACCTGCTCAAGGGCAACCCGTCGCAGGTCGTCGAGGAGCTGTCGAATACCGGTGCCGAGGTCGTGGCCATCGGGCCCGGCATCCACGTCGAATCTGCCCTCGACCTTGCACGCGCGTTCGACCGCGAGCGGCCCGACATCGTCGTGGTCATCGTGGCCGACGCGACCGGGGACCTCTGGGCCCAGGCCGTGCGCGCCGGCGTGCGCGACGTCGTCGCTCCCGACGCGCCCGACGCCGACCTCCGCGCGTCGCTCGATCGCGCTCTGGAGACCGCGGCAACTCGCCGCGGGAGGCTCGTCGGCGAGGCGGAGAAGCGCGAGCCGACGAGGCGGGTCATCGCGATCCTCTCGCCCAAGGGCGGGTCGGGCAAGACCACCGTCGCCACCAACCTGGCGGTGGGGCTCGCGCAGGTCGCCGCCAACCAGGTTGTGCTGATCGACCTCGACCTCCAGTTCGGCGACGTGGCCAGCGCGCTCCGGCTCACCCCCGAGCACACCATCGCCGACACCGCCCGGCCGGGGATGCTCGACACGACGACCCTCAAGGTCCTGCTCACGCCGCACCCGGCGGAGCTGTTCGCGCTGTGCGCGCCCGAGTCGCTGGCTCAGGCCGACGACCTCGACCCCGACCACCTGGCCCAGGTGGTCACGCCGCTGGCGACGGAGTTCAAGTACGTGGTGATCGACACCTCGGCGGGCATCGACGCCCACGCGCTGGCGGCCATGGAGCTCGCCACCGACCTCATCATGGTGTGCACGACCGACGTCCCGTGCGTCCGGGGTGTGCGCAAGGCGCTCGAGGCGCTCGACATCATCGGGATGAGCAACCAGGGCCGGCATTTCGTGCTGAACCGTGCCGACGCTCGGGTGGGGCTGAGCGCGACCGACATCGAGTCGACGCTCGGCATGAAGATCGACGTAAGCGTGCCCAGCTCCCAGGCGATGTGGCTGTCGTTGAACAGCGGCACCCCGATCCTCGAGTCCGACGCGGGCTCTCCCGCGGGCCGGGCCATGGGCGAGCTGGTGCAGCGGTTCGCGCCGGCCGGTGCGGTCCGCCAGGCGAACGCAGGCGGGAGCGGCAGCATCCGCCGTCGGAGGAAAGCCTCGAGATGAAGCTGAGCGACCGCCTCAAGGAAGTCGAGCCCCGCCGGCCCGCCGACGGCGGCGGCGTCGCGTGGTCGCCGGGCGGCCCCGACTCCAACGCGCACTCGGCCGAGACTCCCCCGGAGCCGTCCGAGCCCAACGACCCCCTCGACAGCCTCAAGCTGCGGGCCCAGGACGCGCTGTTCAAGCGCCTGGGCGCCCGGCTCTACGACCCCTCGCTCACCGACGAGCAGCTCCGTGAGCTCGTCCGGCGCGAGCTCAACGCGTTCCTCGAGGAGGAGCAGCTCCCGCTCAAGGCGGACGAGCGCCGGCACCTGGTGGCGGTCGTGAGCGACGACGTGCTCGGTTACGGTCCGATGGAGCGGTTCCTCACCGACCCTTCGGTGACGGAGGTGATGGTCAACAGCCTCGAGCCGATCTTTATCGAGCGCGAGGGCAAGCTGAGGGAGACCGACGCCCGCTTCGCCTCTGACGAGCACCTCCGGCGCGTGATCGAGCGCATCGTGTCGAAGGTCGGACGCCGCATCGACGAGTCGTCGCCCATGGTCGACGCCCGCCTGCCGGACGGCTCCCGCGTGAACGCGATCATCCCGCCCCTCGCGGTCGACGGTCCTGCGCTCACGATCCGCAAGTTCGCGTCGGGCGGGTACACGATCGACAACCTCGTCGCCTTCCGCACGCTGACCCCCCAGATCTCCGACTTCCTGGCCGCATGTGTGTCCGGGAAGCTCAACACCCTCGTCACCGGCGGGACCGGCTCCGGCAAGACCACCCTCCTCAACGTCTTGTCGTCGTGCATCCCCAACGACGAGCGCATCGTGACCATCGAGGACGCGGTCGAGCTCCGGCTCCACCAGGACCACGTCGTCAGGCTCGAGGCTCGCCCGCCCAACATCGAGGGCAAGGGCACGGTCACGATCCGCGACCTGGTGCGCAACTCCCTGCGCATGCGACCCGACCGCATCATCGTCGGCGAGGTCCGCAGCGGCGAGGCGCTCGACATGCTCCAGGCCATGAACACCGGCCACGAGGGCTCGCTGTCGACGCTGCACGCCAACACCCCGCGTGACGCGCTCGCCCGCCTCGAGACCATGGTGCTGATGGCCGGGTTCGAGCTGCCCGTCCGCGCCATCCGGGAGCAGGTCGCCTCGGCCGTCGACCTCATCGTCCACACCTCGCGCCTTCGTGACGGCACCCGCCGCATCACCCACATCGTCGAGGTCGACGGGATGGAGGGCGACATCATCACCCTCACCGAGCTCTTCCTGTTCGACTGGAGCGCCGGCATGGACGCCGACGGCAAGTTCGCCAACACGATCCACGCGACGGGCATGCGGCCGAAGTTCGAGGAGAAGCTGAACGACGCCGGCATCCGGCTCGAGGCGTCGCTCTTCGGGTTCGATCCGACCGGGTGGCAGGCGGGCGGGTTGGTCCAGTGATCCGCCGGCCGCTCACCGCGGGCCTCGCCGGCGCCCTCGCGCTCGCCACCGCGCTCGCCGGGACCGCAGGCGCCCAGGAGACCGAAGGGCTCGAGTTCGTCTCGATCGACAAGCGCAACTTCCCGGAAATGACGGTGACGGTTGCCCCCACCGGTGAGCTCGCCGAGCTCGAGCTCGACGCGAAGTCGTTCGAGGTGCGCCAGGACGGCGAGAAGCGCAGGACGAGCGTCGAGAGGGTCGAGGGGAGCCAGATCGAGATCGCGATCGTCATCGATACGTCCGCGGGCGCACTCGTGGGGTCGCTTCCCGAGGGATTCCCGTCCTCCCTCGACGCCTCCAAGGTCGCCGCAAGGGATTTCCTCGACCGCATGACGGCCAAGACGGAAGTCGCGGTGCTCGGCTTCGGCGACGCCCCGTACGTGGCCCAGCCCCTGACGACAGACGTCGATGCCGCCGCCGCCGCTATCGACGCGCTCGAAGAGCAGGGTGAGACTGCGCTCTACGACGGGCTGAACACCGCGCTCGAGCAGTTCTCGCCGGACGCCCAGCGAGTCATCATCTTGCTGTCCAACGGCGCTGACACCAGGAGCGCGAGTTCCCTGGATAGTGCGAGTTCCAGCCTCGCGGCCTCCGGTGTCGCGCTGTACGCGGTGAACGTGCAGACCGGCGACAGTGACCCCGCTGCGCTGGAGACCATGGCCGAGGCCGCCAACGGCCAGGTCATCGAGGCCGCCGACGAGAACGCCCTGCAAGGTGTGTACGACTCGATCGCGACGCTGCTCGTCAACCAGTACCAGCTCACGTTCGACGCCGAGGGCAAGGGTCGCCCCTCGGAGCTCGAGATCGATCTCCGTGAGGGTGACGTCGCCGCGGGCATCCAGCGGGTGATCGAGCTCCCGGCGGCGCCGACGGGGCCCGACCCCGAGGCGGTCGCCGCCGCCAGGCCCACGATCGTGGAGGCGCCCGGCGGCGACTGGGCGCTGCCCGTCGGCCTGGTGTCGATGTTCACGGCGCTGCTCGTCGCCGGCCTGATCCTGATGGCGCCGCGCAAGCGGCGGAAGGCCGAGCGAACGCGCATCCTCCAGAAGGGCTGGCACCGAGGCCAGCTGAGCGAGCTCACCAACCGGGCCACGCAGCTCGCCGAGCGGTCACTCGAGCAGCGGGGGCGGCGGCGGGCGCTGACCGACGCGCTCGAGTACGCAGGGATGGCCGTGCGCCCGGGCGAGTTCATCGTGCTCGCGATCACCAGCTCGTTCGTGTCATTCGTCATCGCCATGCTGGTGGCGGGCCCGATCATCGGTGCCGTCCTCGGCGTGCTCGTGCTCCTCGGCTTCCGGTTCAGCGTGTCGGTTCTCGCCGAGCGCCGGCGGTCGAAGTTCGGCTCACAGCTCGGCGACACCCTCCAGCTGCTCTCGGGCAGCCTGCGCGCCGGCTACGGCATGCTCCAGGCGCTCGACGCGGTTGCCCGCGAGGCGGACTCCCCGACCGCGGAGGAGTTCGGCCGGGTGGTCATCGAGACCCGGCTGGGGCGCAACGTCTCGGAGTCGCTCCATTCCCTCGCCCGTCGGATGGGGAACGAGGACTTCGAGTGGGTCGTGCAGGCGATCGACATCCACCGTGAGGTCGGCGGCGACCTCACCGAGGTCCTCGACACGGTGGCGGCGACGATCCGTGACCGCGACCGCCTCCGCCGGCAGATCAGGGCGCTGAGCGCCGAGGGCCGCCTCTCGGCCGCCATCCTGTTCGGCCTCCCGTTCGCCATGTTCCTGGTCATCAACTTCATGAACCCCGAGTACATGGCGGAGATGACCGGATCCACCATCGGTCGCATCATGCTCGGCTTCGGGGCCCTGCTGCTTCTCGGCGGCGGGCTCTGGCTCAAGAAGATCGTGAAGCTGGAGTTCTAGGTCATGGAAGTCGTTCTCGCATCGGGAGCAGTGGCGACGTCGGTACCGCTGCTCGTGTGGTCGATCGCCGGCGCCCGCCGGGCGCGGCCCAAGAAGGTCAAGACCAAGCTGAAGCCCGAGGAGGCGATGACCGACCTGCGCCAGCTCGTGCTCCAGCGCTCGGCGCGTGAGCGCGTGGTGCGCCCGGGCGCGGAGGCCTTGGCCCGGCGGGCCCGCCGTCTCACGCCGGCCGGCCTGGTCACGAGCCTCGAGCGGCGGATCGACCTGGCCGGCGCCGGGGCGGAATGGCCGATCGAGCGGGTGCTCGCGCTCAAGGTGGTGCTGGGCTCGGTGGGCGCGTTCCTCGGGCTGGTGCGGCTGGTGACGGTCCCCTCGGCGACGTCCTTGCTGCTCGCGCTGATGATCGTGGCGGTTGGCTACTTCGCCCCCGACTTCCTCCTTTACCACAAGGCGACCTCCCGCCAGGAGATCCTCCGCAAGGAGCTGGCCGACACGCTCGACCAGATCACGATCAGCGTCGAGGCCGGCCTCGCCTTCGAGCCCGCTATGGCGCGCGCCTCCCGCAGCCGCGCGGGCCCGCTGGCCGACGAGCTCTCACGCACGCTCCAGGACGTGCAGCTCGGCGTTCCGCGCGCCACCGCCCTCAAGCACCTCGTCGAGCGCACCGACGTGCCCGACCTCCGCACCTTCGTCCACGCGGTCGTGCAGGCCGAGAAGTACGGCGTGCCCATCGCCCGCATCCTGCGGGTGCAGTCGGGCGAGCTGCGCGAGAAGCGCAAGCAGGCCGCCGAGGAGCAGGCGATGAAGGTCCCGGTGAAGATCGTGATGCCGCTCGTGCTCTGCATCCTGCCGGCCCTGTTCATCGTGCTGATGGGCCCGGCCGCGATCAGGATCTCCGAAACGGGCTTCGGCGGCTGACTAGGCGCGAAGCGGTGAACCAGTCGCGCCGTCGCAAGAGCCGGGTGGTGGTCGCGCTGGCCGCTGCCGGGCTGGCCGTGCCGGTCATGATCCGCTACCCAGACGTTGCGGTGAGCTTCGTCGTGCTGTTCCCGTTGTTCGGCCTGCTCGAGAGCCGGTTCGCGCTGCGACCTCAGCGCATCTTTCGCGCGGGATGGGCGTGTGACGCCGCCCACTTCTTCCTGAACGTGCTTCCGGGCGCGTTGCTCGTCGCCGTCCTCTTCGCGACGGTCGGTACGATGCTGCGTGGGGCCGTGCCGTCGGGCCTGCGCGTGACCATCGCCGCCCAGCCCGCTCTCGTGCAGCTCGTCGGGACGTTCTTGTTGAGCGAGCTCGGCATGTACTGGTCGCACCGGATCGAGCACGAGGTGCCGTTCCTCTGGCGGTTCCACGCGGTGCACCACAGCAGTCCGCAGCTCGACTGGCTCTCCACGCAACGGACCCACCCAGTGGACGGAGCGATCCGCAAGCTGTTCATCATCCCGGTCTTCGCATTGGGCTTCTCCGCGACATGGGTGGCGATCTACCTCGTCGTCTACTACTTCTGGTCGTTCCTCGAGCACGCCAACATGCGGGTCCGTTTCGGCCCGCTGCGGTGGATCATCGCGTCGCCCCACTTCCATCACTGGCACCACGCCGACGAGCCGGGCGCGATCAACAAGAACTACGCGCCGCTGCTGCCCGTCTTCGACGTGCTGTTCGGCACCTGCCACCTCCCTCCGAGAAGGTGGCCGGCGGCGTACGGCACCCCCGAACCGGTGCCGTCGGGCTACGTCGGGCAGATCGGGTACCCCTTCCGCCGGCGCGAGGCAGTGCTCGACCCGTCGTAGCCTGGGCGCATGCCCACGAAGACCTTCTCGGTGGATCGCGTCTTCGTCGACGACCAGCCCGTGCAGGTGCGTCAGGCCAGCCTCGTGGTCCGGCGCGACGACGCCAGCGAGGCCGAGATCGGCCTGTTCGACTGGGAGGTGTCGGCGCACGGCGACGAGAAGCGCTGGCTCGTGCAGGGCGAGTACCGCCTTCGGCTCGAGTCGCGCGGCGACGACGAGGACCGCGTCTTCGAGGGCCGTGCCATCCTGACCACCACCGACGGCACCAGCCACCTTTTCCGCGGGCTCGGGAAGCTCGGCGGATTCGAGCAGTCCGAGTTCGCCGCCTGATCGGTGTGACCGATCCCGTCGCACCGATGCCGCCGGTGACAGCTGCGTAGTCGAGGCACAGGTATGCTCCGCCGGATCGTGTCGGGAGGGGGACTCGTGCGAGCCCTGTGGCGGGTGGCCTCGGTGCTCGCCGTGGGACTCTCGGCATCGTCGATCTCTCCCGCGGGTGCCGACACGGAAGCCGTCGTCATCGAACCCGCCACCGACCTCGTCGACGGACAACTCGTGAGGGTGACCGGCACCGGGTTCGTGCCCGAGAGCACGGTGAGCCTGGTGCAGTGTGTGACGTCGCCGGTCGACGGCGACGACTGCGACTGGTCGACCGAGAGGTTCCACGGGGTCGACGCCGACAGCTCGTTCACGGCGTCCTTCACGCTCGCCGCGGTGATCGACACCGCACGGACCGACTCGGTCGACTGCCGGACCGCGGGCAGCTGTGTGCTGGTCGCGTCCCGCGGCCTCCAGCCGCTCGCTGAGGTTACGCACGTTCCGCTCGCCTTCGACGCCGACGCCGGGCTGCTGCCACCGCCGGTCGCGGCGGTGGCTCCGAGCCACGACCTCGTCGACGGACAGGTCGTCACCGTGGACGGCGACGGCTTCCGCCCCGAAGGTCCCGTCCAGGTGCTGCAGTGCGCGCCGGGTGCCGCCGCGTTCGACAGCTGTCGGCAGGGCACGAGTCGCTTCCTAATCGCCGACGAGCAGGGTGGCTTCTCGACGCCGCTGACGTTGTTCGCCGCGGTCTCGACCCCCGCCGGCGGGATCGACTGCCGCACGACCGCCCAACCGTGCCTCGTGATCGCCACCCAGGGAGGTTTCAGCGCGCCTCCCGCCGCTCGCGTCGACGTTCAGTTCGCCCCGGACGCCCCCCTGCTCCCTCCGCCCGGCGTCGAGGTGACACCCGCAACCGACATCGAGGACGGCTCGATCGTGACCGTGCGCGGAAACGGCTTCTCGCCCGATCTCGGCGTCGAGGTCCGGCTCTGTGAGGCTGCCGACGCCGAGCGTCGCTGCGACGACGAAGGGGCGCTGTACCCGATCGCCGACGCCTCCGGGACGTTCGAGGTCAGCGTGTTCGTCGTCGCCGTCTTCGAGACGTTCGAGCGCGAGGCGGTCGACTGCCGGCAGCCGCCGGGGTGCGAGATCGCGGTCGTCGACCTCGCGCGTGGCCGCCTCGTACGCGTACCCGTCAATTTCGGGGCGGCGCCCGCGCCTCGTGGCCGCTACCTCGACCCGGTCTTCGACGACGTCGAGACCAACGCCGACGTCGTCTACCGGGAGGCAGTCGACTACCGGGGAAACCGCGTGCAGCTGCACGTCGACATCTACCAGCCGACGGGCGACACCGCGACACGCCGGCCCGTCGTCGTGTGGATGCACGGCGGGTACTTCATCTTCGGCGACAAAGGCGACATGGCCGACTACGCCCAGGAGTTCGCGCGCCGCGGCTACGTCGCCGTGTCGCTCCAGTACCGCCTGCGTCAGGGCTTGTCGACCGGTGACGCCGCCGGCATCGCCGCCGCCGCCTTCGACGCGTACGACGACGCCACCGCCGCCGTCGGCTGGCTACGGTCGCACGCAGACGAGTACCGAATCGACCCGGACGCGATCGCGGTCGGTGGCTACTCGGCTGGGGCGGTCACCGCCCTCAACCTCGCCTACCTCCCCGGCCAACGCGGCCCCGCAACCTCCACTGTCGATGCCGCGGTGTCGATCGCCGGCCTCACCTTCGGTGCGCCCGAGCCCGGGGAGCCGCCGTCGATCGTGTTCCACGGCACCGCCGACGGGACCGTGCCGTTCGCGACGGGAGAGGGAAGCTGCCGGGCCGCCCAGGCGGCCGGGGTCCATTGCGAGCTGGTCCGCTACGCGGGCGCGGGCCACGGCATCGCCTACGAGTACCGGCGCCACATCGTCCGCCGAACCGCCGACTTCCTCGCCGAGCGAATGCTCAACGAGCGCGGCTCCCTCGATCAGCCGCCCGTAACGGGAGGCGTCACGGTGACGCTACCTCGACCACTCGGAGGTGCTCTGGACCCTGCTCGACCGGCGGTGCCGATCGACGCCGAGCCGTCCTTCACCGGCTAGGTGCGCACCTATTGGGCATCACGCACGCATCCGAGGGTGCCGATTCGGGTGGATCAGGCGGCGGCGGCGTCTGTCATCGCGACGGCTTGCACGCTCAGCTCGATGCGCGCCTTCTTGCCGACGAGGAGCCCGCCGGTCTCCAAGGTCTGGTTCCAGGTAAGACCCCAGTCCTCTCGGTCGACGTCGGCCGCGGCGCTGAAGGCGATGCGCTGATCACCCATGGGCGAGACGTTGGCACCGTCGAAGTCCACTTGCAGTGTGAGGGCTCGGGTCGTACCCCGCACCGTCAGGTCGCCAACCACCTCCCACGCGTCCTCCGATCGCGCCCTCACCTCCGTTGAGCGGAACATGATCGTCGGGTAGCGATCGGCGTCGAAGAAGTCCGGACTTCTCATGTGCGCGTCGCGGTCGGCATTGCCGGTGTTCAGGCTCGCGACGGTGATGTCGACCTCGACGTGCGACCGTTCGGGGTCTTCGGCGATCGTGATCTCGCCGGTCACATCCGGGAAGCGGCCGCGAACCTTGGTGATCATGAGGTGCCGGCCGATGAACTCGACGGTGGTGTGGGCACTGTCGATCGTGTACATGCCGGCGACCGGGATTCGGCGGTCGCCGTGGGTCCGGATGACACTGACGTTTCGATCTGTCATGGCGGCTACTCCCTTCCTCACGGCAGTAGACGACTTCGATCTCGGCGGGGGTCGTCGCGTTGAGCCGTCACGCGAAGTTCCGGGGCGCGAGCTGGTCGGCAGGAACAATGCCGAGCCTGCCGGCCTCGAAATCCTCGACGGCCTGAAGGATTTCCTCGCGGGTGTTCATCACGAAGGGTCCGTAGTGGGCGATCGTTTCGCGAATCGGCAGCCCGCCCAGCAGGAGTACATCCAGCGGCTCGGCCTGCCGGCCGGCGGCCGCCACGACGAGATGGTCGCCCGGACCGAACACGACGAGTTGGCCGTCCTGCACCGGGCGACCCTCGGGCCCGGCGCTGCCGCGGCCGGTCAGGACGTAGGCCAGAGCGGTGAATGCGGGATTCCACGGGATGGAGATCTGCGCGCCGGGGGCAACGGTCGCGTGGGCATAGGCGATCGGGGTGTGGGTGACGCCGGGCCCGGTGAATCCTGCGATGTCGCCGGCGATAAGGCGGATCAGCGCACCGCCGTCGTCAGAAGTGAGGAGCAGAAGGTCGTCCCGCGTGATCGCCTGGTAGCGCGGTGGCGTCATCTTGAGCCTCGCGGGAAGATTGACCCACAGCTGGACGGCGTGCGCCGGACCGCCGGCGCGGTACATCCGCTCGGTCGGCAGCTCGTCGTGCAGGATGCCCCCGCCTGCGGTCATCCACTGCGTGTCGTCCTCGCCGATCACGCCGCCGCCGCCGTTGGTGTCGTGGTGGGCGATCTCGCCGTCGAGGATGTAGCTCACGGTCTCGAAGCCGCGGTGCGGATGCCACGGCGCGCCCTTCGCCTCCCCGGGGGCGTTGACCTGCGGCCCCAGGTGGTCGAGCAGCAGGAATGGGTCCGATTCGGCCATCGACAGCTCGCCCGGGAAGGGCCGACGGATGCTGAACCCGGCGCCCTCGAGCTGGCGGTGCGCGGTGACGACCTCGGCGACCGGTCGAGGCGTGGAGGCCGCAGGGTCGGGCCGGGGGATGCGGGGAAGCACGAGGGTGTCGTCGACGGTGATGGCCGGCATCGGGTCCGCTCCTGGTCACAGACGCACTTTGATGACGCATCTACAATATCCTGCTTTTTGCTGATGCGTCAATAAAAACCTACGATGGTGCTGTGGCGAGACCGCGGCGGCTCGACGAGCACCAGAGACGCCTCTGGAAGGCGTATCGCGACCTGTACCAGGAGCTGTCCGGCGCGCTGCAGGAGCAGTTGCTTCGCGACGCCGGCCTGTCGGGGCCCGAGTACTCGGTGCTGGTGCCGTTGTCCCACACCGCCGATGGCGTGCTGCGGGCGCGTGAGCTCGGCACGGAGCTCGGCTGGGACCGCAGTCGCCTGTCGCATCTCGTGGGAAGGATGGAGAAACGGGGCCTCGTCGCCCGCGAGGAGTGCTCGGAGGATGCGCGCGGCTCGATGGTGCGCCTGACCGACGCCGGCACGGCCGCCGTCGAAGATGCCGCTCCGGAGCACTCGGAGGCCATCCATCGCTACTTCTTCAATCCGCTATCGAGCGAAGAGCTCGAGACGCTCGCGGTCGTGTTCGACCGCCTGCTCGAGAACCTCGCGCGCGACAAGGCATGAGCGACCCGTGAGCGCCGGACCCGGCAGTGCACTCAGCGACGTGCGAGCCGACTCGGTGCGCATCTCCGGCTCCGCGGTCGTGTTGGGAACGGCGCGCCTGGGTGAAGGATCCCTGCTCGCCCAAGGCGCGGTGGTCCGTTCCCACGGCCCGGGTGTCGAGGTCGGGACCGGATCGGCCGTGCTCGAGAACTCCGTGCTCGTCGGCAGCACCGGGATCCCGACGACCATCGGGCGTCGAAGCACGTTCGGCCACCGCTGCGCGGTGATCGGAGCAGCCCTGGGCGACCTCTGCGAGATCGGGGGAACGCCTCGATCCTCATGCCCGGCGCACGGGTCGGGAATCGCGTGTTCCTCGGCGAGGGCACCCTCGTTCCGGCCGGGACGACGTTGCCGAGCGATGTCGTTGCCGTGGGCCGGCCCGCGCGCGTCATCCGATCCGGCTCCGCCGACGATCTCCGTCGCCTCGCCGCATTACGCGATGGCGACCTCTCCGTCCCCCCGCGGACGGCAATCACCGTCGAACCGACACAGGAGCGAACCGTGATGGACCAGCTGTACGCGTACCGAGGCATCCTGCCGACCATCGCCGCGTCGGCGACCCTGTTTCCCACGGCGGAGATCACGGGCGACGTGGTCGTCGGTGAACGCACGATCATCGGCGCCGGCGTCAAGATCATCGGTGACTCCCACGGGCCGGTGCGCATCGGCAGCGACGTCCAGATCCTCGAGAACACCGTCTTGCACCTGCTACCCGACAACGATCTCATCATCGACGACGGCGTGATCGTCGGCCCTGGGGCCATGATCCACGGCTGTCGCATCGGCGCCCGATCCGTCATCGAGCCAGGAGCGATCGTGTGTGACACCAGCGTGCTCGGGGCCGGCTGCGTGGTGCGCGCCGGAGCAGTCGTCAAGCAACGCTCGCGCTTCGCGGCCGGCACCGAGATCGACGGCTTCCCCGCCGTCGACATCGGGCGCATGTCCGAGCCGCCCCCGCTGCCGACGTGGGCGTTGCGACGCGACGACCTTCCCGTCCCGACGACGCTCCGGTCCGACCCCACCAGTTGAGGGAGATCTGATGGACGACACCCACCTCCCGCCACTCCCCCTCGACGAATGGGAGGAAACCAAGGACACGCTTCACCTGTGGGCGCAGATCATCGGCAAGACGCGGCTCGCGCTCATGCCGATGCGCAACCACTGGTGGAACGTCACTCTCTACCCGTCGGCACGGGGTCTGACCACCCGGCGCATGCCGGTCGAGGCCCACAACCTGGAAATCGAGATGGATCTGGTCGACCACCGGCTTTGGGCCCGCACCACCGAATCGGAGGCCGGCTTCGGGCTCCACGACGGGCTGTCCGTCGCCGACTTTCACCGTCACCTCACCGACACCCTCAACGGCCTCGACGTGCGCGTCGACATCCGGGCCGAACCCTTTGGCGTGCCAACCACGACGCCGTTCCCCACCGACCGGGACCACGCGAGTTATGACGCCGACGCCGTCACCCGATTTCTCCGCGTCCTGCAATGGAGCGCCGACGTGCTGGAGGAGTTCGCCGGCTGGTACTGCGGCAAGACCAGCCCTGTGCACCTCTTCTGGCACGGCTTCGACCTCGCCGTCACCAGGTTCTCGGGCAAGCGGGCGGCGGCTCGGCCGGGCGTCGACGCGGTCACAGCGGAGGCGTACACGCACGAGGTCGTCAGCTTCGGCTTCTGGGCGGGCGACCGAACCAGCCCGTTCCCCGCCTACTACTCCTACACCGCCCCCGAGCCGCCCGAACTCCGGGAGCAGCCGCTGCGCCCACAGACGGCCGAGTGGGTCACGCAGGCAAACGGCTCCCTCGCGATCTTCCGATACGAAGACGCGAGAAGTTCACCCGACCCTAAGGCGGCGCTCCTTGAGTTCCTACAGAGCGCCTTCGAAGCGGGTGCTTCCTTGACGGGCTGGGATCTTGCCGACACGGCAACGCAGTGGTGCCCAGTGCCGTCCGACCGGCTCGCCCGCCTCAGCGTCGCGGCGCGCAACGAACCAGCTTCTTCGTGAAGTACCCGCTGCTTCCTACGGCGCGATCGTGGACCCGGCTCAGTGGGCGAAGGCGAGGTACTCGTGGACGGCGCCCACCGTCGCCGACTGCGACCCCGACGTCGCGATCTCGACCCGGCCGTCGCGCGCCACCGCCGCCACGGTGTACGTCGTGCCCAAAGCTCACGCCCCGCCGCCGGCGACCGTAGCGCGATCCCCCAGCCGCAGTTTCTTGGTGGGCGCTACTGGTTTCGAACCAGTGACCTCTGCCGTGTGAAGCGACCGGGGGTGATTCCGCGACGTGCGGCGTCGCGCCAAAACTGCAGTTGACCTGCGAAAACACTTCCCGTCGGTTCCGACTGGTTCCCGTCGTTTTTTGACTTGCCGTGGCCCAACCGCGGCTCAACACCAACCGGCGCGGTAGGTCAGCTGCCTTCGGCGCTGTCCGGCGCGTTGGCTCGGTAGGCGAGGATCTCGACGTTCTCGAGCGTGACGAGGCCCTCGGGGATCATCTCCTCGATGATGGGCAGCACTTGCTGGATCCGGTCTTCGCTGTCGACGACCTCGATCAGCAGCGGCAGGTCCTCGGAGAGCCGCAGGATCCGAGCGGTGTGCAGGTGGCTGTGGGCGCCGAAGCCCTCGATGCCCCGGATCACCGTGGCGCCGGCCAGACCCTCCTCGCGCAGCCGCCGCACGATCGCCTGGTACAGCGGGCGACCCTCCCACTGGTCGGACTCGCCGATGAAGATCCGCAGCAACTTGCCCTGACCCTCGATCTTCATGACTACAGCGTCCTCCCTGCGACGATGCCAAACCAGGCCGCCGCCACGCCGACTGCGACAGAGACGACCACGTTCAGCAGCGCGAGGCCGCGGGCGCCGTCCTCGGCGAGACGCACGGTCTCGAACGCGAACGTCGAGAACGTCGTATAGGCACCCAGGAACCCGATGGTGAGCGCGGAACGCAGGTACGGGTGAGGCAAGAAGCGCTCGGTCAGCAGCGTGAACAGCAAACCCAGCACGAAGCACCCCGAGGCATTGACCACCAGCGTTCCCCAGGGAAACGCGCCGCGTGTATGGCGGCTGATAAAGCCTTCGAGCTGGTAGCGGCTCAGCGCTCCCGCCGATCCCGCCACGGCGATCCAGAGGCTCCGCACGGCTCCCTCCTCAGGTCATGGGCAACGATCCGGAGTAGGAGCCATCAGCAGCCGGGCTGCGGTTCTCGGCGAGCCCCATCGCCGTCGCGCCATTCTGGCCGAGTGGACGCAGGGCGGTCACACCAACAAGCGAACACCACGACGGGCTCCAACGGCACCCCACCGAGTGAAGACCGGACCCTGTACTTGATCCGCCACGGCCGAACCCGCCTGAACGCGGAAGGGTTGCTGCGGGGTCACCTCGACGTCGAGCTCGACGACGCCGGAAGACGCGAGGCGCACGCGCTCGCAGAGACATTCAGCGGAGTGCGCCTCGCCGTAATCGCTACGAGCCCGCTTCAGCGCGCGCTCGCTACGGCCGAGCGCCTCGCCGAGGCCACGGGCGCCCCCGTCGAGGTCAACGAGGGGTTCATCGACCGGGACTACGGGCGCTGGGCCGGCAAGCGCCGCTCCGCAGCCGAGAGACGCCACGGCTCGCTGGACCGGGCACCCGGTGTGGAACCCGCCATATCGCTCGTCAGCCGGGTCCTGTTCGCCGCCACACAGGTGGCCGAGGGCGCTGGCTCGTCCCCGACCGCGATCGTCGCCCACGACGCCGTGAACCGCGCCCTTCTCGCCCGCCTGCCGGGGAACACGCCCTCAGAACCTGATGAGATCCCCCAGCGCACCGGCTGCTGGAACCGCCTCGAATACCGCGACGGCGCGTGGTCTGCCAGCGTCGTCGACGCCGCTCCCGGCGACGGCACCACGCCCTAGCCAACCCGCAGCCGCTCGCGTTCGAAAGCTGAACGTCCCCCGGCCCACGCGCGGCCCAACCGCGCTGAACGAGAACCGGTTCTCGCGAACGAAGCCGCTTACCTGCGGCTTGGTGGTGGGCGCTACTGGTTTCGAACCAGTGACCTCTGCCGTGTGAAGGCGCTCAGCCGGGCTGACGGTACGCCGCTCTGTCGCGAATCCGCAGGTCAGACGTGCTTTCGAGTGTTCACCCGTGCCGTGCTGTACTCCCGAATCGCGGGGCGTCCGCGGGTTTTTCGCGGGGCGCGGTGTGACACAGATGTCAGG
>JBOGFI010000253.1:0-6729 GCA_050743365.1 Acidimicrobiia bacterium | reverse complement strand
CCGTGCGGTCGTCGGTCGACCGCGGCTTCGCCCAGTCGTTCCGAACCATCTTCGCCGCCGACCTGGTGTCGCTGATCGGCGCGTTGGTGCTCTATCTCCTCGCGATCGGCAACGTGCGCGGCTTCGCCTTCTTTCTCGGCCTCGCCACCCTGCTCGACCTCGCCGTGACCTACTTCTTCATGCACCCGCTGGTGGTGCTGCTGGCCCGCCGGCCCGGCCTCCTGCGGGCCCGTTACGTGGGCATCGCCTCCGGCCTCGACGCCGAGGGGGCGAAAGCATGAGCCCCCGGCACACGTTCGGCGACCTGATCCACGAGCGCACCAACTTCGACTTCGTCGGACGGGCGTGGCGGTGGGCGCTCCTATCGGGGATGGTGGTCGTGGTGTGCCTGCTCGCGCTGGCGATCCGCGGGCTGAACCTCGGTATCGAGTTCGAGGGGGGGACGTCGTGGCGGTTCGAGGTCAGCGGCAAGAGCCCCTCCGTCGGTGACGTTCGGGACACGATCCGGCCCCTCGGGTTGGCCGACGCCAAGGTGCAGATCCTCGGAGGCGACTCGGTGCGGGTCCAGGCCGAGGAGCTCCCGGCCGATGAGCAGCGGCGGGTGACCGAAGCCCTGGCCGGGTACGGCGGCATCGCTCCCGACCAGGTCAGCGTGAACACCGTCGGCCCCACCTGGGGCAAACAGGTCAGCGAGAAGGCGCTGCGGGCGCTCGTCGTCTTCCTCCTCGTCCTTGCCGCCTACTTGTCGTTCCGGCTCGACTGGAAGATGGCGGTCGCCATGATCATCGCGATGCTGCACGACATCATCGTGACCGCCGGCGTCTACTCGATCGGCGGCTTCGAGGTGACGCCGGCCACCGTGGTGGCGCTGCTGACGATCCTCGGGTTCTCCCTCTACGACAGCGTCGTGGTCTTCGACAAGGTGAGAGAGAACGCAGCTGCGCTCGGGACCGTCCGCGGCGACACGTATTCGCAGATGGTCAACCGGTCGATGAACCAGGTGCTGATGCGCTCGCTGAACACCTCGCTGACGGCCGTCCTACCGGTGCTCTCGCTGCTGGTCATCGGTGACTGGCTGTTCGGCGCGGTGGCCCTGCGCGACTTCGCCCTGGCCCTCCTCGTCGGCATCCTGACCGGGACCTACTCGTCGATCTTCGTCGCCGTTCCCATCGTGGCCTGGTGGAAGGAGCGCGAGCCCCGCTACCGGGCGTTGCGCGAGCGTTCGACCGCGGCGGCGACGCGCCCGCCGGCGACCGTGCCCGAGCCCATACCCGTGGGCGCGCCCGAGCGACCGGCGCCGTCTGTGCCCGCACCGGCGGCGGCCGCGGCACCGTCGAGACCCACTCGGCCACCCCGCCCGCGCCAGCAGCGTCGGCGAAAGCGCAGGTAGGCGTACACTTACTCCAGAATGAGCACTGCCGAGCCGCGCGTCGAGCACCGCCCCGACCGGCGTTCGGTGCTGCCCTGGCGCCGCCACCACGTCGACGTCGAGGTGGCGCCCCTGGTGGCGACGTTCCGCGAGCGCCACCGTCGGGCCGACACCCAGCTCATCGAGCGTGCCTTCGGGGTTGCCCGCGAGGCCCACGCCGACCAGGTCCGCCGCTCGGGGGAGCCCTACATCGCCCATCCCCTCGGTGTCGCCACGATCCTCGCCGACCTCGGTCTCGACGACGTCACGATCGCAGCCGCGTTGCTGCACGACGCGGTGGAGGACACCGTGCTCACGGCCGCCGACCTGGAGGAGCAGTTCGGCACGGACGTGGCCGCGATCGTCGACGGCGTCACCAAGCTCGACCGGCTCCAGTTCGACTCCAAGGAGGCCCAGCAGGCGGCCACGTTGCGGAAGATGCTCGTGGCGATGGCCAAGGACATTCGCGTCCTCCTGATCAAGCTGGCCGACCGCCTCCACAACATGCGGACCATCGCCTCGCTTCCCGAAGAGAAGCAGTACCGCATCGCCCAGGAGACCCACGAGATCTACGCTCCCCTCGCGCACCGGCTGGGTATCGCCGGCCTCAAGTGGCAGCTCGAGGATCTCGCCTTCGCAGTGCTGCACCCCAAGCGGTACGCCGAGATCGAGCAGATGGTGGCCACCCGGTCGCCCGAGCGTGACGACCACCTCCACCTCGTGGTGGAGGAGCTGCGGTCCCGCCTCGCCGAGCTCGGCATCCCGGCCGAGGTCGGCGGGCGACCGAAGCACTACTGGTCGATCTACGAGAAGATGGTCGTGCGGGGCAAGGAGTTCGACGACGTCCAGGACCTGGTCGGGGTGCGCGTCATCGTCGACTCGGTGAAGGACTGCTACGGCGCGCTGGGCTCGATCCATGCGCTGTGGAACCCGGTGCAGGGCCGGTTCAAGGACTACATCGCCATGCCCAAGTTCAACCTCTACCAGTCGCTGCACACCACGGTGGTGGGGCCGGAAGGCAAGCCGGTGGAGGTCCAGATCCGGACGGCGGAGATGCACCGCCGGGCCGAGTACGGGATCGCCGCGCACTGGGGGTACAAGGAGCAGCACTCTCCCGCCGAGGACCTCGCCTGGCTCCAGCGCATGGTCGATTGGCAGCAGGAGACCTCCGACCCGACCGAGTTCATGGAGTCGCTGAAGGTCGACCTCGAGCAGGACGAGGTCTTCGTGTTCACGCCCAAGGGCAAGGTGATCACCCTGCCCGCGGGCGCCACCGCCGTCGACTTCGCCTACGCCATCCACACCGAGGTCGGGCACCGCTGCATCGGGGCCCGCGTCGACCGCCGTCTCGTGCCGCTCGACTCGGCGCTGGTGTCGGGTGTCAGCGTCGAGATCTTCACGAGCAAGGTCGAGGGGGCCGGGCCCAGCCGCGACTGGCTCCAGTTCGTCAAGACGCCGCGCGCCCGCAGCAAGATCCGCCAGTGGTTCTCGCGCGAGCGGCGTGAGGACGCCATCGAGACCGGCAAGGACGAGCTGGTCAAGGCACTGCGCAAGGAGGGCCTACCCGTCCAGAAGCTGGCCGGGTCGTCGGTCGTCGCCAAGGTCGCGGAAGCCATGAGCTACGCGGACCTCGACGCCCTCCATGCTGCGATCGGCGAAGGCCACGTATCGCCGCGCACGGTGGTGCAGCGCGCCCAGCGCGAGCTGCGGGGGGGCGAGGAGCAGCTGCCGGTCACCGCGCGGCGCCCACCGCGGCGGCCGCCGGGAGCACGGCACCGCCGTACCGTTGGCGTCCACGTCGAGGGCCTCGACGACATGATGGTGCGGCTGTCGCGGTGCTGTACTCCGGTACCGGGCGACGAGATCATGGGTTTCGTCACCCGGGGTCGCGGCGTGTCCGTGCACCGAACCGACTGTGCCAACGCCGCCGGGCTCGCGACCCAGGCGCAGCGGGTGATCGAGGTCGAGTGGGACCACGACCAGCCCGCGACGTACGTCGTCTCGGTCGAGGTCGAGGCGCTCGACCGTTCGAGGCTGCTGCGCGACATCGCGCAGATCCTGTCCGACCACCACGTGAACATCCTCGCGTGCACGTCGCAGACCTCGAGCGACCGCGTCGCCAAGCTCCGCTTCGACTTCGAGCTGGCCGACCCCAGCCACCTCGACTCGATCCTCAAGACGATGAAGCGCGTCGACTCCGTGTACGAGGCGTACCGGGTTCTGCCGGGGAAGACGAGCTCGTAGCAATCTCCCGGGCCTGCCGCGCGGCGCCCGATACGATGCCGCGGTGCCGCCCGAGTCTCCGTTCCGCGCCCCGGTCGGCATGCACGACGTGCTGCCTCCCGCGTCCGGCCGGTGGATCGAGGCCGTCACCGCCTTCGCCGACCGCGCCGCCCGGTTCGGCTACGGACTCGTCGTGACGCCGGTCGTCGAGCACCGCGAGGTCTTCCAGCGACTCGGCGACTCGAGCGTGCGCAAGGAGATGTACGAGCTCGACGACAAGGGGGGACGCGCGCTCGCGCTGCGTCCCGAAGGCACCGCACCGGTGGTGCGCGCCTACGTCGAGCACCACCCCACTCCTCCGTGGAAGGTCTGGTACGTGGCGCCCAACTTCCGCTACGAGCGCCCTCAGCGGGGCCGGTACCGGCAGCACTGGCAGCTCGGCGCGGAGGCGCTGGGGACGGCGGACCCGGAGGTCGACGTCGAGCTCATCGCGTTGGCGGACGGGTTCTACCGGGACGTCGGCCTCCAGCGGCTCACTCTCCTGCTCAACTCGATGGGCGACCGCGACAGCCGTCCCGCGTACGTGGCCGCGCTGCGCGAGTACCTGCTCGAGCACGGCGCGAGGTTCGGCCCCGAGTTCCTGGCGCGGGTGGAGGAGGCCCCCCTCCGCGTGCTCGACTCGAAGCGCGAGGACTGGCGGGACGTGATCGAGCGGGCGCCGCAGCTCACCGAGTACCTCGGCGACACGTCGCGGGAGCACTTCGAGGCCGTCCAGCGCGGGCTCGACGCCCTCGGGATCGCGCACGAGCTCTCGCCGCGCCTCGTCCGCGGCTTCGACTACTACACGAGCACCACGTTCGAGTTCGTGAGCGACGCCCTCGAGGCGGCGCAGAACGCGGTGGGCGGGGGCGGCCGCTACGACTACCTGGCCGAGGAGATGGGTGGCCCGCCGACGCCCGGGATCGGCTTCGCGGTGGGCATCGAGCGCATGCTCATCGCCGGCGACGCCGAGGGGGCGCTCGCGGGCGAAGCCCGGAGAGGCCTCGACGCCTTCGTCATCGACGGTGTCGGCGGTAACGAGGCGACGCTCGTCGCTCACGAGCTACGCGAGTCGGGCCTGCGGGTCGACCGCCTATACGGCGGTCGGTCGGTGAAGGCCCAGTGGAAGGTCGCCGATCGGTCTGGTGCCGCTTTCGGCGTGATGCTGGGGCGCGACGAGCTCGCCCGCGCCGCGGTCGCGGTCAAGGACCTCCGGAGCGGCAAGCAGGTCGAGGTGCCCCGGGAGCAACTGGCCGGATGGCTGCGGGCACGCCGCGAGTTCGACCGATGATGCGCACGCACCGGGCGGGAGATCTCCGCCTCGAGGACGCGGGCGCGGCGGTGGCGGTGTGCGGTTGGGTCGCGCGCCGGCGCGACCACGGTGGGGTGGTGTTCCTCGACCTTCGGGATGCCGCCGGCGTGGTGCAGGTCGTCGTCGACCCCGACGCGTCGGGCGGCGCCGACGTGCGCCTGGTCCGAGCCGAGTTCGTGGTGCGGGTCGAGGGCGACGTGCGGGAGCGACCGGAAGGGACGGCCAACCCCGAGCTGCCCACCGGCGACGTCGAGGTCGCGGCGAGCCGGCTCGAGGTGCTGAGCGAGGCCGAGCCGCCGCCCATCCCGGTCGACGGGCGGAGCGAGGCCGACGAGGCCCTGCGCTACCGGTACCGCTACCTCGACCTGCGCAGCGCGCGGCTCCAGCGCAACCTCCGCCTGCGTGCCGTCGTCAACCGGGCCCTCCGGCGGGTCATGGACGCGCACGGGTTCGTGGAGGTCGAGACGCCGATGCTGATCGCGTCGACTCCCGAGGGGGCGCGTGACTTTGTGGTGCCGTCGCGGCTCCAGCCGGGCGAGTTCTACGCGCTGCCGCAGAGCCCGCAGCTGTTCAAGCAGCTGCTGATGGTGGGGGGGCTCGACCGGTACTACCAGATCGCCCGGTGCGTACGCGACGAGGACCCGCGCGCCGACCGGCAATTCGAGTTCATGCAGCTCGACGCCGAGATGAGCTTCGCCACCGGCGACGATGTCATGACGATCATCGGCGAGGCCGCCACCGTCGCCGCCGAGGAGGCGACCGGCGAGCTGGTCGGCACGGTGGAGCGCATGACCTGGCACGAGGCGATGGAGCGCTACGGCACCGACAAGCCCGACGTGCGCTTCGGCCTGGCGCTGGTGGACGTGGGCGAGGTGCTCGCCGCGACCGAGTTCCGCGCCTTCCGAGCGCCGGCGGTGAAGGGGATCCGCGCGCCCGCACGGGGGACGATGCCCCGGGCGCGCCTCGACGCGCTCGTCGACCGCGCCAAGCAGCTCGGCGCCGCCGGCCTCGTCTGGCTGAAGGTCGAGGAGCGGGGAGCACTGGAGTCACCGGTCGTGAAGTTCCTCTCGGAGGCCGAGCAGCTCGGGCTGGTGGACGCGCTCGGCGCGGAGCCGGGCGACCTGCTTCTCCTGGTGGCGGGCGAGCGGCGGACGGCGAACCGCGTGCTCGGCGCCCTCCGCCTCGAGCTGGCGCGACCGCCGATCGGCGAGGGGGGCCTGCGGTTCGTCTGGGTGGTCGACTTCCCCCTCTTCGAGCGGCTCGACGGCGACGGGCGGCCGATCCCGGCCCACCACCCGTTCACCATGCCGCACCCCGACGATCTCGGATTGCTGGCATCGGGGCAGGGCGAGGAGTTGCTGAAGGTGCGGTCGCAGTCCTACGACCTGGTGCTCAACGGCTGGGAGCTGGGGTCGGGCAGCGTCCGCATCCATCGGCCCGAGCTCCAGCAGCAGGTGTTGTCGTTGCTGGGGGTCGACCGGGAGCACGCCCGGGAGCGGTTCGGGTTCCTGCTCGACGCCTTCCGGCACGGCGCGCCGCCGCACGCGGGCTTCGCGATCGGGATCGACCGCTTCGCCGCCGTCCTCGCCGGCGAGGAGAACATCCGCGAGGTGGTCGCCTTCCCCAAGACCCAGTCGGGTGCCGACCCGCTCACCGGCGCCCCGAGCCCCCTCGACCCCGCGCAGCTCGCGGAGCTCGGCCTCCAGGTGGTGCGTCGCCGGCCGACTTAGCCTGGTCGCGCTCGCTC
>JBOGFI010000252.1:0-35646 GCA_050743365.1 Acidimicrobiia bacterium | reverse complement strand
GAGATGATCACGGTCGACACGAGCCCGTGGGCCCGGCATCCCGGCGGGTACGGCCAGACCGAGGTCATGGGCATGCTGACGTTCAACACGCTCGCCCACGCGCCGATCGGGACACACGGGCGCCCGTCGCCCGTCGTTCAGGTGCGCATCGTCGACCCCGACGACGACGAGGTCGCCGTCGGCGAGACGGGCGAGATCGCCGCCCGCGGGCCCACAGTGATGAACGGCTACTGGAACCGGCCCGAGGAGAACGCCCGTCGGATGCGGGGCGGCTGGCACCACACGAACGACCTCGGGCGGCGCGAGGCCGACGGAACGATCACCTTCATCGGGCCCAAGACCCGCATGATCAAGTCGGCGGCCGAGAACATCTATCCGGCCGAGGTCGAGGGGTGCATCGCCACCCACCCGGCGGTAGCGGAGTGCGCCATCATCGGCGTCCCCGACCCGCGCTGGACCCAGAGCGTGAAGGCCGTCGTGGTGCTGAAGGACGGCGCTCGGGCCGATGCGGACGGCATCATCGAGCACTGCCGGGCGCGCATCGCCTCGTACAAGAAGCCCCGAGCGGTCGAGTTCGTCGAGAAGCTGCCGCGCCAGGGCTGGACCGTCGACTACGACGCCCTCGACGAGCAGTTCGGCGGCGGCGGCTACCCCGGTGGAAGGAACCGGAGCGCGTGAGCCCGTTCCCGGCATGATGCAGGCGCCCTTCCTCGAGGGTTCGTACCGCCGCCGCATCCGGCTCGTGACCGCGGCGCCTGGCGTTGTCGGCGGCGGCCTGGAGGACGACTTCCACCACTTCGAGGTCACGCTCCGCCACGACGGCGAGCGCGTCCTCGACGTCGATGCACGCGCCGTGCGCTGGCCGTGGAGCACGTGCCCGGCCGCGGCCGGGCCGCTGCGGCGGCTCTCGGGCATGGCCCTGTCGCCGCGGTTGCTCGCCGCCGGCGAGCACACCGATCCTCGGGCGAACTGCACCCACATGCTCGACCTCGCCGGGTTGGCGGTCACCCACGCCGCTCGCGGTCGTGACACGCCGCGTCGCCAGTACGACGCCGAGGTCCCGTTCGGGGCGCTCTCGGGCGAGCGAACCGAAGTGCGCCTCTGGCGTGACGGTGAGCGCGTCCTCACCTGGACGCTGGCCGGCCCCCGGATCGTCGATCCCCCGCCCTACACCGAGGCGCCGTGGCGCGGCGGCTTCTTCCGTTGGGCGGACGCGACGCTGCCCCTCGACGAGGCCGAGGCGGCGATCGTGCTACGGCGGGCGTGCGAGATCGGGATGGGACGGGGCATGGACCTCGACTCCGTCGATCGGGCCGACGAGCTCGAGGACCTGATGCTGGGCGTGTGCTTCACGATGCAGCCCGAGAACATCGGCGTCGCCGTGCGCAACCGGGGGACGATTCGCGACTTCGACGCCGACCCGGGGGCGCTGCTCGGCTAGGAAGGCCTGCCAGCCTGTTGCTGGCCGCCAGGATTGCGCGGGACGGGCGAGTCGCGTCGCCTCGCTCACTCGATGCCCACGAGGTCGGAGAAGCGGCGCATGCCGTCGATCGCTTCCTTCGAGCGCCGCCACGGCGAGACCACCAGCCGGGTCACACCCAGCTCCTCCCAACGGGCGACGTCGTCGCGCGATTCGACCGGCCCGCCCAGGCAGACCTGGAACGGCTCGCCCGTCCGCCCGTGCTCCCCGAGCAGCTCGCGCAGACGGGCGATCGGCTTCGGCGCCGACTCGAAGTCGTGCGCCATCCCAATCCAGCCGTCGCCGGCGCGGGCGGCGCGCCGCAGCGCGGCGTCGCTCTCGCCACCGACCAAGATAGGCGGCCACGGACGCTGCACCGGCTTGGGCTCGAAAGCCACCGCTTCGAAGTGGAAGAACTCGCCGTCGTGCGCCACCTCGGGCTCGGTCCACAGCCGCTTGCATACGTCGAGCGCCTCGTCGAGGCGGCGGCCGCGGCTGTGGAAGTCGAGCTCGGTCGCGACCCACTCCTCCTCCAGCCAGCTCGCGCCAATGCCGAGCTCGGTCCGCCCGCCGGAGACGAGGTCGAGGGTCTGGACGGCGCGGGCGGCCACGAACGGGTGGCGCAGCGCCAGGTTGTAGACGTGGGTGCCGAGCCGCACCCGCTCGGTCCTGCCGGCGAGGAAGCTCAGGTAGGCGAAGGCATCGAAGATGGGAGTGGTCGGCGGCACCGGCGGGTGCTCCTCGCCCGGGTGCGGCGAGCGGCTCATGGCGATCGTGAACACGAGATGCTCGGGCAGCCAGACCGACTCGTAGCCGAGCCGCTCGGCCTCGAGGGTGGCCTCGACGAAGAATGCCGGGTTGAGCCGCCCGAGGGCGATGCCGAACCTCACGTGCCCGGCCTCACGTACCGAACATCCCGTCTTCGAGACGGTGCCACCCGCCGGCGACCACGTTGCCGCCGTCGACGTGGAGCGTGACGCCGGTGACGAAACGGGACAGGTCGCCGGCGAGGAACACGGCGGCCGCGGCGACGTCGTCGACGTGGCCGGCGCAGGGGAGGGGCGTCTTCACCTCGACGTCGCCGCCGATGCCGGGCGTCGGGATCACGTCGGGCGCGATGCAGTTGACCCGGATCATGCGGTGGCCGAGCTCGAGCGCCAGCGTCTTCGTGAGACTGGCGACGGCGGCCTTCATGGCCGAGTACACGCCGAAGCCGGGCGCGGCGCGGTGAGCCTCGATCGACGTCACGTTCACGATCGAGCCGCCCTGCGGTGCCGGCGGCACGAGCGGCACGACGCCGCGGATGAAGTGGGTCACGCTGACGAAGTTCTCACGAACGAGCGCGTCCTGCCCCTTTTCGTTCACATCGAGGAAGTCGGCGTGGAACCCGCCGCCGGCGTTGTTCACGAGGATGTCGACGTGGTCGAACTGCTCGCGCACGATGTCGAGGAAGCCGCGTACCTCCTCCCCGTCACGCACGTCGAGCTCGCCGGCGACCACGCGGCGGCCGGCTGCCTCAATCGCGTCGGCGGTCGTGTCGAGCTTCGGGACGTCGCGGTCGCAGATCGCCACGTGCGCGCCGAAGCGGGCGAACGTCGTGGCGATCGCCTCCCCGATGCCGACGGCGGCGCCGGTCACGATCGCGACACGGTCGGTGAGCAGTGCGACCGATGGATCAAGCGGCACGGCGGCGCAGGCTAGCGCCGCCGTACAGTGAGAGGAATGCCCTACTCCATCGATGGGAAGCGAGTGTTGATCACCGGCGGGTCGTCGGGGATCGGCGCCGCTCTGGCCGAGGGGTTCGCCGAGCGGGGCGCGGTGGTGGGCATCTGCGCCCGGCGTGGAGAGCGCCTCGCCGAGGTGCTCGAGCGCGTGCGCGAGCACTCCCCCGACTCGCGGTCGTGGACGGTCGACCTCGCCGATCTCGACAGTGTCGGTGCATTCGCACGGCAGGCCGACGACGAGCTCGGCGGCGTCGACGTGCTCGTCAACAACGCCGGCATCCCCAAGCGCCGCCCGGTCACCGACCTGACGCCGGCCGTCGTGGAAGCGGTCACGGCGATCAACTTCCTCTCCCCCGTCCGCCTCACCCTGGCGCTGCTCCCCGGGCTCATCGAGCGCGGCGGGCGGATCGTGAACATCTCCTCGGTCGCGGCCCGCTTGGGCCCGCCGAGCGAGGCGGCCTACGCGGCATCGAAGGCGGCGCTCACCGCCTGGTCGGAGTCGATGCAGGTCGACCTGCGGGACACCGCCGTCTTGGTTCACGTCGTCAACCCGGGCGTGATCGACACCGAGCTGTTCCACCTGCCCGACAACGACGAGAGCCTCGGCGACATCGAGGCGCTCCCGGCGGCTGCCGTGGTGCAGCCCGTCGTCGACGCGCTCGACCGGGGTGTGTTCGAGATCTACGTGCCCGAGTGGTTCGCCGAGATCGTCGGCCACAAGTTCCCCGACACCGGCGCCTTCCTCCAGGGCACGATCGAGTGGGTCAGGACCCGCGAGTAGAGCTCAGGTTCTCGCGGCGCAATGAGGCCCGGATTCCGGGCTCAGATGGACCACAAGCGGAAGGGGCTACTCGAGCAGGTCGGGCTGGTCGTGGACGACCCAGTCGTAGAGGGGCTGGAAGCTGGAGTAGCCGGCGACGTGCGAGCCCACCTGGGTGGCCGTGAAGCGGGCCATGTCGGCGTCGATGAGCACCGGGTCGCCCGCCGCCGACGCCAGGAGCTGGGCCTGGCACGACCGCTCCATCGTGATGAACCACCACGCCGCCTCGTCGACCGAGTGGCCCACGGTCAGCAGCCCGTGGTTCCGGAGGATCACCGCCTTGCCGTCGCCGAGGGCATGGGCGATGCGCTTGCCCTCCTCGAGGTCGAGCACCACGCCGGTGTAGTCGTCGAACAGGGCGTGGTCCTCGTAGAAGGCGCACACGTCCTGCGTGATCGGGTCGAGCAGACGACCCAACGCCGACCACGACTTCCCGTAGATCGAGTGGGCGTGTGCCGCCGCGATCACGTCGGGACGGGCCTGGTGCACCTGGGAGTGGATCGCGAACGCCGCCGCGTTCACCGGGTACTCACCCTCCACCACCTCGCCCTTGTCGTTCACCAGGACGAGGTCGGACGCACGGATGTGCTTGAAGTTCATCGCGAACGGGTTGACCCAGAAGTGGTCGAGATGCTCGGGGTCACGTGCCGTGATGTGCCCGGCGACTCCCTCGTCGAAGCCGAACCGCCCGAACAGCCGAAAGGCGGCCGCGAGCCGCTGCTTGCGGTGCCGGCGCTCCTCGTCGACGGTGTCAAACTTGGGCAAGTAGTCCACCGCCGCGGCGAGCACATCGCTCGAGGTGTCGTACATCAGAGCCTCCGGTGGTCGTCGACCCCGCCAGTCTACGGCTGGGTCAGGACCGTTGACCCCGGAGCGCCGTCGTCTCACCCCTCAGCACCCGGCGGGCGTCGGCGACCAGCGTGCGCCGCGCCGACGCCGACGAGACGGGGTACCGAAGCCAACCATCGCCGACCTTCAGGTCGGCGAACAGCCCCGCCCGGTCCTGGTGGAAGTGCAGGAACGCCTTCGACCCGCGGTAGAAGACGCCGTTCCGCCGCTCGGTGAGCCCGTCGACGGCCCGTAGCCGGTCGAGCAGGTCGTCGAGCCGGTCGAGGTCCCCGGGCCGGGCGTGCCTCACGCGAGCAGCGACCAGCGACCAGCGACCAGCGACCAGGGCGAGCTACGCCGAGGCGGGCACGCCGATCGTCTTGGTCTCGAGGTACTCCTCGAAACCGGCGACGCCGTGCTCGCGGCCGTTGCCGCTCTGCTTGTACCCGCCGAAGGGCGAGTCGGGGCCGAACCACAGGCCCCCGTTGACCGAGACCGTGCCGGTGCGGATCCGCCGGGCGAGGCCCATGGCCCGATCCAGCGACCCGCTGGTCACCGCGCCCGACAACCCGTAGGCCGAGTTGTTGGCGATGCGCACCGCGTCGTCGTCGTCCTCGTACCGGATCACGGCGAGCACCGGTCCGAAGATCTCCTCCTGCGCGATCGTCGAGTCGGGATCGACGTCGACGAACAGCGTGGGCTCGACGTAGTAGCCCCGCTGGAGGTGCGCGGGCCGTCCGCCGCCGACCAGCAGCTCGGCGCCCTCGGCCCGGCCCTTCTCGATGTAGCCGAGCACGCGGTCGCGCTGTCGGGCGTTGATCAGCGGGCCCATGATGTTGCCCGGGTCGTTGGGGTCCCCGTAGGGCACCGCCTCGAACGCGGCCTTCAGCATCTCGACGGCCTCGTCGTAGTGCGAGCGCGGCAGCAGCATCCGGGTGGTCATCGCGCACCCCTGCCCCCCGTGCATGCAGATCATCGACCCGCTCGGCACGACCGACGCGAAGTCGGCGTCGTCGAGGATGACGTTGGCCGACTTGCCCCCGAGCTCGAGAAACACCTTCTTCAGGGTCTCGGCGCCCCGCGCCATGATCCGCCGCCCGGTCGCGGTCGAGCCGGTGAAGCTGATCATGTCGACGCGGGGGTCGCCGGTCAGCACCTCGCCCACCTCCGCCTTGTCGCCGGCGGTGACGACGTTCAGGACACCGGGCGGGATGTCGGTCTGCTCGGCCGCGAGCCGGCCGATGAACGTCGCGCTCCAGGGAGTGTCGGGCGCGGGCTTGAGCACCATGGTGTTCCCCGCCGCCAGGGCGGGGGTGATCTTCGACAGGTTGAGCATGAACGGGAAGTTCCACGGCGTGATGGCGCCCACGACGCCGACGGGCTCACGCACGACCCTCCGGCCGCTCTTCAGGCCCATGAACTCGTGGGCGGGGAGCTCGGTCTCCCACTCGTAGCGGTCGATGAGGTCGATCTCCCACTGCATGTCCTCGATGCAGGAGTCCTGCTGGATGGCGTAGGTGAGAGAGATCGGCGTCCCGACCTCGGCCACGACCTGCGGGCGGAGCTCCTCACGCGAGCGGTCGAGGGCATCGCGCAGCTGCCGGAGGCACCGCTTGCGGAAGTCGGGGTTCGTCGCCCAATCGGTCTCGTCGAAGGCGCGCCGGGCGGCGTCGATGGCGCGCTCCATGTCCTCGGGCGAGGCGTCGGCGACCTGGCCGATGACCTCCTCGGTGGCCGGGTCGACGTTCTCGAACGTCTCGCCCGTGCCTGCCTCCGTGAGCTTGCCGTCGATCAGCATCCGGTGCTCGCCCTGCACGCTCACGACCAACTCCTTTGTGCCGACGCCCGCTGCCGGCCGGGCGATCTTACCCGAGCCCCCTCGACCTGACGAGGGCGTCAGGAGCGCGCGCTGCGCCGATCGGCGGGCGCCCGCCGTTACAGTCGACCACGATGCGCATCGCCGCCCTCGACCTGGGCACCAACTCGTTCCACCTGCTGGTGGCGGAGGCGCACCCCGACGGCGGGTTCGAGCCGCTGGTGCGGGAGAAGGAGATGCTGCGGCTCGGCGACCAGGTCGGCCGCGAGGGTCGCATCCCCGAGCCCGCAGCCGAGGAGGCGGTGGCGACCGTGCGCCGCTTCCGGCTGCTCGCCGACGCCGCCGGCGCCGACGAGGTGCTCGCCTGCGCGACCAGCGCGATCCGGGGCGCCGCCAACGGGGACCAGCTCGTCGACCGCATCGAGTCCGAGACCGGCGTCGACGTGCGGGTCATCGACGGCCTCACTGAGGCGCAGCTCATCTTCGGCGCCATCCGCGCCAGCGTGCTCCTCGACCCGGCCCCGGCCCTGTGCTTCGACCTCGGCGGCGGGAGCTTGGAGATCATGGTCGGGGACGCCGGCGAGCTCCGCTGGGCGGCGAGCGAGAATCTGGGGGTCGGGCGCCTCACCGCCGAGCTGGTCGAGTCGGATCCCCTCTCGAAGGCCGACCGGCGCCGCCTGCGCGACCGGCTGGAGACCACGCTGGCGCCGATTGCCGCCGAGGTGGCCCGCTTCGATCCCAGGCTCGTGGTCGGGAGCAGCGGCACGCTGGAGGACCTCGCGCACATGGTTGCGGCACGGCGCGACGAGGACGTCCCCGTCTCGCTCAACCAGCTCACGATCACGCGTGACGAGTTCCTCCCACTCCACAAGCTGATCATCTCGTCGAAGGCCGCCGATCGGAAGCGCCTGGAGGGCCTCGAGGCGCGCCGCGTCGACCTCATCCCCGCCGGGTCGATGTTCCTTGCGACCGCGATGGAGCTCTTCGACTTCGACGAGCTCACCGTGAGCGAGTGGGCGCTGCGCGAGGGCATCGTGCTCGAGGCCATCGGACGCCACGATCCCGCCGACTGGTCGTCCGACCCGCGCGCAATCCGGCGCGCGTCGGTGTACAACCTGGGCCGGCGGTGCAACTTCGGCGAGGAGCACGCCCGCCAGGTCGCCCGCCTGGCCGTCGAGCTCTTCGACCAGACGGCGGAGCTGCACGGGCTGGGACCCGACGACCGGGAGCTCCTGGAGTACGCCGGCGTTCTCCACAACATCGGGCAGCACGTCGGGAGCGAGGGCCACCACAAGCACGCCGCCTACCTGATCCAGCACGGGCAGCTGCGCGGCTTCACGCCCGTCGAGGTCAACCTGCTCGCCGCGATCGCGCGCTGGCACCGGCGTGGCGACCCCAAGCCTCGCGACGACCGCTACGGCGAGCTGGGCCCCGGCGGGGAGGTGCGGCTCCGCAAGCTCACCGCCCTGCTGCGGGTCGCCGACGGCCTCGATCGGGGCCACCGCCAGGTCGTGGGCGGCCTCGACGTGCGCGTCGGGCCGTCGCTGGTCCTGCTGCGGCTACGAGCCGACGGCGACACCGAGCTCGAGCACTGGGCGGCGCGCCGCCGGCGCGAGCTGTTCGAGCAGGTCTTCGACCGTGAGCTCGAGGTCACCTCCCACCCCGCCGGCTGGGACCGGACGCTCGAGAGCGCCTGACTCCTGGTCGCGCTCGCTCGGCGGCAGGCTTCTCTAGCTCTTCCGGCCGGTGACGGTCTGGTAGATGATCCGGGCGGTGGTCTCGACCACGTCGTCGCGGCTGGCGCCCAGCGGCTCGAGGTCGGTGTGGAACGCCGCCATCCGCTCGAGCATCGCGACGAGGGCTGCCGCCGCCGCGACCGGCGAGATGCCGTCGTCCACCTTCCTGCCGTTCTGCGCCTGCGCAACCTTCGCCGCGACCGCCTCCGTCAGGGGCTGCAGCGAGCGGTTCCGCACGGCCCGGAAGCGCCGGTCGCCCTCCTGGGCCGCGAGGTTGCGGGTTCGCAGCACGGCCCGATGGCCGTCCCAATAGCGAAGGAACGCGTCGACCATCTCCCGCGCCGAGCCCAAGCCCGCCTTTCCCCGCCACGGGCGAGCCAGGAGCTCGCCCACGGGGGCGAGGTCCTCGCCGACCTCCTCGGCGAGGACGAGCACGGCCTCCTCGACGTCGCGGAAGTACTGGTAGAAGGTGGCGGGCGAGGTGCCCACCTTGCGAGCGATGTCGACGACGCGCAGGTCGCGCACGCCGCGGCTCTCGAGGAGGCCGGCGGTGGCGTCGAGCAGTCGCCGCCGCGTGAGCGCCCCCCGCTTGCCCAGCGGGCGCCCGTCGAGCGCGACCGTCTTGTCGGGCCCGGTCGCCGCATCCGTCCGGGTGAAGCTCACGAGCGGCGAGGCTACCCGCCGGTCACAGAGAGATCTGACGACCCGTCAGGCAGCGCCCGCCGGTCGGTCCGCATCCCGATGTCAAAGTGAGTCGCCACGCGACAGCGGTGTCCCCGGATAGGGGGTCATGAGCTCCTCGCGCCACCGCGTCAGGAACTGGCGCGCCCGCGCCCGCCAGCGCGGGATCCGGTCATCGGAACCCTCGTCGCCGGCCCGCCCGAGCGCCTCGTGGCCGGCGGGGTCGGTGGCCCAGATCGTGAGCACCTCGACGTCGGTCAGTAGCACCTCGTAGAGCCCCACCAACACGTGGCCGTGGTCGGCGAGGACGGGCTGCCACTCGTCCCGCACCGCGGCGAGGTAGTCGAGGGCGGCGCCCGGACGCACCTGCGACAGCTCGTGCAAGAACACCGAGCCGGACACGCCGTCCGCGCGCAGGTCGGCGAGGGACGGGCAGCCGGGGGCGGCGCCGAGCAGCCGGTCGAACCCGCCGGTGCGCGTCTCGAGCGCTTCGCGCCACCACCGGGCGAGCGCCGGGTTCTCGGTACGGCGCAGGTTGGTGCTCTCCATGAGCCGGCGCCAGCCCGCCCACCCGTCGACGCACTCCCACAGGTTGACGACCTGGGGCCATCGGCCGGTGGAGCCCATCGTGTACCAGGTGCCGACCAGGCCGATGCCCCGGCCGGCGGCGGCGTCGACGTCGAAGGCGGCGGTGTGCGCCATATAGGGCATCGCGCCCTCGCCCACGATGTCGACGTACTCGTGGAGGAACAGGTTGCGCGCCGGCACCGGCCTGGGATCGTACCCGTGGCCGTCAGGCACGTTCCGGGACGCGCGACGATGGCCCGCGTGGGCACGGTGGGTGGTCGCGCGGAGACGGTCGGTGAGCTGCTGGGCCGTTGCCTGCGGGCCGGCGGCGTCGGGCGCGTCTTCGGGGGGGCCGTGGCGGGCGTGCCTCGGGTCGAGACTCCGGACGCCCGGCTGAGCGCCCTGCTCGCCGACTGCGACGGCCGACTCGGCCCCGGGCCCGGCTGCGCCTTGGGGCCCGACGGTCAGAGCCTCCGCCTGTCGTCCCGACCCGGGGCTGGCGCCGAGCCGGTCGCCGTCACCTCGGCCGACGACATCCCGGCGGCGATCGCGGCGGCAGCCGCGCCGGCGCGAGCAGGGAGCGCGGCGACCGAGCTGCGCCTCGAGCTCGACCTCGCCGCGCCCGCCCCGGCGGGCGCGCAGCCGGTCGACCTGGCCCCGCCGAGCCCGGCCCGGGAGCCGCTCGAGCCGCCCGACGGGCCGGTCGTGGCGCTGGTGGGCCCGGGCGTCGTGCGCGCCGGCGCGGTCGACGGGCTGCGTGCCTTCGCCGCCGCCGGGAACCTCGGCGTCGCCAACACCTGGGGCGCCAAGGGCGTGTTCCCGTGGGACAGCCCGCACCATATGGGGACGGCCGGGCTGCAGGAACGCGACTTCGAGCTGCTGGGATTCGGCGACGCGGGGATGATCGTGGCCGCCGGAATCGACACCGACGAGGCATCCCCGGATCGGTTCGCGCTCGCCCCCGTGCTGGCCGTGGCACCGCACCATCTCGGCGCCGACCTGGCCCAGCGGATCCGCCCGGCGACGAGGCCGAGCTCCCCGAACCAGCTCTACGAGCGGATCGCCGCGGTGGCGCAGCCCGGCTTCGTTGCCGAGAAGGTCCCGCTGCACCCCGCGCGCGCCGTGGCCGACGTGCGGGCCGCGCTCCCACCCAACGGCGTCGTCGCCGGGGAGCCGGGCCTGACCGGCCTCTGGGTGGCGCGCACGTTCCCGACCACCGAGCCGAGCAGCGTCGTGGTGCCGGCGACGCGCGCATCCGGCGTCGCGGCCGGACTCGCGCTGGTCGCCGCGCTGCGCGGCCACCCGGCCGTCGCCGTGATCAGCGACCCGGTCGACGAGGCGACGGGCTCCGTGGTCGGCCTCGCAGCCCGCCTGGGCGCCGCGTTCGTCCTCGACATCTGGAGCCTCTACGGCGGCCTGACGCACGTCGAGGACCATCGCGCCCGGCTGGACGCCGCCTTCGCGGCGCCGGGCGTCACCGAGGTCCGGGTCCCCGTCGACGCCAGCGACGTCCGCTTCCTCGCCGAGGCCGCGGGCGCGGTGGTCGCGTGGGGCGGGCTGGCCGCGGCGCCGTGACTGAACGTTGCTTCGCCTGAGCTGAACTGCCAGTCTTTGCTCGCGAACGGGTGGCGGGCTCGGCGTAGGAGACGGGAGACGGTGGCGGATCGGCGGGTGGCGATGGTGACCGGCGCCTCGTCGGGCATCGGCCGGGCCATCGCCCCGGCCCTGGGCGAGCTGGGGTGGGCCGTCGCGGTCGGCGCCCGCCGGGTCGACCGGCTCGAGGAGGCGGCGAGCGAGGTCGAGGCCGCCGGCGGCGACGCGTTCTCGCACCCGCTCGATGTCACCGAACCCGAGTCGGTCGACACGTTCTTCGACGCCGCCGAGGACGCACTCGGCCCGGTCGAGGTGGTGGTGAACAACGCCGGTGTGTCGGTCCCGGGCGAGTTCCACCGGATCGGCGTCGACGACCTGCGCCGCGAGGTCGCGACGAATCTCCTGGGGCCCATGTACCTGACCCGGCGGGCCATCAGCTCGATGCTCCAGCGCGGCTCGCGGGGTGATCTCGTCTTCATCTCCTCGGACGCGGCCCGCCACGCACGACCGCGAATGGCCGCCTACAGCGCCACCAAGGCCGGTCTCGAGCTGATGGCGCGCTCCCTGGCGATGGAGCTCGAAGGCACGCTCATCAGGTCCACGACGATCCGGGTCGGACCCACGCTGAGCGAGTTCGGCTTCGGGTGGGACATGGCCGAGCTCGAGCGGCTCATGGAGTTCTGGCCGCGGTACGGCCTCCAGCGCCACGCGGGCGTGCTCGAGCCCGGCGCGGTGGCGCGGGCGGTCGTGTTCGCGGTGACTGCCCCCGAGGGTGTGCACCTCGACACGATCGAGGTGCAGCCCGAGGCGCCGACACAGGGCGGCCCGGCGGAGATCATCGAGCGCCCCTCGTGAGCCCCCACGCCGCCGACGCCAGCCTGCGGGAGCAGCGGCGCCGCCAGCACGACTCGCTCAGCCGCGAGCACATCCTGGATGCCGCCGAGGCCGTGTTCAGCGAGAAGGGGTTCCACGAGGCCACGCTGAAGGAGATCGCGGAGCAGGCCGAGTTCTCGGTCGGGGCGCTGTACGGCTTCTTCCAGGGCAAGGACGACCTCTTCGCCAAGGTGATGGAGCGGCGCGGGTCCGCGATCGTCGACGTGATCGAGGCGGCGGTGACGCAGGGCGGCTCCGCCACCGACAAGCTGCATGCTCTCGTCGACGCACAGCTCCGCTACTTCCGGGAGTACCACCGCTTCTACCTGCTCCTTCAGCGCACGATCGGCGCGTCGTGGTGGAACCTCAAAGCCGGGCTCGACGAGGCGAGCTTCGACCGGTACCGGCGGGCGATCGCGCTCGAGGCGACGGTGTTCGCGCAGGGGGTGGGCACCGGCGAGTTCCGCGAGGCCGATCCCGAGACCATGGGGGTCCTGTTCTCCGGGATCATGCAGGCCTATCTCGCCCACTGGATCTTCAGCATGGACAAGCAGGGGGACTCGCCGGTCGCGCGCGACTTCCCGCTCGACGAGCTTCACGCCCTCGTCGACCGCGCGTTCCTGCGTGCGTAGGCACGCGTCGCAACCTGCGGCGCGGCCGCTTGCCTTAAGCTCGCGGGTCGCGCGCCTCGCGCATGTACCGGCGGACGAGGGGCCGGCTCCGGTGGCCGGTCTGCGCCATGATCCCCCGGTCGGGCGCCCCGACTTCGGTGGCGGCCGACACCATGCCCAGGCGCAGCGACAGCGCCGAGTAGCGCTGCTCGTTCAGCCCCGCCCGCTCCGCCGCCCGCCGCACGATGCGGGTGATCGACTTCACGCCCAGCCGGTTGACACCGAGGCGGTCGTACCGGTCGACGGCGCGGAAGGCGGGCCCGCCCGTCAGGCCGGCCGCCGCCTCCCACGCCTGCCACGCCCGCACCGCGCACAGCTGGCCGGACGAGCCGTACGGGATGACGACCCGGCCCCGCATCAGCGCGACCGAGAGACCCGCCTCGACGACGACCAGATCGGAGACGTCCAGCGCCACCAGCTCGGACGGCCGCAGGCCCGCGCCGTACCCGACGAGCAGCAGCGCGTGATCGCGTGCGCCGACCAGGCCCGCGGGGAGGCTCCTCACCATCTCCCGCAGCTCTCGCACCTCGAGCGGAACGGTGCGGCTCTGCGCCTTGCGCTTCTGCCAGCGGACGCGGGTGACCTCGATCCGGACCCGAGGATCGTCGGTGGGGGTGTCGAGGCCCGCCTCCCGGTGGGCCTCGCTAATGGCGGCCAGACGGCGCTCGACGGTGGACGCCTTCCGGGTGGCCGCCAGCTCGGCGACGTAGTCGAGGACCGCTTGGACCGGGGCGGGGAGCGCCGGGTCGCCCCGGGCCACGCACCACCGGGCGAAATCAGCCCAGTCGGACCGGTACGCGCGCACGGTGTGGGATGATTTCGTCATGGCCGTCCTCCGACCACGGTAGCTGGGGTCCGATAAGTAGCCCGGCGTTGACGATGGCAGCCGGTTGCCGGACCCTGGAGGGGGGGTTGGAGGCCGCGCTCGAGGCCAGGAGGCCAGGAGCCCAGGAGGACGCCCTGAGCGAGATCGTCGTCGACGCCGACGGCCACGTCTGCGAGCCCGCCGACCTGTGGGAACGCCATCTTCCCCAGCACTTGCAGGACAGGGGTATCCGGCTGCGCTGGAACGCCGCCACCGGGTACGACGAGTGCTGGGTCGAGGACCGTAAGGCCACCGACCGCGGCCTGGTCGGGTTGGGCAACGCCGGTGAGTCGTTCGACGACTTCGGCAGGGGCCGTCACTACCAGGAGCTCAACCCGGGCGGCTTCGACCCCCACGAGCGGGTGAAGGTGCTCGACACCGAGGGGATCGACCTCGCCGTCCTCTATCCGGGCCTCGGCCTCAAGCTCGGCGCCATCCAGGACCCGGAGCTCGCGGTCGCCAGCTGCCGCGTCTACAACGATTGGATCGCCGAGTTCGCCGCCGCCTCCCCGGACCGCCTCGCCGGGGTCGGCGCCCTTCCGCTCCAGGACCCGGCGGGGGCGGCCGAGGAGGCGCGCCGGATCGCCGGCATGGGGCTCGTCGCGGGCTTCGCCCGGCCGAACCCCTACAACGATCTGCCGCTCCACCACTGGTGTTACGAGCCGGTCTACGAGGCGCTCGAGGAGACCGGCCTGCCGCTCGCCTTCCACCCCGCCGGGCTCGCCGACATGCCGGGCGCGTCGCGCGCGCTGCGGGAGCTGATGGCCCCCGGCACCCACCACGCGCTGATCCTCCAGTTCGACCAGCAGATGACGCTGTCGAACCTCGTGTACGGCGGCGTGCTCGAACGGCACCCGGGCCTGGGGGTCATCGTGCTCGAGTGCGGCGGCGGATGGATCGCGCACTGGATGGACCGGCTCGACGAGTTCCACGAGAGCTACGGCTGGGCGACGCCGCCGTTGTCGATCGAACCGTCGGGCTACTTCCGCCGGCAGTGCTGGATCAGCTTCGACCCGGGCGAGCGAACCCCCGGTGTGCTCGGCCCGCTCACCGGGGCCGACCGGTTCGTGTGGGCGTCCGACTTCCCGCACAGCGACGCCAAGTACCCGGGTGTCGTCGACGAGCTGCGCGAGCGCAACCGCGACCTCGACCCCGAGGCGCGCGCCGGCCTGTTCGGCCTCAACGCGCTCACGATGTACGGGATCCCGGCGCCCAGGCGCGCATGAGCGGGCCCGGTCTCGATCTCGTCGTCAAGGGCGGCCGGGTCGTCGACGGCACCGGCCTGCCCGGCTTCACCGCCGACGTCGCGGTGCGCCACGGGCGCATCGTGAACGTGGGGCGGGTGGAGGGCGCAGCCGCCGAGACGATCGACGCCGACGGGCGCGTCGTCACGCCCGGCTTCATCGACATTCACACCCACTACGACGCCCAGCTCCACTGGGACCCGACCGCTTCGCCGGCGTCGTGGCACGGGGTGACCACCCTGCTCACCGGCAACTGCGGCTTCACGCTCGCGCCGGCGAGGCGCGACGACGTCGACTGGCTCGTGCACATGCTGAGCCGGGTCGAGGGCATGTCGGCCGACGCCCTGTCGAAAGGCGTCACCTTCCGCGGCGGAACGTTCGCCGACTTCCTCGGCGGCCTCGAGGGCGCGACCGGCGTCAACGTCGGGGCCAACGTCGGCCACTGCGCGGTGCGCCGTCACGTGATGGGCGACGAAGCCTCCGAGCGGGAGGCCACCGACGACGAGGTCGCCGCCATGCAGGACCTCGTGCGGCAGGCGTTCCGCGAGGGCGCGGTCGGGTTCACGTCGTCGCAGCTCGACCTGCACGTCGCCCACGACGGGCGGGGCGTCCCGTCCAACCACGCGTCGCCCGAGGAGATCGTGGCGCTGGCGTCGGTCCTGGCCGAGTTCGACCACGGCGCGATCGAGTTCATCCCCCGGACGTTCCTCGAGGGCTACAGCGAGGCGGACCGCGCGCTCATCCACGACATGGCGCGCGTGTCCGGCCGGCCGGTCAACCTCAACACGCTGACCCGTCTGCCCCACGCACCCGACGGGTGGAGGCGCAGCCTCGAGTTCGCCGAGGAGGCCCGCGATGCGGGCGAGCGCGTCTACCCGATGTTCGCGACCAACCGGCAGGGCGCCCACTTCTCGCTCGACAGCACCTTCCTGTTTGACGAGATGGAGAGCTTCCGGTCCTCGCTCACGCTGCCGCCCCCGCAGCGCGAGGACCGGCTGCGCGACCCCGCGGTGCGCGAGCAGATGCGCCGCGAGCTCGCCGACCCCGAGGGTCGGTCGTTCGTGTTCGTGTGGGAGGTGCTGCGGGTCGAGACCGTGCACCGGCCGGAGCACGAGGAGCTGGTCGACCGGACGGTCGCCGAGGTGGCGCAGCGTTGGGGCACCGACCCGCTCGACGCCTTCCTCGACCTCTCGCTGGCCGAGGACCTGCGAACCCAGTTCGTGCTGGCGGCCCCGCCCGACCGCAAGCGCCTGGCCGCCACCGAGGAGATGATCCGGAACCCGCTCGTCATGGCGGGCAGCTCCGACGGCGGCGCCCACCTGCTGTCGTTCTGCGGCGCCGACTTCACCACCCGGCTCCTCACCGAGTGGACGCCCCAGGTGCTGACGTTCGAGCAGGCGGTGTCGAAGCTGACGATGATCCCGGCCCAGGTGCACGGCATCCCCGACCGGGGCGTGATCCGGCCGGGCGCCGCCGCCGACCTGTGCGTGCTCGACCCCGCCGAGCTCGGGGTCGGCGCGACCCGCTTCGTGCGCGACTTCCCCGCGGGCAGCGGCCGGTACGTGGTCGACGCCCGCGGCTACGTCGCCACCGTCGTCAACGGCGAGGTGCTGCTCGACTGGGGCAAGTGGACCGGCGCCCGCCCCGGTCGCATCATTCGGGGCCAGGGGTAGCCTGGCTCTATGCAGACGGACGACATGGTCCTCGTCAGCGTCGACGACCACGTGGTCGAGCCCCCCGACCTGTTCGAGCGCCACCTCTCGGCCGAGTACAGGGACATCGCGCCCCACATCGTGCGCAAGGACGACGGCGCCGACGTGTGGCAGTTCCTCGAGTTCGAGGTGCCCAACATCGGGCTCAACGCCGTCGCCGGCCGGCCTCCCGAGGAGTACGGGATCGACCCCACCTCGTTCGAGGAGCTCCGGGAGGGCTGCTTCGACATCGAGAAGCGCGTGCTCGACATGAACGCCAACGGCGTGCTCGGCTCGCTCTGCTTCCCGTCGCTCCCCGGCTTCGCCGGCCGCCTGTTCGCCGCGCTCCAGGACAAGGAGGCGGCACTCGCCCTGGCCCGGGCCTACAACGACTGGCACATCGACGAGTGGTGCGGCACCTTCCCGGGCCGCTTCATCCCGCTGTCGGTTCCCACGATCTGGGACCCGGAGACGATGGCGGCCGAGATTCACCGGGTCGCCGAGAAGGGGTGCCATGCGGTGACGTTCCCCGAGAACCCCGAGCCACTGGGGCTGCCCAGCCTGCACTCCGACCACTGGGACCCGTTCTGGAAGGCCTGCTCGGACGAGGGGACGATCGTCTGCATGCACATCGGCTCGTCGTCGAAGCTCGTCACGACCGCCGCCGACGCGCCGATCGACGTGATGATCGTGCTCCAGCCGATGAACATCGTGCAGGCGGCGGCCGACCTCATCCACTCGCCGGTGTTCAAGAAGTTCCCCGACGTGACCGTGGCGCTCTCCGAGGGCGGCATCGGCTGGGTGCCCTACTTCCTCGAGCGCCTCGACCACAGCTACCGGGTGCACAAGGCGTGGACCGGCGCTGACTTCGGATCGAAGATGCCGAGCGAGGTGTTCCTCGAGCACGTGGTGCTCTGCTACATCTCCGACGCCGTGGGCGTGCGGCTGGCCCGGGAGATCGGCGTCGACCGGATCACCGTCGAGATCGACTACCCGCACTCCGACACCACGTGGCCCCGCGCGCCGGAGCGGCTGATGGACGAGTTCGAGGGAAGCGACCTCACCGACGGGGAGATCGACAAGATCACGCACCTCAACGCGATGGAGCACTTCTCGTACGACCCGTTCACGCACCGGCCGCGCGAGCGATGCACGGTGCGGGCCCTGCGGGCGGAGGCGATCGGCGTCGACACGTCGGTGCGGTCGACCGCCCGCCACCCGAGAGAGGAGCGCGAAGGCGGCCCGGTCAAGATCACGGACCTGACCCCCACCGCTTGACGTCGCCCGAGCATCAGCCGCTCGCGCCGCGCCCGCCGCGGCCGCTCGTGGTCCACTGGCTGGTCGACAGCGCGATCGTCTTCCTGCTGGTCGTGTTGGTGGCGCTGTTCCTCGGGGCGCCCCTGTGGGCCGTTGCGCTGGCGGCCCTGGTGATCGGGGCACCGCTGGCCCCCTGGACACGACGAGCCGAAGCGCGTGCGCTCGCCCGTCGCGACCTGCCCGGCGCGTCAGCCGGCGAAGTCGGGTAGGTCGTACAGGCGCTGGGCGTTTCGCCAGGCGATGTTCTGCTGCGCGCTGGCGTCGAGCCCGGTGATGTTCTTCATCAGCTCGTCGACCGTGCCGGGGAACTTGGCGTCGGGATGCGGGTAGTCCGAGGCCCAGATGATGCGGTCGTCGCCGACGTAGGGTGACTCCGCCGCCAACCCGAGGGTCTCCTCGTCGGCGTCGAAGCTGATGTAGCACTGGCGGCGGAAGTACTCCGACGGCGCGAGCTTGCAGTCGGGAACGTCCCAGGAGAACGTCTTGGCGTTGTGGTCGAGACGCTCCATCCAGGGCGTGATCCATCCCCCGTTCGTCTCGAGCACGATGATCTTCAGGTCGGGGTAGCGCTCGCACACGCCCCCGGCGAGCAGGAACGCCAGGCTCGTCAGCATGTCGACCGGGTTGCCGATCGCCTGCGTGTAGAAGATGTTGCTGATGTTCATGCGGCTCTGGTACGGCAACACGCTCGCGGGCGAGTGGATCTCGTTGAGCCGGAGCCCGACTACCGCTCCCGGCACGTCGCCGGCGAGGAACGGGTGCAGCCCGATCGGCCAGCCGGCGTCGGACGCCGCCTTCCACATCGGGTCGTAGACGCGGTCGTGGAAGTGCCTCCACTCCACCACCGGGTTGGGGCGGATGAACGTTCCCACCAGATTGGGCAACGCCGCGGCGCGCCGGATCTCCGCCGCCGCCGCATCCACGTCCTGCTGGGGGATCACCGCGATGCCGAACAGGCGGTTCGGGTCCGCGCCGCAGAAATCGGACAGCCAGTCGTTGTAGGCCCGGCACTGCGCCACCGCCACGTCGAGGTCTCGGACACCGGCGATGCCGAGGAGGGTTGTGGGATAGAGGACGGTCTGCGTGATGCGTTCGGTGTCGAGGTCTGCCAGCCGGGGCGCGGGCTCGAAGGCACCCGGGCGGATCTCCGTGTACCTGAGCTCCCCGGACGCCGCCCGGGCCTGCTCCTCCGGGGTCATGCCGCCGGTGCCGGCGAGGGCGAACACGTTGGCGGGGTCGCGGGAGCCGTCCCAGACGACCCACTCGCGGCCCCGGTCGTCGGTCTCGACGTGCCAGATGCGATCGCGGTAGTCGGGCGGCGCGTAGTCGAGCATCTTGCTCGGGTGCTCGAGCACGTGGCCGTCGGCGTCGACGAACTGCAGCTCGGGCTTCGAGTCGGTGACGGTCATAGCGGCGACCCCCCTCGGGCACGGACCGGCCCCGGACCCGCTCACGGTAGCCCGCCCATCGGCCCGGGTGCAACCTATGTTCAGCACACTGAATCCTTGTTCAGCAATAGCCTTCGCCCGGGGGGCGCGATTACGAGCGGCACAACCGGGTGTTCTGGGACGCCGACGCCGACGACTACCAGGACGCGCACGGCGGCGGGCTCACCGCCGCTCCCCTGGCGTGGGGGGCATGGCGGGTCCCGGAGGCGCAGCTTCGGGTGCTCGGCGACGTGACCGGGCGCGACGTGCTCGAGCTCGGCTGCGGCGCGGCCCAGTGGGCGATCGCCCTCACCGCCCATGGAGCGCGGGTCGTCGGGCTCGACCAGTCCGCGGCGCAGCTGCGCCACGCCCACGGTGGGGGTGTCGCGCTCGTGCAGGCGAGCGGCGAGGCGGCGCCGTTCGCCTCCGAGTCGTTCGACGTCGTCTTCTGCGACCACGGTGCCATGAGCTTCTGCGATCCCGAGCGCAGCGTCCCCGAGGTGGCGCGCCTCCTGCGGCCCGGAGGGCTGCTCGCCTTCTGCCACAGCACGCCATTGCGGATCGTGTGCGACGACGGTGTCAAGACCACACGGAAGCTGCACCAGAGCTACTTCGAGATGCGCCGCCTCGACTGGGACGGCGAGGGCACGATCGACTTCCAGATCCCCTACGGCGAGTGGATCCGCCTCTTCCGCCGCCATGGGCTCGTGATCGACGACCTCGTCGAGCTCCGGCCCCCGAAGGGAGCGACGACGACCTACACCGACTACGTCAGCTACAAGTGGGCCCGGCGCTGGCCCGCCGAGCAGATCTGGAAGGTGCGCAAGCCGTAATACGAAAGCCTGCCAGCCCGTGGCTCGCCGCCAGGATTGCGCGGGAGCGGCGAGCGTCCCGGAGGGCGGCGGCCGGGTATCCCGGCCGCCGAGCGAGCCCGACCCGGAAAGTTAGCGGCGGTCGAAGGTGAAGCCGGCGGCTTCGCGGTCCCAGGTCGCGTCGGTCACGCCCTCGTCGCGGAGCTGGTACTTGAGCACCCGCCCGACCGGGTTGCGGGGCAGGTCGTCGCGGAACTCGACGTAGCGGGGGACGGCGAAGTACGGCACCCGGTCCACGCACCAGGCGCAGAGCTCCTCCTCGGAGAGCCGCGCGTCGGGTTGGAGCACGGCGGTGACCTTCACCTCGTCCTCCCCCACCTCGCTCGGCACGGAGTGGACGGCGACGTCCTTGATCGCGGCGTGGCCGTGGAACGTGCGTTCCATCTCGAAGCTGGAGATGTTCTCGCCCCGGCGGCGGAGGTAGTCCTTCTTCCGGTCGACGAAGTAGAGGAACCCGTCCTCGTCGAGCCGACCGAGGTCGCCGGTGTGGAACCAGAGGTTGCGCAGCACCTCGACCGTCGCCTCGGGCCGGCGCCAGTAGCCCGCGAACATCAGGTTCGGGCGTCGCGGGCGGCACACGATCTCGCCGATCTCCCCCGACGGCACGTCGAGGTCGTCGTCGCCGACGAGGCGTACGTCGAAGTCGTGGTGATTGGGCTTGCCCGCCGCGCCCGGCTTGTTCTCCTCTCCCCCCTCCAGCATCGAGATCAGCGACGCCTCGGTGAGCCCGTAGCCGCCGCTGAACGTGGCGCAACCGAAGCGCTCCTGCCAGATCCGGTCGATGGCGGGCGGCATCGGCGCCGCCGCGCACAGGCGCAGGCGATGGCCGGCCTGGTCGGGGTGGTCGTCGGCGTCGGCGACGAGGATCGCGAGCGAGCCCAGCATCGACACGATGGTGGCGCCGGTGCGCTTGACCTCCGGCCAGAAGCGCGACACCGAGAACCGGCGGACGAGGCCAGCCGAGCCGCCGACGATCAGGCTGCCGACCACGCACACCGAGATGGCGTTGAAGTGGAACAGCGGCAGCGGAGTGATCACGATGTCGTCGGGACGCCGCTGCCAGGCGCGGGCGATCTGGTCGGCGAGCGCAACGACGTAGTTGTGGGGCAGCATGCAGCCCTTCGCCGGCCCGGTGGTGCCGGCCGTGTAGATGAAGCACGCGCGGTCGGAGGGCGCGACGCCCGCGTCGGGCGCCGGCTGGTCGGTCGAGGCGGCGAGCAACTGCGCCCAGTCGCGCTGCGGGACGGCGTCGATCACCTCGTCGGGCGCGCCCACCACGACCGCGGCGGCAAGCTCCGGCAGCTCGGCGCCCGCCACCTCGGCGACGCGCCCGGCGAAGTCGCCCTGCACGACGATCGCCTTCGAGCCCGAGTCCGCGAGCTGATGGCGGAGGAAGTCGCCCTTGTAGGCGGTGTTGATCGGCACCGCGATCGCGCCGAGCTTGAGGGCGGCGAAGAACGTCGCCACCTGTTCGGGGGAGTTCTCGAGCAGGCTCGCGACCCGGTCGCCGGCGCCCACGCCCAAGCCGGCGAGACCGTGGGCGAGGCGGTTCGACTCGGCATCCATGCGCCGGGCGCTGTACTCCACACCCTCGAAGTCGAGGTAGGGCCGGTCGGGATCGGTCTCGAGCCTGCGGGCGAGCGCGTCGAGGACGGTGGTCTGCGGCCGGGGCTCGCTCATCGCGAGCCTGACCTTAGTGACCCCGTCAGGGGAGGATGCCCCGTCGCCGCGCCGGCCGCGGGGCCTCCGATCGCCGGGCGCCGAGCCGCAGCGCGGCGAGGAGGGCGTTGCGCAGCTCGCGCGGCTCGATCACCTCGTCGTAGCTCATGGTGTCGGCCGACGAGTAGGCGCCGCCGACCTCGGCGTGCGCGAGCAGCTCGCGCGCGTCTCCCTCGAGGCCCGCCGCCCGTGCCCCGCTCTCGGCCCCCATGGCACCGAGGCGCGCGCCGGGGAAGGCGAGGGTGACGGTCTGCCCGTCGAACGGGTTCATCGCCATCAGGGAGCTCCCGAACCCATAGGCCTTGCGCAGCGTGACGTGAAGCTTCGGCGACCGCACACCCGCCTGGGCGGCGAACATGCGCGCCGCGTGACGGAGGATGCCCGTGCGCTCGGCGCCCGAGCCCGCGAGCACGCCCGGGTTGTCCGCCAGGAACAGCACCGGCAGGTGGAAGGCGTCGGCGACCTCGAGGAAGTGCGTGGCCTTGTCGGCGCCGTCGGCGTCGATCGACCCCGCCTTGACCGCGGGCTGGTTCGCCACCACCGCGACCGCCTCCCCGCCAACCCGCGCCAGCGCGGTGACGATCGTGCACCCGAACCCGGGCCCGATCTCCAGCACTGACCCCAAGTCGGCGACCAGGTCGACGACGGCTCGTACGTCGTATCCGCGCCGGGGGTCGGCCGGGATCAGCTCGAGGAGGGTGTCGAGAACGCGGCCGCCGGTGTCATCGCCGCCGGCGCGCGGCGGCCGCTCCCAGGCGCTCGACGGGAAGTACGAGAGGTAGCGGCGCGCCAGATCGAGGCCGGCGGGGTCGTCGGGGGCGGCGTTGTGGGCCACGCCGCTGACGGCGGTGTGCAGCGCGGCGCCACCCAGCTCCTCCTTGGTCACGTCCTCGCCGGTGGCCGCCTTCACCAACGGCGGGCCGGCCGAGAACAGGGCCGCGCCCTCGACCATCACGACGAAGTCCATGAGCGGCGCGGTGAGCGCCCCGTGGCCGGCGGAGGCGCCCATGACGACGCAGACCATCGGCACCATGCCGGACAGACCGGCGGAGGTGGTCGACCCGGGCCCGGGCATCGAGCCGCCCGCCGGCGCGCTGGCGCTCCAGCCGCTCGGGGCCACCCATCGCCCGGGCCGCGGCGCGCCGCTGCTTCAGGTCCTCCAGCAGCGGCTTCCAGTCTGAGCTCATCTTGCCTGGGCGAGACAGCCGGCGACGCCGGCCGCGTGCTCGCGGGTCGAGCCGAAGTGTGTGTCGAGGACCCAGGCACGCTTCAGGTAGAGGTGGACGTGGACCTCCCAGGTGAAGCCCATGCCGCCGTGGACCTGGGTGGCCGCCTTGCCGTTTCGCAGCGCGGCCTCGCCCGCGAGCAGCTTCGCCCCCGACACCGCGCGCAGCATTTCCCCAACTTCGGGGTCGTCGACCGTGCAGGCGGCGGCGTGGACGGCGACACGAGCGACCTCGGTGCGCACGGCCATGTCGGCGAGGACGTGCTTCACCGCCTGGAACGACCCGATGGACCGGTCGAACTGGCGGCGCTCCTTGGCGTAGGCCACCGACACGTCAGTGCAGGCGGCGGACATCCCCACGAGGTAGGCGGCGGTGAGCAGGGCGCCGGCGCGCCGCCAGTCGGCCGTCAGCTCGGCGCCGCCTACCTCCTTGCCCGCCGGCAGCGAGCCCACACGGTGGATGGGCGTGAGTGGGTCGAGGGGACGGGCAACGGCGAGCGCGTCCCGCACCTCGCCAGCAGGCACCGCGCGCACGCGGTCGGCGTCGAAGACGAGGAGGGTGTCGAGCGCGTCGAGGTGCTCGACCATCACCGCGCCCTCCATACGCCCCTCGACGCCGCTGACGACGCCGTCGACGCGACCGAAGGCGAGGTGCCCCTCGACCAGCGGTCCCGGAACGAGGGCGCGGCCCAGCTCTTCGAAGACGACGGTGGCGTCGGTCATCCCGAGTGCGGCCCCGCCCTCGGTCTCGGGCGCCCGCAGCGAGAACACCCCCGCCTCGGCGAGCTCGTCCCACATCGAGCGGTCGTAGCCCGCTCGCACCCGCTTCATCGGGAAGCGGCCCTCGCACAGGCTGCGCACGCCGTCGCGCAGCGCTTCCTGGTCGGGCGTGAGATCGAAGTTCACGCCGGCCGCGGTTCCCTGGGCAGGCCGAGCACGCGCTCGCCGATGATGTTGCGCTGGATCTGAGAGGTGCCGGCAGCGATCGTCAGGTTCAGGGTGCGCACCCGCTCCTCGACCCAGCCCTCGGCGTCGGGCGCCTCGAGGTCGAGCGCCTCGCGGCCCAGGGCCCGAAGCGAGAGGTCGCCGAGCCGCTGGCGCGCCTCCGAGTAGGCGAGCTTGATCATGAGCGCGCCGTCGCCGGGGCCGCCACGTCGCGCCGCCTGCGTGACGTTGCGCTTGGTGAGCGCCCACAGGGCGTCCAGCTCGGCGGCGACGTGGCCGAGCTCGCACGCCAGCTCGTCGTCGAGGGTGCAACGGCGAGCAAGGTCCTCGGCGAGCCGCCGGGCCTCGACCAGCTCTCCGACGAATGCCGTGCCGCGCTCGAACGCGAACGTCACCTGGGTGACCCGCCAGCCGTCGTTCTCCTCGCCAACGCGGTTCTCGACCGGCACCCGTACGTCGTCGAGGAACACCTCGCTGAACTCCGACGAGCCCAGCACGGTCTCGATCGGCCGCACTTCGATGCCGGGCAGGTCCATGGGCAGGATGAGCCAGCTGATGCCCCGGTGCTTGGGCGCATCGGGGTCGGTTCGCACCAGCAGCTCGCCGAAGTCGGCGACCTGGGCGAACGAGCACCAGATCTTCTGGCCGGTCACGACGTAGTGGTCTCCTTGGCGCACGGCCCGTGTGCCCAGCGCCGCGAGGTCCGAGCCGGCGGCCGGCTCCGAGAAGCCCTGGCACCACACCTCGTCGCCCCGCAGGATCGCGGGGAGGTAGCGGGCCTTCTGCTCGTCGGTCCCCTCGGCGATCAGGGTCGGACCCGCGTGCAGCAGCCCCACGAAATTCACGCCCACGTTCGGGGCCCGTGCCCGCGTGGTCTCCTCCAGGAAGACGAGCTGCTCCGACGGCGACGCGTCGCGCCCGCCGTACTCGCGCGGCCACGGGAGCCCCGCGTAACCCGCATCGAAGAGGCGGCGCTGCCAACCGGTGTCGAAGCGGCGGCGAGCCTGCCAGTCGCCGCGAGGGGGGCGCGCCGGGAGCTCCGGCAGCACGAGGCCGAGCCACGCCCGCAACTCGGCGCGGAATGCCTCGTCGGGTTCCGAGTACCGAAGCTCCACCCCTATTGCCTCGCTCGCTGCGGCGCATGGTACCTGCGCCGCGGGCGCTCGCTCGGCTGCATCAGGCGAGGTCGAGGTCGAGGTCGAGCATGCGGATGGCGTTGCCGCGGACGAGCTTGTAGACGACGTCGTCGGCGAGGCCGCCCATGAGCTCCTCCGCCACCGCCTTGGTGTTCGGCCAGGTGGAATCGGTGTGGGGGTAGTCGGTCTCGAACGTCGTGTTGTCGACACCCACCTTGTCGAGCGAGTCGATGCCGTGGCGGTCGCGGAAGAAGCAGCCGAACACCTGGCGGTAGTAGTAGGTCGACGGCGGCTCGGGGACGATGTCGTGGACACCGCCCCAGGCGCGGTGCTCCCGCCACACGTCGTCCGCCCGCTCGAGGATGTACGGGATCCAGCCGATCTGCCCCTCGGAGTAGGCGAGCCGAAGCTGAGGGAACCGCACGAGCACACCGGAGAACAGGAAGTCGGACAGGCTGCTCATGGCGTTGCCGAAGCTGAGCGTCGCCGCGACCGCGGGGGGCGCGTCCTCCGAGGTCGCGGGCATCTTCGACGACGACCCGATGTGCATGCACGTCACCGTGCCGGTCTCGGCGCAGGCGGCGAAGAGCGGGTCCCAGGCGCCGGAGTGGATGCTCGGGAGCCCCAGGTGGGGCGGGATCTCGCTGAAGCACACGGCCCGGACGCCGCGCGCAGCGTTCCGGCGCACCTCGGCCGCCGCCGCATCGGCGTCCCACAGCGGGATAAGGCAGAGCGGAATCAGTCGCCCGCCGCTGTCACCGCACCACTCCTCGACCATCCAGTCGTTGTAGGCGAGCACGCAGGCAAGCGCGAGCTCGCGGTCCTTGGCCTCGAGGAAGGTCTGGCCGCAGAAGCGCGGGAACGTGGGGAACGACAGTGACGCGTCGACCCAGTTCAGCTCCATGTCGTCGACGCGCGCTTTGGCCTCGTAACAGCCGGGACGCATCTCGTCGTAGGTGATCGGCGACAGCGTCATGTCGGCGCGGTCGAAGCCGACCGCGGCGACATGGCGCTTGTGGACGTACACGAGCTCCTCGTAGACCCAGCAGTCGGCAGCCGGGCCCTCGTCGTCGAAGGTCTGCTCGTACGTGCCCCCGCCGACGTGGCGCATCTCGCCGATGCCGCGCCGCTCCACTCGCGGGCCGCGCTCACGGAACCGCTCGGGCAGCCAGGTCTGCCATACATGCGCCGGCTCCACCACGTGGTCGTCGACGCTGACGATCCTGGGGAGCTCGCCGTCGCTCGCCACGCGCCGCTCCAGAGATCTGACGGGTCGTCAGATCGTAAACCCTGGAGCCGTCCCCGGACCACCGTACGGTAATCTGACGGCCCGTCAGATCGGCGTAGGGTGGGCCCACTTGGACTTCGACTTCTCCCCCGAGCAGCGTGGCTTCGCCGCCGAGGTCGAGGCGTTCCTCGACGAGCACGACGACCCCGAGGTGTTCGACCCCACCCGCGAGAACATGGCCCAGATCGTCGACACCCCGAAGCGCCGCGCCCTGATGCGCAAGATCGGCGAGCGGGGCTGGCTGGGCATCACCTGGCCCGAGGAGCACGGCGGGAAGGACGGCGACGGGGTCTACGAGTACCTCCTCAACGAGTCGCTCGCCCGGCGGGGCGGCCCGCAGATCGGCAAGGGCGTGGGCATCATCGGCAAGACGCTCATCCGCCACGGCACCGACAAACTCAAGCGCGAGTTCCTGCCCAAGATCCTGCGCAACGAGGTCGAGTTCGCCATCGGCTACTCCGAGCCCGAGGCCGGCTCTGACGCCGCGTCGATGAAGCTCCGCGCCACCCGCGACGGCGACGGGTGGCGGCTCGACGGCCAGAAGACGTGGACGACCTCGGCGCATTTCGCCGAGTGGTACTGGGTCGGGGCCCGCACCGACCCCGACGCGCCGAAGCACCACGGCATCACCCTCTTCCTCGTCCCCCTCGACCATCCCGGGATCACCATCAACCCGATCTGGACGATGGGCGACGAGCGCACGAACGACGTGTTCTTCGACGACGTCTGGGTGTCGGACGACTACGTCGTCGGCGAGCTCAACCGGGGCTTCCAGTACATCTCGGAGGCACTCGACCTCGAGCGCTTCACGATGTTCACGTTCTCGCAGATCGAGCAGCGCCTCGAGCTGCTCTGCGACTATGTGAGGGTCACCACCCGCGACGGGCGCCCGGTGCGCGACGACCCGGTCGTGCGGCAGCGGATCGCCCAGCTCGTCACCCAGGCCGAGGTCGCCCGCGTGCTCGGCCTTCGCTTCGTGGCCACGTCGATGAAGGGTGGCGCGCCGCCCACGGCCGAGGCGTCCGAGTACAAGCTCTTCGCCACCGAGCTGTCGAAGCGGCTGGCCGACGCGTCGATGGACATCGCGGGCCCCGGCTCGCAGCTGAGGGTCCACACCCCGGACGCCCCGATGCGGGGCCGCGCCGAGTCGACGTACCGCTACACGGTGATCGACACGATCGGGGGCGGCGGGTCCGAGATCCAGAAGAACATCATCGACCGCCGCAAGCTCGGCCTGCCGAAGAACTTCTGAGTGCCCGTGGGTAGCGCGATGCTCGACGGCGTCACCGTGCTCGATTTCGCCAGCGTCGGGCCCGCGGCCCGCGCGTCACGGTGGCTCGCCGATTACGGGGCTACGGTCGTGAAGGTGGGCCCGGTGCCGGCGCGCGGCGACGTGCAGATCACGCCCCCGTTCTTCGCCTACAGCGCACACCGCGGCATGCGGCGCGTCCTCGTGGACCTCAAGGCCGCCGGCGGCCGGGACGCCTTCCTGCGCCTCGCCGCCCGCGCCGACGTGATCATCGAGAGCTTCCGGCCCGGGGTCGTCGCCCGCCTCGGCATCGCCTACGACGACGTGCTGGCGGTGAACCCGCGCATCGTGTATTGCTCCACCAGCGGCTACGGCCAGGACGGGCCCCACGCGGGATGGGCCGGCCACGACCTCAACTACCTCGCCGTGGGTGGCTTCCTCGACTGCAGCGGCCGGCGCCCCGACGGCGGCCCCCCGATCCCCGGCGCGACCGTCGGCGACGCCGCCGGTGGCGGGATGCACGCGGTGATCGCCATCCTCGCCGCCCTCGTGCGCCGTCACGCCACCGGTGAGCCCGCCTACCTCGACGTCGCCGTGGCCGACGGTGTGCTCGCCTTGACCGCGCTCGCCGTCGACGAGCACCTGGCCACCGGCACTGTCCCCGGGCCGGGCCACGACATCCTCACCGGCCGCTACGCCTGCTACGACTGCTACCAGGCTCGCGACGGCAAGTGGCTGTCGGTGGCGGCGATCGAGCCGCGGTTCTACGCCAACCTCTGCCGCGCGCTCGGCCTCGAGCGCTGGGCCGGTCACCAGACCGACGACCCGGTACAGGACCGGATCCGCGAGGAGTTCGCCGCCGCCTTCCGGACGCGGGACCGCGACGAGTGGGTCGCCGCGCTCGCGCCCGCCGACACCTGCGTCGGGCCCGTCTACTCGGTGCCCGAGCTCGTCGAGGACCCGCAGTTCGCGGCCCGGGGCGCCTTCGTCGAGGCCCGGCATCCCGAGCACGGCACGTTCCGGCAGGTCGGTCCGGTGCTCGCCGGGACCGCCCGGCCGAGTGCGCCGTACGCGGTGCGCGAGACCACCGCCACCGACGCCGACGGGCTGCTCGCCGGGGCCGGCCTCTCCGCCGACGAGCGCCGCACGCTGCTCGAGGAGGGAGTCATCGCGTGAGCGAAGGCCTGCCATCCGGCGTCGAGGCCCTGATCGGGCGGGTGCAGTACGCGGAGGAGAGCGAGATCCCGGTCGAGCGCGGCTATGTCTGGACGACGTGCGCATCGGTCGAGAACGGCAACCCCCTCTTCTGGGACGACGGCGTCGCCGCCGAGGTCACCGGCGGGCCGATCGCCCCGCCCACGATGCTGTCGGTGTCGTTCCGGCCCCACCACTGGGCCCCCGGGCGCACATCCGCCCGCCTCCCGCTCCAGGTCCACTTCGACCTCAAGGAGCGCTTCGACCTCCCCGAGGCGGTGATGACCGACAACACGCTCGTCTTCCACGAGCCGGTCCGACCCGGCGACCGCCTCTCGACCCGCCAGATCCTCCGGTCGGTGAGCGACGAGAAGACGACGAAGCTCGGCGCGGGCCGCTTCTGGGTGATCGACGTCGAGTACCGCAACCAGCGGGGCGAGCTCGTGGGCGTGGAGTCCTACACCGGCTTCGGATACCGCAGGCAGGCGTGATGCCGACCGCGGTGACCGGCCTCACCCTCGACGCCGTTCGGGAGGGCGACGCGCTCCCGCCGCTCTCCTACGACGTGACCACCACGACCATCGTGCTCGGCGCGCTCGCGAGCCGGGATTGGCGGCCCATGCACCACGATCACCACTTCGCGGTGCACCGCAACGGCACCAAGGACATCTTCATGAACACCCCGACCCAGGCGGCGTGGTTCGAGCGGTACGTGACCGACTGGACCGGGCCCCGGGGCCGGCTGGGCCGCATGACCTTCCGGATGATCGGATCGGTGTTCCCGGGCGACACGATGGTGTTCTCCGGCGCGGTGCGGCGGGTCGAGGTCGACGAGACCGGCTGCGGGTGGGTCGACCTGGGGCTCACGCTCGCGGTGGGCGACGCGACGGTCACCGAGTGCGCGGCGCGGGTGGCGCTGCCCACCGCCCAAGACCCCAACCCCTGGAGCCGCCCCGCCGACCGCTGGCGCCCCTGACGGACCGGACGGAGGCTCGCCCCGTGGACCTGGACTTCAGCCCCGAACAGGAGATGCTCCGCGAGACGGTACGGGGTGTGTGCGAGCAGCACGCCCCGCTCACGGTGGTGCGCGAGCTCGAGGACGACCCGGTCGGGTACCCCGAGAAGCTGTGGGAGCAGCTCGCCCAGCTCGACCTGTGCGGGCTCCTCCTCCCCGAGGAGCACGGCGGCGCGGGCATGTCGCTGCTCGACGCCGTGGTCGTCTACGAGGAGCTCGGCCGGGCCCTCGCCCCCTCCCCGCACTTCGTGAGCACGGTGATGAGCGGTGGGGTCATCGCCCGCACCGGGAGCGACGCGCAACGGCGCGAGTGGCTCCCCCGCATCGCCGCCGGCGAGACGATTCTCACGCCCGCCTGGCTCGAGCCCGACGGCGGGTTCGGCGCCGGCGGCGTGCAGCTCCGGGCTCAGCCGGCTATCAGGGGAAGCTACCGCCTCTCGGGCACGAAGCGTCACGTGCAGTGCGCCCGCGCCGCCGACCGCCTGCTGGTGCTTGCTCGCACCGGCGAGGGCGCCGCCGACGTCGACCTGTTGCTCGTGGACCCCACCGCGCCCGGTGTCGAGCTGACCCAGGAGCTGAGCCTCGCGTCGGACGCGCAGTACCGCGTCGACCTCGGCGACGTCGGCGTGCCCGCCACCGACCGCCTCGGCGACGGCAGACCGGGCTGGGCGTCGTGGGACGCCGCCATGCTCGACGGCGTGATCCTCCTCGCCGCCCAGGCGATCGGCGGCGCCGGCTACGCGCTCGAGATCACCGTCGAGTACGCGAAGCAGCGTCACCAGTTCGACAAGCCGCTCGGCGCCTTCCAGGCGATCGCCCACTATCTCGCCGACGCGACCACCGCCGTCGACGGCGGCCGCACCCTCGTCTACGAGGCGGGCTGGGCCCGCAGCGAGGGCAGGCCCGTCGACCGGCTCGCCCCGATGGCGAAGCTTTTCGCGTGCCAGACCTTCCGGGACGTCACCGCCATGGCGCAGCAGGTGTTCGGCGGGGTCGGGTTCACGGTCGACTACGACATCCAGCTCTACTTCCGCCGCGCCAAGCAGCTCCAGCTCTCGTGGTGGGACACGCGCGAGCTCGAGGAGCGCGTCGCCGCGAGCGTGCTCGACTGAGCGCTACTCGCAGCGCGTGCCGTCGTCCGGGACCGCGAGGGCGATGAGGTAACGCAGGGCGATCCGGTCGAGGCAGGAGTTGCCGGCGAAGAACACCGACGTGTGCTGCTCCCCCTCGGCGGCCACGAGCACACCCGAGTCGAGCGCACCGGCCAGCGACTCCGCCCACTGGAAGGGCGTCGCCGGGTCGCCGGTGGTGCCGACCACGAGGATCGGATCGGCGCCGGGGGCGGTGAGCGGGCCGGGGTCGGGCGCCGGCTCGACCGGCCAGTACGAGCACACCAGCCCCGAGTAGAGGAAGGTGACCCCGAAGCGGGGCGCGGCCTGCTGGAACTCGTCCTCGAGCGCCGGGAAGTCCCCCGGAGGCCCGATGGAGGGCCCGTCGATGCACCCGATGGCCCAGAACGACTCGAGCAGGCCCCCGTAGGTCCCGTCGTCGCGCCGGCGGGTGTACTGGTCGGAGAGGGCGAGCAGCTCGGTGCCGTCGCCGTCGGCGGCAGCACCGAGCGCGTCGGCCAGCTCCCCCCAGCCCAGCTCGCCCGCGTACAACGCCTGGGCCACGCCGAGGTCGAGCTCGTTGGGACCTAGGCGGCGGCCGTCCGCGGCCGGCAGCGGGCTGCCGTCGACCGCGACGACGAGCTCGTCGAACGCCCGGTGCGGCTCACCACCGTTGTGGATGGCACAGTCCTCGTCCTCGGAGCACCGGTCGAGGAACGCGCTCAACGAGCGCTCGAACCCGGCCGCCTGCTGGAGGTTCGTCTCGATGGAGCTGAGCTCGGGGTCGACGGCGCCGTCGAGGACGAGCGCCCTGACCTTGTCGGGGAAGAAGTTGGCATACAGCGCGCCGAGGTAGGTGCCGTACGAGAAGCCGACGTAGGTGAGCTTCGCGTCGCCGATGGCCTGGCGGATCCGGTCCATGTCGCGCACGGTGTCCTGGCTCGAGATGTGGGGCAGCACGTCCGCGTTGCCCGCTGCGCAGGCATCGGTCAGCTCGCGCACCCCCGCCTCCAGCGCCACCCGCTCGCCGGGCGAGTCGGGCGAATAGTCGAGCGCGAGCACGTCGTCGAGGCTCTCGACGCACGAGACCGGAACGGTCTCGCCCGTTCCTCGCGGGTCGAAGCCGATGAGGTCGAACCGGTCGAGCAACTCGTCGGGAAAGGCGAACCCCGAGTTGCGCACGAAATCGACCCCGGATGCGCCGGGGCCGCCGGGGTTCACGAGCAGCGAGCCGATCCGCCGGTCGGGCTCGCGCGCGGGCAGCCGGATGAGGGCCACCTCGATCGTCGTTCCGGCGGGATCCTGGTAGTCGAGCGGCACCGTGAGGTCGGCGCACTCGCCGCCGTCGCACTCGCGCCACTCCAGCGTGGTGTCGTCGAGCGTGGTGTCGTCGAGCGTGGTGTCGGCGGGGCGGCTCGTCGTCGTCGGTTCCCGGTCGCGCGGCCGGGGGCGCAGGACGCGAGGATCGTCGTCGGTGCACGACGCGGCCAGGAGCATCATCGCGGCGACGGCCGAGGCGAGACGCACGTGGGCGCGGGGGGCACGCACGTCCGAGAGCCTACGAGGCCACAGCCTCCCCTCAGCGGTCAGCGGACGCCGTGCCCACCTCCTCGAGGAACGGCCGCACATCGGCCCGGTCGCGCAGGAACCGGCCGAGCGCGAGCGAGACCGAGGTGACCCCGAGCGAGGCCAGGGCGGGCACCGGCGCGAAGGTGCGCTCGACGTCGACGCGACCGCGGTCGCCGGTGACGACCGGGATGCCGGCTCGCACACCCACCGCCGCGGGGTCGCGGCCCGCCGCCTCGCAGGCGGCCCGGATGAGGCCGATCCCGGCCGCGAGCTGGTCGTCCGGCATCACGCCGAGGGGAAGCCAGCCCGCGCCCAGCTCGGCGACCCGTCGGGCGGTCGCCCCGGTCGGCCCGCCCCCAAACCACACCGGGACGCCGCCGGGCTGGAGCGGCCTCGGCTCGCACCACACGTCGGTGAACGAGACCGTGCCCGACGAGAACGAGACCGGCGGCTCCTGCGTCCACAGGGCCCGGCAGGCGCGCACCGTGTCGTCCATGCGGGCGCCGCGCCCAACGAAGCGGACGCCGAGCGCGTCGAACTCCTCCGGCTGCCAGCCCGTGCCGACGCCCAGGTCGAGGCGCCCGCGACTCAGCACGTCGAGGGTCGCCGCCGTCTTGGCCAGCAGAACAGCCGGGCGCAGCGGCGCGATGAGGACGCCGGTCCCGATGCGGACCCGCTCCGTCGCGCCGGCGATCGCGGCCAGCGCGGTGAGCGGCTCGAGCCACGGCTCCTCGGGCGGGAACGGGAACCGGTCGGCGAACGGGTAGCCGTCGAGACCAGGGCCGATCGTGACATGGTCGGGCAGCACGAGCTGATGGATCCCCGCTTCGTCAGCTGCGCGCGCGGTGTCGAGCACACCCGCGAGGTCGTCGCCGAAGAGCCGGGTGAGACCCGAGATCGTGATGGAGACCTGCAACAATCCCCCCTGCGCCTCAGCCGCGGATCATAGGAGCAGGCGTGGAACGCCTCGACGGGAAGGTGGCGCTCATCACCGGTGCCGGCGCCGGCATGGGCCGGACCGCGGCCGAGCTGTTCGCCGCCGAGGGTGCCCGCGTCGTGGTCGCCGACGCGGCCGAGGACGCGGGCACGGGCACGGTCGACGCGGTGCGCGCCGCGGGTGGCGACGCCGCGTTCGTGCAGGTCGACGTGTCCGACGCGGTGCAGGTCGAGGCGATGGTGCGCTTCGCCACCTCGAAACACGGCGGCCTCCACGTGCTCTACAACAATGCGGGGATCTTCCCGGCCGACGACGGCGGGACGCTCGAGACGCCCGAGGCCACCTGGGAGCGGGTGATGGCCGTCAACCTCAAGGGCGTGTGGCTCGGCTGCAGGCACGGCATCCCGGCGATGCTCGACTCCGGCGGCGGCACGATCGTGAACGTGGCGTCGTTCGTGGCGCTGATGGGCGCGGCCACCGCCCAGATCGCGTACACCGCCAGCAAGGGCGGCGTGCTGTCGATGACGCGCGAGATTGCGGTCGAGTACGCCCGGCGTGGTATCCGCGCGAACGCGCTGTGCCCGGGCCCGATCGAGACACCGATGCTGGCCGAGCTCATGGCCGATCCCGAGCGGCGGGCGCGCCGCTTGGTCCACATCCCGATGGGCCGCCTGGGCCGCGCCGAGGAGCTGGCCCGGGCCGCGCTCTTCCTCGCGTCCGACGAGTCGTCGTTCATGACCGGCGCCGCCCTCGTCGTCGACGGCGGCATCACCGCCGCCTACGTCACCCCCGAGTGAGCGGATCCGGGCCTGAGCGAGGAGAATGGGAGCCCTCATGACACGCGGCTTGCTCGAAACCACGACCCTGGAAGAGAAGATCGGCGCCGGCGACGTCGACACGGTGCTGGTGGTGTTCCCCGACCTCCAGGGCCGCCTGATGGGCAAGCGGGTGACGGGCCACTTCTTCCTCGACGAGGTGCTGGGCGGGGCGGGCGGCATCGAGGCGTGCAACTACCTGCTCGCCGTCGACGTCGAGATGGAGCCCCTCCCCGGCTACCGGTTCGCCAACTGGGAGCAGGGCTACGGCGACTTCCGCCTCGCGCCCGACCTCGCCACGCTGCGGACGGTGCCGTGGCTCGAGAAGACCGCCCTCGTGCTCTGCGACCTGCTCGACGAGGAGACCGGCGAGCCGGTGGAGGTGTCGCCACGTCGAGTGCTGCAACGACAGATCGAGCGCGCCGCCGACGCCGGCTACTCGGTGAAGTGCGGCTCGGAGCTCGAGTTCTACCTGTTCAAGGACTCCTACGACGACGCCGCCGCCAGGGGCTACGCCGGGCTCACCCCGCACTCGAGCGTGATCGAGGACTACCACATCCTCCAGACGACGAAGGACGAGTACCTCATCCGCCAGATCCGCAACGCCATGGACGCCGCCGGCGTCCCCGTCGAGTTCTCGAAGGGCGAGGCGGGCCGGGGCCAGCACGAGATCAACCTGCGCTACGCCGATCCGGTCGAGATGGCCGACCGCCACGTCATCTACAAGAACGGCGCCAAGGAGATCGCCGCGCTCAACGACCGGTCGATCACTTTCATGGCCAAGTACTCGATGGACGAGACCGGCAACTCATGCCATCTCCACTCGAGCCTGTGGAGCGCCGACGGCGCCGACCCGCTCGACCACGACGACGTCGCCCCCGACCACCTCTCGGGGCCGTTCCGTCACTACCTCGGCGGCCTGCTCGCCACCGCCCGCGAGCTCTCCTACCTCTTCGCGCCCTACGTCAACTCGTACAAGCGGTACCAGCCGGGATCGTGGGCGCCGACCGCGGTGGTCTGGGGCAACGACAACCGCACCTGCGGGCTGCGCCTGGTGGGTCACGGCCCGTCCCTGCGGATCGAGTCGCGCATCCCGGGGGGCGACTGCAACCCGTATCTTGCTTACGCCGCCACCATCGCCGCCGGGCTGCACGGCATCGAGCACCGCCTCGACCCCGGCGCCGAGTTCCGGGGCAACGCCTACGAGGCCGAGGACGTGCCCCGCGTGCCGTCCACCCTGGTCGAGGCGATCGGCGAGCTC
>JBOGFI010000251.1:0-4124 GCA_050743365.1 Acidimicrobiia bacterium | reverse complement strand
GCCGGGGGCCGCCACCGCCACCGGGGCGGCCGCGGTCACACCGAACTCGTCCTCGAATGCCTTCAGGAACTCGTTGAGCTCAAGGACCGTCATCTCCTTGAAGACGTCCAGGAGCTCCTCGGTCTTCATCTTCGCCATCGCCAATCTCCTCGCTTGCGACTAGTCGGTCTCTTCGGTGGCGGTCGCCTCTCCGGCGTCGCCGCTCTCCTGCCTCTTGTCGATCAGTGCCTGCACGCCGTAGGCGAAGTTGCGGGTGAACGCCTGGAACAGTCCCGCGGCCTTCGTGAGCGGCGCCTGGAACGCGCCGGCGACCTGCGCCAGCAGCACGTCGCGTGGCGCGACCTCGGCGAGGGCGTCGATGTCGCCGGGGGCCAGCACCCGCGGGCCGAGCAATCCCCCCTTCACCACGAGGGAGGGGTTGGTCCGCCCGAAGTCCTTGAGCGCCTTGGCCGCGAGCACGGCGTCGCCCCGCACGAATGCGATCGCGACCGGCCCCTCGAGCAGCGGCAGCAGCTCGGCCAGCCCCGCGTTCTCGACCGCCCGGCGGGCGAGGGTGTTCTTGAACACCTTGTACTCGGTGTTGGCGGGCCGCAGGGCGCCGCGCAGCTCGGCGAGCGCCCCGACGCTGAGGCCGCGGTAGTCGGTGAGCATCGCCGCGTCGGCCTCGGCCAGCTTGGCCTTGATCTCCTCCACGACCGCCGTCTTCTCGGGTCGCGGCATCCTTATTGCTCCGCTCGCCTCACAATTTGCCTCCTGGAACGAGAAAACGGGACGCCCCAGACACGCGAGGACGCCCCGCCAGGGGAGTCGCCTCGTCCGGCGGACCGGCTCACTCGAAGCCAGGCCCATTACCTCGTGGGAGACCGGAGGTCTGTGGCGTTATGGAGTTGTAGGCAGCGAAGCTACTACACCGCCGCGGTAGCCCTCTCGGCGCCGGGCGCCGTGCTCGAGGGGTCGATGCGCACACCCGGACCCATCGTCGGCGAGGCCGTCACCGCCTTCACGTAGCGGCCCTTGGCCGCCGCCGGCTTGGCCCGCAGGATCTCGTCCAGGACGACCTGGTAGTTCTCTGCCAACGCCGAGGCGTCGAAGCCGGCCTTGCCCACCGGCACGTGCACGTTCCCGTGCCGGTCGGTGCGGTACTCGACCTTCCCCGCCTTGAACTCGGCGACCGCCTTGCCGATGTCGGGGGTCACCGTGCCCGTCTTGGGGTTGGGCATGAGCCCGCGGGGCCCGAGGGTGCGCCCGAGCTTCCCCACCTGGCCCATCAGGTCGGGCGCTGCGATGGCGACGTCGAAGTCGAGGAAGCCGCCCTGCACCCGCTCCACGAGATCGTCGGCGCCCACAACGTCGGCGCCGGCCTCCTGGGCGGCCCGCGCCTGGTCGCCGGCGGCGAACACGGCGACGCGCACGCTCTTGCCCGTCCCGTGGGGCAGCGAGACGGTCCCACGCACCATCTGGTCGGCGCGGCGGGGGTCGACCCCGAGCCGGAACGCGACCTCGACGGTCTCGTCGAAGTTGTGGGTGGCGAGCGTCTTCACCAGCTCGAAGGCCTCAGCCACCGAGTGCAGCTTCTCGCGGTCGTAGTGCCGGGTCGCGTCGACGTACTTCTTGCCGCGCCGGGTCATCCTTATTGCTCCGCTCGCCTCGCCGGCGGGGATACCCCGCCGGCGCCCTTCGGGCCGCTCGCTCCGCTGCTCCGCGTGGTCCGCTGCGGGCGGCGGTCTACGCCGCCGTCCTCGCTCCGCCTGCGCACTCGTCGCCACCTCATTTGGCGACCTCGATGCCCATCGACCTCGCGGTGCCGGCGACCTGGGCCATGGCACCGTCCACGCCGATGGCGTTGAGGTCGCGCATCTTCGTCTCGGCGATCTGGCGGAGCTGGTCGCGCGAGATGCTCCCGACCTTGTCGGTGCGGGGATTCTCGGCGCCCTTCTCGATGCCGGCCGCCTGGCGGAGCAGGAACGACGTGGGAGGGGTCTTGGTGACGAACGTGAACGAGCGGTCCTCGTAGATCGAGATCTCGGCCGGGATCACCAGTCCCCGCTGCGACTCGGTGGCGGCGTTGTACGCCTTGCAGAAGTCCATGATGTTGATGCCGTGCGGACCGAGCGCCGTGCCCACCGGCGGCGCCGGGGTCGCCTGACCGGCCTGGATCTGGATCTTGACCACGGCCGCGAGCCTCTTCCTAGCCATCTGTCCTTGTCGCTCCTCGCTCGGCGGCAGGATACCTGCCTACTTCATTGGTCGGCTCGCCCCGGCGGCCGGGATACCCGGCCGCCGCCCTGCGGGCCGCTCGCCGACGCGCCCTACGGGGACGCTCGTCGCTCCGCGAGCTCACTCGCTTCGCTCGTTCGCCGCCTTGCTGACGTCCTACCTAGAGCTTGGCGACCTGGCCGAACTCGAGCTCGACGGGCGTCTCGCGCCCGAAGATGTTGACGAGCACCTTGAGCTTCGACCGGTCGACATCGATCTCGCTGATGGCCCCGTTGAAGTCGGCGAACGGGCCTGCCACGACCCGGACCTGCTCGCCCGTCTCGAACTCGAGGCGCGGTCGCGCCTTCTTCTCCGGGACACCCCCCTCGGGCTTGCCAACCCCGAGGATGTCCTCGACCTCCTTGCGCAACAGCGGTGTGGGCTTTGCTCCGCTGCCGACGAAGCCCGTTACCCCGGGTGTGTTGCGCACGACGTACCAGGAGTCGTCGTCGAGGTGCATGCGGACGTAGAGGTAGCCGGGGAACACCTTCTTCTGCACGACCACCTTGCGACCCTGCTTGAACTCGATGACGTCTTCCATGGGGATGACGACCTCGAAGATGCGCTCCTCGACGTTCATGGAGCGCACCCTGCTGGCCAGGTTCTGCTTCACCTTGTTCTCGTAGCCCGCATAGGTGTGCACCACGAACCAGTCGCCGACCCGGTCGTAAGGGCTGGGCTCGGCCGGCGGAGCCTCCTCTTCGACCACATCGAGCAGCTCGGCCGACTCGAGCGAGGGCTCTCGCTCGGCCGCGTCGGGCTCCTCCTCCACCTCCTCCGGCTCCGCCTGGTCGCGCTCCTCCTCCTCCTCCGGCTCCGCCTGGTCGCGCTCCTCCTCGGGCGCCGCCGGCTCGGTCTCGACGGTCTCGGCGGCGGGCGTATCGACGCCGAGGATGGCCGCCGCCGCGTCGTGGTCGAGCTCGCGCTCGGCCTCGGCGGTGTCGTCGGCGCCCTCGGCGCCCAGGATGGCCGCTGCCTCTACCGAGTCCGGGTCGCGCTCGGCGGCGTCGGCCGCGGAGTCACCGGCCGGGGCGGGCGCGTCGGGCTCCGGCACCTGCGTACCGGGGCGCTCGCGATCGCCGAGGGAGTCGTCGGTCGCCATGGGGGGACGGGGGCCGGTCACTCGAAGAGGAAGAGGACGAGCTTCGCCGAGCCGTAATCGAACCCGAAGATGAGCGTGGTCATGACCGTCACCGCGATCAGCACGATGATCGTGGAGTTGATCACCTCCCGGCGGGTGGGCCACGCGACCTTGCGCAGCTCGCCCCGCACCTCGGTGAGGTACTGGCGGGGCCCCGTGCGCTCGCGCTGGGGGGCGGGCTGGGGACGCCGCTCGGGCGCGCGCGGCCGGTCCCCGCCCTGACGCTGCATGAGGCGCTTGGTCTGTCGGTTCACGTCCACCACCTCGGCGGGTGGGCCTTCACGGCTGTCCAGCAGGGCAGGAGGGACTCGAACCCCCAACCGCCGGTTTTGGAGACCGGAGCTCTGCCAATTGAGCTACTGCCCTCCGAGGGCGCGGGGGCCTTGGAACAGCAAAGAGTAGCAGCGCCCTTGCGGGTTCGGCCCTTCGATCTCCTGGCGACCGCGCCGGCACCGTGCCACACTCTGTGGTCACTCGTGCGCCGAGGGCGCGCGGCCGGGTAGGGGGGCAGGTGGACCGCTTCCGGGAAAGTTCCTCGAGCCGGGTCGGTCGTGTCGTCGCCGGTGTCGCCGTGCTGGTCGCCGCCGCGTCCGTCGGAACGGCAGCCGCCCAGGCGGGTGACCAGGTCGTGTTCGACGTGACGCCCCCGGCGCAGACCACGGCGCCCGGGACCCAGGTCGACGTCACGTTCGCTGTGTCGGACGTCCCGCCGTGCGGCTCCGACGAC
>JBOGFI010000250.1:0-10048 GCA_050743365.1 Acidimicrobiia bacterium | reverse complement strand
CGCGTGCGCGGCACCGGCTTCCTGCGAAGGCCGGGCAGGCCCGCGGCCTCCCCGAGCGTCAGCGCGCGACGAGGGACCGACGTCGTCCCCACAGGTGGGACCGGGGTCGTCCCCGCAGGTGGGGCCGGGGCCGTCCGCGCGGGTGGGACCCGGGCCGTCCGCGCGGGTGGGACCGGGGTCGTCCTCGCGGGTGGCGCGGGAACGGCGCGCGCCACCGAGACTTCTTCGTCCCCCGGGACGCTGCCCGCCGCGAAGGTTGCGCCGAAAAGTGCCGCGCACGCGCCACCTATGAGCACCGCCGGCGGGAAGCTCACGGGTGCGGGCACCGCTGCGGCTTCGTGGTCCCTGCGGGGAGGCAGAGGTCGCTGCGCCTGGGCGGTCGTCCGCGCCGGATCGTGAACGTGGTGTGCTTGCCGACGAAGCCGCTCATGGTCACGGTGACCATGATCCTGGTGCGCGGCCTCAGCAGGCGCTCGAGCGCACGGAAGCGCAGCTTCCTGCCCTCGGAGACTCCGATCTTCGCCTTCCTGGTCGGACAGCGGCGGCCGCGGCAGCGGACCGTCACCTGCGTCCCCTTGGGCGCGCTCACGAGCAGGCGCTTCACTCGTGTCCTGCGCGCGAGGATGCTGCCGCGGATCTCGACGATCACGCCTGGGATGACCTGCGGCGGCGAGACCGGCGGCACTGGCGGCGGTGAGGCCACCGGCGGCACCGGGGGCACCGGCGGCACCGGCGGCGGTGAGGCGACCGGCGGCACCGGCTGCACCGGCGGCGGCGCGGCGTTCACGCGCAGCGTCCGCGTCTTGGTGTCGATGGCGCGATCGGTGTCGGTGACGCGCAGCCTGACGGTCTTCTCGCCGGCGCTGGTGAATGTGTGGGTGACGGTCTTGCCCTGGGCGTCGTCGAAGGCGCCGTCGTTGTCCAGGTCCCAGTCGTGGTCGGCGTTCGCGATCGTCGCTTCCGCGTCGGTCGACCTCGAGCCGTCGAACGTCACCTGCTCGCCGACGTCCGGGTCGGCGGGGCTGAACGTGAAGTCTGCGGTCGGCGCGGCGTTGACGCGGAGCGTGCGCGTCTTGGTGCCGGTCGTGTCGTCGGCGTCGGTGACGCGCAGCCTGACGGTCTTCTGCCCGGCGCCGGTGAAGGCGTGCTCGACGGTCCGGCCCTGGGCGTCGAAGGTGCCGTCGTTGTCGAAGTCCCACTGGTAGCCGGAGCTGGGAATCGCCACGTCGTCGCTGGAGCTCGCGCCATTGAAGGTCACCTGCTCGCCGACGTCGGGCACGGCCGGGATGAACGTGAAGTCGGCGATCGGCGCTGCGTTCACGCGCAGCGTGCCTGTCGCGGTGTCGGTCAGGCCGTCGGCGTCGGTGACGCGCAGCCTGACGGTCTTCTGCCCGGCGCCGGTGAAGGCGTGCTCGACGGTCTGGCCCTGGGCCTCGAACGTGCCGTCGTCATCGAGGTCCCAGTCGTACGCGGCGATCGCGCCTTCCGGGTCGCTCGAGCCCGAGCCGTCGAAGGTCACGCTCTCGCGGACCTGCGGCACCTCTGGGCTGATCGTGAAGTGCGCGGTCAGCCCGGCGTTCACGCGCAGCGTTCGGGTCTTGGTGTCGATGCCGCCGTCGTTGTCGGTGACGCGCAGCGCGACCGTCTTCTCGCCGGCGCTGGTGAAGGCGATGTCGACGGTCTGGCCGTGTTCGTCGTCGAACTGACCGTCGCCGTCGATGTCCCAGTCGTAGGCGGTGACCGTGCCGTCGGCATCGCTGGAGCTGGAGCCGTCGAAGGTCACCGGCTCGCCGACGCCCGGCACGGCGGGGGTGAACGTGAACTCGGCGGTCGGCGCCGCGTTCACGCGCAGCGTGCGCGTCGTGGTGTCGGTGGTGCCGTCGGTGTCGGTGACGCGCAGCCTGAGGGTCCTGGTGCCGGCAGTGGCGAAGGCATGCTGGACTACCTTGCCGTGAGCGTCGTCGTAGAGACGATCGCCGTCGAGCTCCCATTCGTACGCGGTGATCGCGCCTTCCGGGTCGCTCGAGTCCGAGCCGTCCAACGTGACCTGCTCGCCCACCTGCGGCACGGCGGGGCTGAACTTGAACGACGCGTGCGGCTCCGCGTTCACCCGCAGGCTCTGCGTCTTCGTGTTGATCGCGCCGTCGGCGTCGGTCACGCGCAGCCTGACGGTCTTCTCGCCGGCGCTGTCGAAGGCGTGCTCGACGGTCTGGCCCTGGGCGTCGTCGAACGCGCCGTCGTTGTCCAGGTCCCAGTCGTGGTCGGCGTCCGCGATCGTCGCTTCCGCGTCGGTCGACCTCGAGCCGTCGAACGTCACCTGCTCGCCGACCTCGGGCACGGTCGGGCTGAACGTGAAGTCCGCGGCCGGCGCGGCGTTCACGCGCAGCGGGCGCGTCGTGGTGTCGCTCCGGCCGTCCGCGTCGGTCACGCGCAGCGTCACAGTCTTGTCGCCGGCCCCGGGGAAGGCGTGGTCGACCGTCTGGCCCTGGGCGTCGAAGGTGCCGTCGTCGTCGAAGTCCCACTGGTAGCCGGAGTTCGGGATCGCCACATCGTCGCGGGACGCCCCGGCGTCGAAGCTGACCTGCTCGCCGGCCTCCGGCACCGCGGGGCTGAAGGCGAAGTCCGCGATCGGCGCCGCGTTCACGCGCAGCGTCCCGGTCTTCATGTCGGTCGCGCCGTAGGAGTCGGTGACCAGCAGCCTGACGGTCTTCTCGCCCGTGCTCGAGAAAGCGTGCTCGACGGTCGGGCCCTGGGCCTCGAACGTCCCGTCGTCGTCGAGGTCCCAGTCGTACCCCTCGATCGTGCCGTCGCGGTCGCTGGAGCTCCCGCCGTCGAAGCTCACCTGCTCGCCGACCTCGGGCACGGCCGGGCTGAACGCGAAGTCCGCCTCCGGCGGGGCGTTCACGAGGATGGTCCGCGTCGCGAGGTCCATGGCCCCGTCGGCGTCGGTGACGCGCAGCCTGACGGTCTTCTCGCCCGGGTCGGTGAAGGCGTGCTCGACGAGCTCGCCCTCGGCCTCGAAGTTGCCATCGTCGTCCAGGTCCCACTCGTAAGCCGCGATCGATCCATCGGGATCTCCCGATCCCCAGCCGTCGAAGGCGACCGGCTCCCCCACGGTCGGCACGGCGGGCGAGAAGCCAATTTCAGCGCGCGGCGGGGCGTTGACCCTCAGCGTCTTGGTCGTCTCGGCGACCTCGTTGTCCACGTCGGTCACCCGCATCCGCACGGTCTTGTCTCCAGACGTGGAGTAGGAATGCTGAGCGCTGTCGCCGGCGGCGTCGAACGTGCCGTCGTCCTCGAAGTCCCACTCGACCGTCACGGCGTCGCCTTCCGGATCCGTTGCCGTGGACGTGAAGGTCACCGTCTCCCCGATCTGCGGCACCGCCGGGGAGATCGTGAAGTCCGGGGCGGGCGGCGCCGCCAGCGCGCCCTGCACCACCACCAGCGCGAGCACGACGACGAACGCCCGCGCGGCGGAGCGCCTCCGCCGCCGCCGTCGGTGTGGCGCGCCATCCGGCGCGCGCTTACGAGCGACGACGCGGATCCCGCTGCGCTGAGAACCAGTCCCCACGCGTGGGGCTCCCTGTAGTCAGGACGGCGGCACCAAGCGCCGCCTCCGCCGTTGATCGACATCCCTCGAAGGACGGGCTGGTGGTCTGTCTCGTCTGATCGTTATCGTCGGCGCTCATCACCTAGCTGTCGTCGCCTCTGAACGCGAGCCCTGTCTGGCGACCACGCGAAGGCTCGGTTAGGTCTTCTCTCCAAGAAACGCCCGCGAGCGGGCCTTGCTTCCGGCTGGAGAAACGAAATTCAAAGACTCGAGCTGGAGTCGAGCCTGAGGTCTGTCCCAGGTCATGAGCTGAAGCCACCGCGGTCCCCGTTCGACCCTATCCGTTTCCGTGGACCCCGTGGGACTGATCTATGTGGCCTTCTCCTCGATCATGATCCTGGTCAGCGCGGCTTCACCCGTCGCAGCGTCTGGGTCTTCGTGTCGGTTCTGCCGTAGGCGTCGGTGACCAGCAGTCTGACGGTCTTCTCGCCGGCGCTGGCGAAGGCGTGCAAGACGGTCGGGCCCTGGGCCTCGAACGTCCCGTCGTTGTCGAGGTCCCAGTCGTACCCTTCGATCGTGTCGTCGGGGTCGCTGGAGCTGGCGCCGTCGAAGCGCACCTGCTGGCCGACCTCCGGCAAGCCCGGACCGAACGCGAAGTCCGCGGTCGGCGGCGCGTTGACGAGTACCCTCCGGGTGGCGAGGGCCGTGGCCCCGTCGGAGTCGGTGACGCGCAGCCCGACGGTCTTGTCGCCGGCCGTGTCAAAGGAGCGCGTCGTGATTGGTCCGGTGACGTGGTCGAACTGGCCGTCGTCGTCGAGGTCCCACTCGTAAGCCGCGATCGACCCGTCGCGGTCTCCCGACCCCGAGCCGTCGAAGTCGAGCTGGTCCCCCACGGTCGGCATTTCGGGCGAGAAGCTGATGGCAGCCCTCGGCGGGGCGTTGACCCTCAGCGTCTTGGTCCTCTCGGCGACCTCGCTGTTGACGTCGGTCACGCGCATCCGCACGGTCTTGTCTCCAGACGTGGAGTAGGAATGCTGAGCGCTGTCGCCGACGGCGTCGAAGGTGCCGTCGTCCTGGAAGTCCCACTCGACCGCCACGGCGTCGCCGTCCGGATCCGTCGCCGCGGACGTGAAGGTCACGGCCTCATCGATCTGCGGCACCGCCGGGGAGATCGTGAAGTCCGGGGCGGGCGGCGCCGCCAGCGCGCCCTGCACCGCCACCAGCGCGAGCACGACGACGAACGCCCGAGCGGCGGAGCGCCTCCACCGCCGCCGCCGGTGTGGCGCGCCATCCGGCGCGCGCTTACGAGCGACGACGCGGATCCATCTGCGCTGAGAACCAGTCGCCAAGGGGGGCTCCCTGAAGGCTCGGTCGGGGTCTCTGCACAAACGGACGGGAGGGGGCCTTGCTTGCGCGCGCGGGTAGGAAATTCGGCGCAGCCTGGGGAGCCGTTGACGCACGCAGCAGAGGACGTCCGCGAGTTCCGGCGCCTCGTCGTCGTTAGGTAGGCGTGACCGCAAAGGGCGCCCGCTCGGACGGGTTCATCACTAGACAGGGACGGCTATGACCATGGATCGGGGCTTCACCGTCTGGCTCACGGGACTCTCGGGCGCCGGCAAGACGACGATTGCCGGTCTCGTCGGCGCGGAGCTCGAGCGCCGGGGCCATCTCGTCGAGCACCTCGACGGCGACGTGGTCCGCACCCACCTCTCGAACGGGCTCGGCTTCTCGAAGCGCGACCGCGACGCCAACGTCGAGCGCATCGGATGGATCGCCTCTCGCCTCACGCGCCATGGCGCCGCCGTACTCGTCTCGTCCATCTCTCCGTACCAGGAGACGCGGCAGCGGTCGCGCGCGATGGTGGAGCAGTTCGGCCCCTTCGTCGAGGTCCACGTGCGCGCGTCGCTCGACGAGTGCGCGCGGCGCGACCCCAAGGGCCTCTATGAACGGGCCTTGGCGGGACAGATCCCCAACTTCACCGGGGTCTCGGACCCGTACGAGCCGCCCGACAGCCCCGACCTCGTACTGGACACCGCTGCCGAGGATCCACTCACCAGCGCTCGCCGGATGCTCGACAGGCTCGCGCAGCTCGGGCTCGTGCAAGCTGAGGTGGCGGCATGAGCCTGGTCGCGACCGAGCCGCTGGTCATCCCTCACGGGGGGCAGCTGATCGACTGCACGGGCGAGCGCCCGGAGGGACTGGAGCGCCTGGATTCGGCGCGCCTGAGCGAGCGAGGGCTGGCCGACCTCGACATGCTGGCCAGCGGAGCGCTGTCACCCCTTCAGGGGTTCATGGGCGTTCGGGACTACGAGCGCGTGCTCGAGGAGATGCGGCTCGAGAACGGGCTGCCATGGGCATTGCCGGTGTGCCTGGACATCGACCGCGTGCCGCGTGGCGATCGCCTCGCGCTCGTCGACGGCGAGGGGCGCCCGGTCGCGGTGCTCGACGTCGAGGACGTCTTCGTGTACGACAAGCTCGCGGAGGCCGAGCGGTGCTTCGGGACGATGGACGCCAACCACCCCGGGGTGGCGCGCGTATACGGGCAGCGACGGCTCTACGTCTCCGGTCCCGTCAGCGTCTTCGAGCGCATGCCGGCCCTGTTCCCCGAGCTCGCGCTCGACCCCCTCGAGACCAGGCGCGCGTTCGCCGAGCGCGGGTGGCGACGGGTCGTCGGCTTCCAGACGCGCAACCCGATCCACCGCGCGCACGAGTACCTGACGAAGGGCGCGCTGGAGACGGTCGACGGCCTGTTGCTCCATCCGCTCGTCGGTGAGACCAAGGCGGACGACATCCCGGCCGAGACGCGGGTCGAGTGCTACCGCATCCTGATGGAGCGCTACTACCCTCGCGACCGCGTCGTGCTGGCCACCTTCCCGGCGGCCATGCGGTACGCCGGACCCCGTGAGGCCATCTGGCACGCGATCTGCCGGAAGAACTACGGCTGCTCGCACTTCATCGTGGGGAGGGACCATGCCGGCGTCGCGCCCTATTACGGGCCGTACGACGCACAGCGCATCTTCGACGTCTTCCACGACGGCGAGCTCGGCATCGAGCCGATCATGTTCGAGCACGCCTTCTGGTGCCACGCCTGCGAGCAGATGGCGACCGCGAAGACGTGCCCGCACGACGACGGCCAGCGCGTGCTGCTGTCGGGCACCCGCGTGCGGGAGCTGCTGGCGCACGGCGAGCGGCCGCCGGCGGAGTTCTCCCGCCCCGAGGTGGCCGACATGCTGATCGCCGCACGTCGGTCCCGGGGACGCATCGCGTCGCACTCCTGATCGGCCGCGCCGTGTCCCTCACCACGGTCGACATCGCCCACATCCTTCTGGCCCTAGGGCTTCTCTTGGTCGCCGCCCACGTCTGCGGCTACCTCTTCGCCCGGTTCAGGCAGCCGCCGGTCATCGGGGAGATCCTGGGGGGGCTCCTCCTTGGGCCGACGATCTTCGGCGCCCTGCTGCCCGATCTGCAGGCTCATGTGTTTCCCGATTCCGGCCCCACGGCGCCAGTGCTGGGCGCCGTCTACCAGCTCGGGCTGTTCCTGCTCATGTTCGCGGCGGGCGCCGAGCTGCGCGGCGTGTTCCATCGCGGCGAGCGAAAGACCGCCTCGCTCATCACGCTGAGCGGCACCGTGCTGCCCTTCGTGTTGGGCCTTGCGGTCCTGCAGTTCGTCGATCTGTCCAGCTTCGAGGGCACGGCGGGCAACGGCACCGCCTTCCTGCTCGTGTTCGCCATCGCCATCGCGGTCACGAGCATCCCGGTGATCTCGCGCATCATGCTCGACCTCGGCATCCTCGAGACCGCGTTCGCCCGCATCGTCCTCACGGCGGCGGTGATCGAGGACGTGGCGCTCTACGTCGTTCTCGCGGTTGCAGTCGGGCTGGTGCAACAGCAACAGGGGGACGGCTTCGGCCTCACCGCGCTCTTCGGCATGGACCCGGCCTCGGGCCTCTCCATGGGCTATCACGTGCTCGCGACGCTCGCCTTCTTCGGTCTCCTGTTGTGGCTGGGGCCGAAGGTCTTCCGGCGGGTGCTGCACTCGCCGTACAACGTCCTCCACCGCCGCAACCCCATCGCGTTCCAGCTCACTGTGATGCTGGCGCTGACCGGCCTCTGCCTGTTCGCCGGCATCACCCCCCTGTTTGGGGCATTCGTGGCCGGGATCGTGGTGGGTGTGGCCGGCGAGGACCAAGACAAGGCGCGAGAGTCGATCAAGGGCTTCGCCTTCGCCTTCTTCGTGCCCGTCTACTTCGCCATCGTCGGGCTGCGGCTCGATCTGATCCAGGACTTCAATCCGCTGTTCTTCCTCGCCTTCCTGGCGTTCGCCTGCGCCGTGAAGTCGCTGAGCGTCTACGCGGGCGGGAGGCTCGCCGGGCATACCCGCTTCGGCGCCGGGAACCTAGCGGTGGCGATGAACGCTCGCGGTGGCCCCGGGATCGTGCTGGCCTCGGTCGCCTTTGATGCGAGGATCATCGACGAGCAGTTCTACGTGGTGCTCGTTATGCTCGCGGTCGTCACGTCCCTGCTCGCCGGGTCCTGGCTGGAGAGGGTCGTGAAGAGCGGACGGCCGCTGCTCGGCCTGAAGCCTGTGAAGCCGCGGTTCGATGCGGCTCCGGACGCTGGGGCAGGCGTGCTCGAGGGGCGGAATCCTGCCTAGCCGCAGTGGGAGGCGGGACATGAAAGATGCGGGTCTGCCGACCCGTTTGAGGTTCATGCTGGGCCGTCTGTCTCGCCGAGGCCGCGCGCTGGGGGCGTGCGTGGTCGCCGCGGCGTTGGTGGTTGCGGTGTTGGTGCCGTTGGCGCAGGGGTTGCCGGATGATGTGCCGGATGAGACGTGGGGTGCGAATGGGCGGGTGAACGCGATCGTTCAGGTCGGCAATGTGGTGTTTCTGGGCGGCAATTTCACCGAGGTTCGTGAGGATGGGGGTGCGGGCCCGGGGGTGCTGGTGCGGAACTACATCGCCGCCTTTGACGCGACCACGGGCGCGCCGCTTGAGGGCTGGGATCCCAGCCTCAATGGCGAGGTGCACGCGTTGCTGGCGTCGGCGGATGGGAGCACGATCTATGCCGGTGGGGTGTTCACGACGGCGGATGGTCTGTCGCGTCCGCGGCTGGTCGCGCTGGATGCGGCGACCGGTGCGGTCAGCGGCACGTGGCGTCCGAAGGCGCCGAACGGAAGTGTGCGTGGGCTGGCGCTGGCGGGGAGCCGGATCTATGTGGGCGGTGGGTTCACGAAGATGGGGGTGGAGGTGCGGACGCGGTTGGCGGCCGTGGACGCGACGACGGGGGCGTTGGACGCGGGTTGGCAGCCGGCGGCGGATGCGATGGTGCGGTCGCTGGCGGTTTCGGCGGATGGGAATCGGATCTTCGCCGGCGGCGACTTCGCCGGCGTGTCGGGGCTGAGTCGCGGGAACGTGGTCGCGCTTGATGCGGTCAGCGGTGAGGTGGATCCAGATTGGCATCCGGATCCGGGTCAGCGGGTGTTCGGGGTGGCGGTCAAGGACGACGCCGTGTACGCGGCGGCGGGGGGGAGCGCCAACAGCCTGTACGCGTGGGATGCGAGCACGGGCAGCCAGCGGTGGCGCAAGAGCTCGGATGGGGATTTTCAGGCGTTGGCGGTGTCGCGGGGGATCGTGTATGGGGGCGGGCACTTCAACTACTTCGAGGGTGAGCTGCGCCGGAAGATCGTGGCGCTGGACGCGGCGACGGGGGCGCTGCGGCGGGATTGGAACCCGAAGTTGCCGCACACCTCGCCGACGTGGTATGGGGTGTCGGCGCTGTCGACCTATGGCGACACGCGATTGGCGGTGGGTGGGGACTTTGACACGATCACCGGGTTTCGGCAGGAGCGCTACGCGCAGTTCACGGGGTCGATCGGCGGTGCGGTGGGCGATACGACGCCGCCGAGCACGCCGAGCGGCCTGACGGCGACGGCGATGGGTGGCGGGCGGGTGGAGCTGGCCTGGAGCGCGAGCGCCGACGATGACGGGGTGGCCGAGTATCGGGTGTTCCGCGACGGCGCCCAGGTCGCGACGACCTCGCTGCCGCTGTTTACCGACACCGGCGTGGTGCCGAGCACCGGCTACGGCTACCGGGTGGTGGCGGTCGACTTTGCCGGCAACGCGTCGGCGGCGTCGACGGTCGCGACCGCCACGACGGCGCCGCCGGACGAGGTGCTGACCTTCGTCGCGACCGAGGATTCCTATGTCGATGCCACCCAGCCGGATGCCAACTTCGGGTCATCGTTCTCGCTGCGGGTCGACGCGGACCCCAAGACGGACCTGCTGGTGAAGTTCGATCCGGCGGGGATCGGCGACCGGCGGATCCTGGGCGCCAAGCTGCGGCTCTACAACACCGATGCCTCCAACAACGGCGGCGACTTCCGGCGCGTGCTCGACAGCTCCTGGAGCGAGGGGTCGGTGACCTGGAACAACGCCCCGGCGGGCGATTCGCTGCTCGTGGGCAGGCTGGACGATGTGGCCACCAAGACGTGGTATGAGG
>JBOGFI010000249.1:0-17154 GCA_050743365.1 Acidimicrobiia bacterium | reverse complement strand
GGCCGAGGGTGCGCGGCCCCGAGGTCGTGGCGGAGGCCGACTGCACCGTGTGGGTGCCCGCCGGGTGGACGGCCGAGCCCGGCGCCGGCGGCGCCTGGCTCCTTCGGAGGACACCGTGGTGAGCCTCGACCCGGCCTCGCTCCAGGTCCTGATCTCGCGGCTGAACGGGATCGCGGAGGAGATGGGGGCGGTGCTGCGGCGCGCCGCCTACAGCCCCAACATCAAGGAGCGGGCGGACTGCTCGGCGGCGCTCTTCACGGCCGGCGGGGAGCTGCTCGTGCAGGCCGAGCACATCCCGGTCCACCTCGGGTCGATGCCGGCGTCCGTGCAGGCGGCCATCGAGGTCGCCGACGCCGCCACGCTCCGTCCCGGCGAGCAGATCGTCCTCAACGACCCGTTCGCGGGTGGGACGCATCTCAACGATGTCACCGTCGTCGCGCCCTGCATCGTCGGTGACGAGCTCGTGGGGTGGGCAGCCAACCGGGCCCATCACGCCGACCTCGGCGGCATGGCTCCGGGGTCGATGCCGCCCGATGCGCTCGAGGTGCAGCAGGAAGGGCTGCGTATCCCGCCGGTGAGGCTCACGCGCGAGGTCGAGGAGCTCGTAGTGGCGTCGTCGCGCACGCCCGACGAGCGCCGGGGCGATCTCGACGCCCAGCGCGGCGCCAACCGGCTCGGCGTCGAGCGGCTGGCCGAGGTCGTCGACGCGCTCGGTTCGCCCGGCGCGTTCGGCGAGATCGTCGACTACGGCGAGCGACGGATGCGCGCCGCGCTCGCGGCGTTGCCCGACGGCGAGTGGCACTGCGACGACGTGCTCGACTCCGCCGGTCCGCGGCCGGAGCAGCAGTCCCCCGCCCGCATCCGGGTGGCGCTGACGATCGCCGGCGACACCGCCACCTTCGACTTCGGCGGCACCGACCAGCAGCGGCCCGGTAACGTCAACGCGGTCGAGACGGTCACGGTGAGCGCGGTGGCGTTCGCGGTGCGGTCGGCCACCGACCCGACCATCCCGGCCAACGGCGGCGCCATGCGACCGGTGCGCGTGGTCGCCCCGCCCGGCACCGTCGTGGCCGCCCGTCCTCCGGTCGCGGTCGGCGCCGGCAACGTGGAGGTGAGCCAGCGCGTCGCCGACGTGTGCCTGGGCGCGCTCGCGGCCGCGGCGCCGGACCGTGTCGGTGCCGCCGGCCAGGGGACGATGAACAACGTGCTGGTCGGCGGGGAGGGCTGGGTCTACTACGAGACCGTCGGCGGGGGGCAGGGCGGTCGGCCCGGGCGCGCCGGGATGAGTGGCGTGCACACCGCGATGACCAACACCCGGGACACGCCGGTCGAGGCGATCGAGCGGGCGCTGCCGATGCGGGTGCGCTGCTACGCGCTCCGGCGGGGGAGCGGCGGCGCCGGCCGGCACCCGGGCGGCGACGGCATCGAGCGCGAGCTCGAGCTGCTCGAGGACGCCGCCGTGTCGCTCGTGACCGAGCGCCGCACCAGCCGGCCGTGGGGTCTCGCGGGGGGAGAGGCGGGGGCGCGGGGCGAGAACTGGCTGCTGCCCGGCGGCGACGAGACCCGGGCCGAGCGCCTCCGCGACAAGGTCACGGTCCACCTCCGCCGCGGTGACGTGCTCCGGATGCTGACGCCGGGCGGCGGGGGCTACGGCCGGTTGGGTTCTGGCGTCGCTGACAGCGGATAGTCCGGCCCCTGCGACGCAAGAATCAAGGGGGGAGGGGAGGGGGTGCGTCAGCTGGCGGGGCGGACGCTCACCACCTCGACCTGGAAGCTGCGGCGGGGGCCCTCGTAGCTGACGACCTCGCCGGGGCCGTGGCCGAGGAGGGCCTTGCCCAGCGGCGACCCGGTCGACAGCACGTCGTAGGCGTCGTGGCGCTCCTCGATCGAGCCGACCAGGTACGACGTGGTGTCGGCGTCGCCCTCGATGCGCACCTCGACGATCGTGCCGGCGGCGACGACGTCACCGGCCGTCCCCTCCACCACCACCGCGCTCTTCAGCATCGCCTGGAGTTGGCGGATCCGGGACTCGTTGTGCCCCTGCTCGTTCTTGGCCGCGTCGTAGTCGGCGTTCTCGCGGATGTCTCCATGCTCGCGGGCGCGCTCCAGCCACGCCGAGATCTCCTTGCGGCGGGTGCCCGACCGCCGCTCGAGCTCCTCGTGGAGCCGCTGGTGGGCGTCGGGGGAGAGATGGGCCGGTTCCACGGGGGACCGAGGGTAGTTGCCCCGCGGGGAGCGCCTACCCCTTCGTGAAGAAGAGCTGCAACTCCATCTCGCCCTCGTCGTCGATGCTGGCGAGGAGCGGTGAGCCGGGCGGCTCGATGCCGTAGTCGGCGAACACGACGTGCAGGTTGCCGACCACTTGAACCGCGGTGCCGTCCCAGCGCCCCTCGAGCGGGATCTTCACTCTCCGGGTCACCCCGTGAAGCGTGAAGTCGCCGGTCGCGGTCGCCCTGACCGTCTGACCGAGCTCGGGCTGGCGGCGCAGCTCGATCGGCTTGGTGAGCACGAACGTCGCCTCCGGGAACATGTCCGACTCGAGCCCGCGTCCCTTGATGGCGTCGTCGCGCTGGCTGCGATCCGATGTCAGCGTCTGCAGGTTGGCGGTGACGGACACGTCGTCGACGTTGGTGCCGCTGATCGTGAACGAGCCGTTGACGTCGCTGGTGCGGCCGGTGGCCGTGCTCTCGACGACGGCGGCGACGAACTGCTCCGTCACCCGGGAGCCGACGAACGAGTTGGGGTCGCCGGGTGCGACCGTGTACGTGCCGTCGAGAGCGCCGCCTTCGGTGACCTTGGTCTCCTTGATCTTCGCGCGCGGCTCGGGATCGCTCTCGAGGAAGACCTTGTACACGACGAACAGGCCGACCGCGAGCACGACGACGGCGCCGACCACTCCGATCAGGATCTTGGTCGGGCGGCTGATGCGGGCACGCTAGCGCCGACCGTGGCCGGATCGAGCGCGGCCGTTACGACGTCTCGGGGGCGTCGGCGCCGGTACGGCCGGCGAGGCGGTTGGCGCGCCAGGCGCGGACCGTCCGCAGCAGTCGGCGTCGCTTGCCCTTCGGCTCCTTCGTGAGCGTCGATTCCACGACGTCGTGGCGCTGGATGTAGGTCGAGACGAACGCCTGGCCGACGGCCGTGGCGGGCAGGGCCAGCACCGCGCCGATCGGCCCGACGATGGCGGCGCCCGCGATGACGGTGCCGAACGCAACCGCCGGGTGCAGCTCCATCGTCTGGGCGGTGATGCGAGGTGCGAAGAAGTAGTTCTCGACCTGCTGGTACACGATGATGAACGCCAGGACCCAGATCACGTCGACCGGTTCGTTCAGGGCGGCGATGATCACCGGGAGCGCGCCGGCGATGTAGGTCCCGACCACCGGGACGAACTGCGAGATGATCCCGACCCAGAGGGCGAGCGCGAACGCGTACGGGACCCCGATGATCGTGAGCGCGAGCCAGGTGACGAGGGAGGAGAGGCCGGCGAGCAGGGCCCGGGAGTAGATGTAGCCGCCGGTCTTGTCGATGGCCAGCTCCCAGGCGCGCAGGACCTCCCGCTGACGCTCGGGCCGAAGGGCGGAGCAGATCGTGCGTCGCAGCCGCGGTCCGTCGGCGACCAGGTAGAAGGTGAAGAGGGCGACCGTGAACGCCTGGAACACGCCGCCGAGGACGGCGGCGGCGATGTCAGCGGCGTTGTTGGCCGCGAACTCGCGCAGAGGCCCGTCTTCGGCGGTCAGGTCGTCGACCGTCTCGTCGACGTCGATCTCGGCGCCGAAGTTGTCCTTGGCGAAGTCCTCGATCTGGCGGCCGTAGCTCTCGGCGTCGTCGGCGAAGTTCGACACCTGGTCGACCACGAGCACGCTCATCGCGGTCACGAACCCGGCGATGACCACCACCAGCCCGAGGAACACCAACCCGGTGGCAGACCCGCGCCGCCAGCCCCGGCGGGCGAGGTAGTTGACGGCGGGCTCCAGCGCGAAGGCGAGGAAGAGCGAGACCACCAGGATGAGCAGCAGGCTGCGAAGCTGGCGGAGGAGCGCGTACCCGGTGAAGAGGGCAGCCACACCGAGGAAGAAGAGGATGATCGCCCGAGGCACCCAGCCCGGCATCGGCTCACGCTCGCCGGCGCGCGGCGCGGGTTGCTCCGAGGCGGGTTCGTCGCCGAGGCCCTCGTCGGGCGGTGGATGGGACTCGCTTTGGTCCATGTTGGCCTCGGGCTGGATCGTTCCAGTGTAGAAGCGGTTTGACACCAACTGGGTTGGCTGCGACCCTGGTTCCTCGATGGATCGCACCGTCACCGTCATCGTCATTTCGTAGCGAGCGCCGTACCCCGGCGTTCGCTGACCGACCGTCCCCTCGGGGGCGGTTTTTCGTTGGCCGGACAGAAACCGGACCGAGGAGCTGAAGGCAAGAGCGTGGGTCACAAGCTGGGGATCGTCGCCGGTGACGGCATCGGGCCCGAGGTCGTCGCCGAGGCCCTGAAGTGCGTGGACGCCGCCGCGGTCGGCTACGACGCGGTGCGCTTCGACCTCGGCGCCGACCGCTATCTGCGAACGGGCGAGGTCCTGCCCGAGCGCGTGCTCGACGAGATCCGGGGCCTCGATGCGGTGCTGCTCGGCGCCGTCGGCCATCCCGACGTGCCGGCCGGGGTGCTCGAGCGGGGGCTCCTGCTCCACCTCCGCTTCGAGCTCGACCTCTTCGTGAACCTGCGGCCTTTCAGCGCGCCGGCGAGCAGGTTGAACGACGGGGTCGACATGGTCGTCGTGCGCGAGAACACCGAAGGCGCCTACACGGGCGAGGGCGGGTTCGTCCGTAGGGGCACGCCGCACGAGATCGCCACCCAGGGCTCGGTCAACACCCGGATGGGCGTCGAGCGGTGTGTGCGCTTCGCCTTCGACCTCGCCCGGTCGCGCAGCCGGCACCACCTGACGCTGGTGCACAAGACGAACGTGCTCACCTTCGCCGGCGACCTCTGGCAGCGCGCCTTCGACGAGGTCGCGGACGAGTACGCCGACGTGGCCACCGCCTACCACCACGTCGACGCCGCCTGCATCTACCTGGTGCAGGACCCGGGCCGCTACGACGTGATCGTGACCGACAACCTCTTCGGCGACATCCTCACCGACCTCGGCGGCGCCGTCTCGGGCGGGATCGGCCGGGCCGCGTCGGCCAACCTCAACCCGGCCCGCACCGGGCCGTCGGTGTTCGAGCCGGTGCACGGCTCGGCGCCCGACATAGCCGGTACCGGCAGGGCCGACCCCCGGGCTGCGATCATCTCGGTAGCCATGCTGCTCGAGTTCCTCGACGAGGCCGACGCCGCCTCCCGGGTACGGAAGGCGGTCGCGGCGTCGGGCGACGTCGCTGGCACGACCGCGCAGATCGGCGACGCGATCGCAGCGAGGGTCTAGGCGGGAGGGGTCCACGGCCATGCCACTCGAGAAGACCGACAAGATCTGGATGGACGGCGAGCTCGTTGACTGGGACGAGGCCCGCGTTCATGTCCTCACCCACACGCTCCACTACGGCTCGGGCGTCTTCGAGGGGATCCGCGCCTATCCGACCGTCGACGGTCCCGCGGTGTTCCGGCTCACCGACCACATGCGCCGGCTCCACCAGTCGGCCCACCTGCTCATGATGGACCTGCCCTACTCGGTGGAGGAGCTGGTCGAGGCGACCAAGGAGACGGTCCGGGTCAACGGCGTCGACTCCTGCTACATCCGGCCGATCGCCTTCCTCGGCTACGGCGAGATGGGGCTCAACCCGCTGCCGTGCCGGGTGCAGGTGTCGATCGCGGTGTGGCCGTGGGGCACGTACCTCGGCGACGAGGGCATCAGGCATGGTGTGCGGATGAAGGTGTCGTCGTGGCGGCGCATCGACCCCAACGTGAACCCGGTGGCGGCCAAGGGCACCGGCATCTACATCAACTCGAGCCTGGCCAAGGTCGAGGCGCTCAAGGCGGGCTACGACGAGGCGATCCTGCTCAACACCCACGGCCAGGTGGCCGAATGTACGGGAGAGAACCTGTTCGTGGTGAAGGACGGCGTCTTGATCACCCCGCCCCTCTCGTCCGGCGCACTCGAGGGCATCACCCGTGACTCGGTGATGACCATCGCCCGCGACCTCGGGTACGAGGTGCGCGAGGAGACCCTGCTTCGCACCGACCTCTACCTCGCCGACGAGGCCTTCCTCACCGGCACCGCAGCCGAGATCGTGCCCATGCGCTCGGTCGACGACCGCGAGATCGGCGAGCCCGGCGAGATGACCCGCAAGATCCAGGAGACCTACTTCGCCACCATCCGCGGCGAGGTCGAGCAGTACCGGCACTGGTTGGACTATGTCGGTCGATGATGCGGTAGGGGCACGCGACCCCCTCTGGCCGCGGCAGGTCGAGATCTTCGACACCACCCTGCGCGACGGCGCCCAGCTCGAGGGCATCTCGCTGACTGTCGACGACAAGCTGCGCATCGCCGAGCAGCTCGACTGGCTGGGCGTTCACTACATCGAGGCGGGCTGGCCCGGCGCCAACCCCAAGGACGACGAGCTCTTCCGCCGTGTCCACGACGAGCTGGAGCTCTCGACGAGCACGCTGGTGGCGTTTGGCTCGACCCGCAGGGTGAAGGGCAAGGTCGACTCCGACGACACCCTCCGCCACCTGGTCGAGTCGGGCGCGTCGAGCTTCTGCATCGTCGGGAAGAGCTGGGACTACCACGTCACCGAGGCACTCCGAACCACGCTCGACGAGGGCGTGGCGATGGTGGCCGACTCGATCGCCTACCTGCGCGGCCATGCCGACCAGGTGCTCTTCGACGCCGAGCACTTCTTCGACGGCTACCGGCGCAACCCCGAGTTCAGCCTCCGGGTGCTGGAGGGCGCGGCCCAGGCCGGCGCCTCGCACCTCGTGCTGTGCGACACCAACGGTGGCACCCTGCCCCACGACGTCGAGCGCATCGTGCGCGACGTCGTCGCCTACTTCGGCGGCGACGTGGCGGTGGCCGTGCACCTCCACGACGACGCCGGTACTGGCGTGGCCAATGCGCTCGCCGGAGTGCGGGGCGGGGCGACGCAGGTGCAGGGCACGATCAACGGGTACGGCGAGCGCACCGGCAACTGCAACCTCACGTCGATCATCCCGAATCTCACGCTGAAGATGGGGATCGAGACGATCCCGCGCGACCGACTCGAACGGCTGACGCCGGTGGCGCACCACGTCGCCGAGCTCGTGAACATGGCGCTCAACCCCCAGGCCGCGTACGTCGGGTCGTCGGCGTTCGCCCACAAGGCGGGCCTGCACGTGAGCGCGATCGTCAGGCGGCCCGACGCCTACGAGCACGTGCCGCCCGACGCCGTGGGAAACGGCACGCGATTCGTGGTCTCCGAGCTGGCGGGCAAGAGCAACCTCGCCCTCAAGGCCAAGGAGCTCGGCTTCGAGCTCGACGGGCCGACGCTCAGCGAGGTCGTCGACACGCTCAAGCGCCACGAGCACGAGGGCTACCACTACGAGGCGGCCGACGCCTCGCTCGAGCTGCTCATGCGGCGAGCAGCGGGCTGGGAGCCCGACTGGTTCCACGTCGACACGTGGGAGGTGATCGTCGAGGACCAGCGCGACGACGAGCGTCTCACCAGCCAGGCCATCGTCAAGGGCCGCGCCAACGGGGATACCTTCCACGAGATCGCCGAGGGCAACGGCCCCGTGAACGCGCTCGACAAGGCGCTGCGCAAGGCCGTTGGCAGCCGCTACCCCGCCCTCGACCGCGTGCACCTCACCGACTACAAGGTGCGCGTGCTCGACACTGCCAAGGGCACCGGCGCAGTCACAAGGGTGCTCATCGACAGCACCGACGGCGAACAGACGTGGACCACCATCGGAGTGGGCGGGAACATCATCGAGGCCTCGTGGCAGGCCCTCGAGGACTCCCTGGTCTACGGGTTGCTCCGCGCCGAGCGCCGCAAGTAGCAAGGGTTGTGCCCACCGATCCCTTCGTCCCCGAGCGGCTCAAGGACGCGCCCCGCCAGGAGCCCAACCTCGCCCCGGGCGTGAAGATGCCGCCGGCGGGGTCGTGGCGCGCCGACCGCCCCGGCGACCTCGCGGCAGGCCAACCGCACGGCACCCTGCTGGGCTCGCCCGGCCCCAACGTCGGCTATGCGCTGACGCTGGCCGACCGGGCACGCGACCGGCTGGTGCTGGCGCCCCACGAGCACGCCGACGACGCGCTGGCGGTCGTGGCCGAGATCGCCATGAAACGCGCCGCTACCCTCGGGCGGGCGCCGGTGATGGCCGACGTCGACGTGGCGATGGCGCTGCTCGGCTACCGGGGCGACGCGCCCGACGACTTCGTCGAGTGGAGGGTGCGGGCCGTCCGGGGGGCGCACCACCACTACCTCGAGCGGCGCGCGCTCGTCGGCGCCGTTCCCGTCGACGTCCTCCGGCTGCGCCCGGAAAAGCTCGACGACTACGTAGCCCAGTGCCGCGACGACCTTCGCGCGACGGCGCCGCTCGCAGCGTTGGTGACCCGCTCGTGACGGCGAGAGGAGCGGAATTCGCACCCTTCGCTGCCACGAGGCATCTCCACGCCAGAACCTGACCGGCCCACTCCTAGACTCGACGGCATGGGCGACGGGGTGCGCGTGCGGTTCTCGCCCGCGCCGACCGGGTCGCTCCACGTGGGATCGGCGCACACCGCCCTGTTCAACTGGCTGTTCGCCCGACATCACGGCGGCGCCTTCGCGCTGCGCATCGAAGACACCGACGTCGCGCGCTCGCGCGAGGAGTGGGTCGAGGGCATCCAGGCCACGCTGCGCTGGCTCGGCCTCGACTGGGACGAGGGGCCGGTCCTCCAGAGCACCCGCTTCGACCGCTACCTCGGGGCCGCCGAACGGCTCCTCGCCGGCGGGCACGCGTACGAGTGCTACTGCACCCCGGAGGAGGTCAAAGCGCGGAACGAGGACGCACGAGCAGCGGGGCGCACCCCCGGCTACGACGGGCACTGCCGCGACCTCGGCCCCGCCCGGCGAGCGGAGCTGGCGGCCGAGGGCCGGCCCCGCTCGATCCGCTTCCGCACCCCCGACGACGGGGTGAGCAGCTTCGACGACGCTGTGCGCGGCACGGTGAGCGTCGAGTGGGCCAACATCTCCGACTTCGTGATCGTCCGCGCCGACGGCACGCCCCTGTTCTTCCTCGCCAACGCGGTGGACGACGTCGAGATGGGCATCACCCACGTGATCCGGGGCGACGACCTGCTCGACTCGACCCACCGCGTGCTCGCGCTGCGAGCCGCCCTCGGCGCGGAGAGCCGCCCCGTCTACGCGCACCTGCCCCTGCTCGTCGGCGGCGACCGGGCCAAGCTGTCGAAGCGACACGGCGCAGTCGCCGTCGAGGAGCTCCGCGAACGGGGCTACCTCCCCGAGGCGGTCATGAACTACCTCGGCCTGCTCGGTTGGGCCCCCGAGGACGGGCGCGAGATCATGGACGCGGGCGAGCTGGCCGCCGCCTTCGAGCTCAGTCGGGTGACGCACGCCGCCGCCGCCTTCGACCACCAGAAGCTCGACTGGATGAACGGCGAGTGGATCCGGCGCCTGCCGCTCGGCGAGCTCGAGCGGCGCACGCGCCCCGGCGCCGAGAAGCGCTTCGGCGACGGGTTCGACGTCGACGCATTTCGCGGCGCGGTGCGCATCGGACAGGAACGGGCGGTCACCCTCGAGAGCCTGGTCGACCAGATGGCCTTCCTGTTCGTCGACGAGCGCGACTTCGTGATCGCACCCGATTCGTGGGAGCGCCTGGCGGGCACCGACCGCGTCGCCGAGGTCCTCGACGCCGTGATCGAGCACCTCGAGACCTGCGACTGGACGGTCGTGTCCCTTGACCCGCGGCCGGCCATCCAGGCGCTCGGGATCAAGCCGCGCAAGGTCATGCCCGCGCTGTACGCAGCCGCCGAGGGTCGTCACGCCGGCCTGCCGCTGTTCGAGTCGATGTGCCTCCTCGGCCGCGAGCGGACGCTCGGCCGTCTCCGCGCGGCGCGGAAGCGACTCGCCGACACCTGATGCGGCGCTACCTGCAGTGGAAGCTCGTGGTCCGTCTCGCGCTGGTGGTGCTCGTGACCGGGTTCGTCTATTACGTCGTGACGTTCGTCCAGGTGCTGATGGCGGCGCGCAGCGACGATTCCCGCCCTTCCGAGGCCATCGTCGTCCTCGGCGCCGCCCAGTACGACGGGCGCCCAACGCCGGTGTTCCGGGCCCGCCTCGACCACGCCGCCGACCTCTACGAAGAGGGGATCTCGCCCACGATCGTGGTCACCGGCGGGAAGCAGGAGGGCGACCGGTTCACCGAGGCGGCCGCCGGCGCCGACTACCTCCGCGGGAGGGGCGTCCCCGACTCGGCGATCCTGCGGGAGACGACCAGCCGGTCGTCGTGGGAGTCGCTGTCGGCCACGGCGAACTTCTTGGAGGAGCGGGGAATGACGAGGGTGGTGCTCGTGTCGGACCCGTTCCACTCGCTGCGCATCGAGTCCATCGCCGACGAGCTCGGCCTCGACGCCGTCACCTCACCCACGCGCACGAGCCCGATCAGCGGGCTGGGCGAGTGGCGACGCTTCTTCACCGAGGCGCTGCGGGTCGCCGCCGGCCGCATCGTCGGCTTCGGGCGCCTCGCCCGCAACACCGATCGGGTAGGGAAGCTCGTGCCCGGACTGGGTATCCTGGTCGCACCTTCGGGGGTGGTGTAATCGGCAACACAACAGGTTCTGGCCCGGTCATTGGGGGTTCGAGTCCTCCCCCCCGAGCGTGTCAGCGCAGGTCAGAGCGCTGATTCGTGCACCGTGAGGTGCACACCCGGCCCCGTCGTCTAGTGGCCTAGGACGCCGCCCTCTCAAGGCGGAAGCGGCAGTTCGAATCTGCTCGGGGCTGCCACTCCTGGTCGCGCTCGCTCGGCGGCAGGGTACCTGCCGCCGCCCTGCGGGCCGCTCGCCGCTCCCGCGCAATCGCGGCGGCAGGTTCAGGGCTGGCAGGCCTTCCGCCTCTCCGGTTCACCACTCCACGCGGGGGATGCCGTCCTCCACGTGAAGCGTGCATGCAACCCCGACCAGCTCCATCGGATCGCGTCGGACGCGGGCGCGCACGTGCACGACTTCACCCTTGCGCACGCCCGTCGTGATGGTGAGGTCGAGGACGATGTCACCGTCGTCGCGCGGGGCGGCCCACACGACGAAGGCGTCGTAGAAACCGTCGTCGATCGGAGCATCCACCAATTGCATCGTCGCGCTTGTTAGCGTTCCCACAGGCTTCGCGGCGTGTTCGCGCGTCCGCGGTCCTGTGTTTGTAGGGCGCGAAGTCACGGAAATGCTTGACCTTTGCGCGCGAATGCGTTCAACTTTCCAGGAACAATCAAAGGTTCGGAGGTTTGGCGTGAACAAGTCAGAACTCGTCGACAAGGTCGCAAGCGCAGCAGACCTTAACAACGCGCAGGCGCAAAGGGCCGTCGACGCGTTGATCGACACCGTCCAGAGCGCGGTGGCGACAGGCGACAAGGTCACGCTGCCCGGTTTCGGTGCGTGGTCACGCACCGACCGCAAGGCCCGCACGGGGCGCAATCCCCGCACCGGCGAGCCGGTCCAGATCGCGGCGTCCAAGGGCGTGAAGTTCACGGCGGGTGCCGGCTTCAAGTCCGCCGTGAAGTAGGTGCCGACGACGAGCGTCGTGGGCGTCTGCAATCCAGACAACCCAAGAGAAAGGTGGTGACCGTGCCTCCGGCGAAGAGACGCACAGCACGGAAGTCAGCAGCGAAGAAGACGGCGCGCAAGCCGGCGAAGCGGCGGACGGCGAAGAGGAAGACGACCGCCCGCAAGACGGCACGGCGCCCGGCGAAGCGGCGCAAGAAGGCCGCAGCCAAGAAGACGGCGAAGCGGCGTCCGGCGAAGCGGCGCAAGAAGGCCGCAGCCAAGAAGGCTCCGGCCAAGCGGCGCCGTCGTCGCAAGGCCAGCTGACTTCCCGAAAGCTCGACACCGGCGAGGGGGCCTGCGGGCCCCCTCGCTCGGTGTCTCCCGCCTCGACGACTACAGGTCGTCGAGCAGCTTGAACGCCTCCGCGAACGAAAGGCCGCCGGCTCTCCCCGCCGCCGCGGCCTCGTCGCGCACCCGGCCGGCGAACGCGGCCCGCTGCTCGCCGGCCTCGGGCCCGGCGGCGTCGATCTCCATGGTGGAGCGCCACTGGCTCCGGTGGCAGAGGAGCGCCTCCACCTTCCGGTCCAGGAACCCGTCGACCCGCTCGAGGTGGTCGGGCTCCTCGGCCTCGAACAGCAGGAGGTTCCTGGGCCGGTGCGGGGCCAGCGGCTGGTCGGGGAAGAAATGCGGGTCGCGGGCGGCAACGATCCCGCCGGTGACGAGCAGACCGGCATGGCGGTGGTCGGGGTGGAGCCGGTAGCGGGCCCAGGGGTCGTGGCCCACGACGATGCCGGGACGAACCCGTCGGATCACCTCGCACACCCGGGCTCGCTGCGGGACCTCGCTGTCGAGCTCGCCGTCGACGAGATCGAGGAACGTCACCTCCGCGAGGCCGAGCACTGCCGCTGCCCGCTCCTGCTCACGACGGCGCTCGGCGACGAGCTGCCGGACGTCGGCGGCCGGGTCCCAGGTGCCCTTCGACCCGTCGGTGAGCACCAGCAGGTGCACGTCGGCACCGGCGGCGGACCACTTCGCGAGCGTGGCGCCGCACCCGAACTCGACGTCGTCGGAGTGGGCGCCCACCGCGAGCACCCGGCCCGGCACCGGCAGGTCGACCGACGGCTTCGACGTCACGACCAGTGGCGGACGCGCAACCGCTCCAAGTCCGCGGGGACGTCGACATCGAAGGCCAGATCGGGGTCGCGCACCACGCGCACCTCGAGGGCGAGCCGGCGCGCCTCCTCGACATGGCGGCGGAACGACCCCGGTCCGTAGGCGAAGCGGAACCCGGCCGCCACAGGCACCGACAGCACCGGGGTGCCGTCGTCACGATGGCAGGGAACGAGCGCGACCACTGCCGCCGCGCCGTCGTTCGCGACCGGCTCCAGCGAGCGGGCGAACGGCAGGTCGGCGTGCGCGATCACGGCCCGCACGCACGCGCGCGCCGCGAGCCACTCCCGACCGGCGGCGGCGGCCTCGTCGAGGCTGCCGGGGTCGTCGAGCGTCGCGAGGCTCGACGCCGCCGCCCACTCCCGCACCTCAGGGGCGCTCGTCACCACGACGAGCGGCATCGCGCCGGCGGCGGCGACGACACGCTCTGCGAAGCGTCGTGCCAGGTCGGCGCGCTCCTGCGCGCCCAACCGCTCGGCCAGCCGCGCCTTTCCCACCGAGAAGGCGCGGATCGGCACGACCACTCCCGCCCGGGCGGGTCGACTCATTCGAGGATTTCGAAGGTGCGGGCGATCGGCTCCTGGCGGAGGAGCTGGCGCACGCGAACGAGTGACTCGGCCACGGCCCGGGATCGCAGCGCCTGCTCCATGTCGTCGGTCGACTTCCAGCGCGAGACCACGACGCCCTCGACCAGCCCCCCGGCGTTGGTCTCGGTGTTGACGAGCAGCTCCACCGAGTCGCAGCCGAGCTCGTCGAAGGCGGGCTTCACGTCCTCGACGAAGATGCGGCGAACCTCGTCGCTGTCGTCGGGGTCGACCGCAGAGAAGAAGAAGCGAACGAACACGGCGATCTATGCGTGCCAGCCGGACTTGGCGAACATGCCCTTGAGCTCGGCGCTCGTGTCGAGGCGCATCTCGTCGCGGTCGAGCTCGCCTGCGAGGCGCTCGCCGGAGCCCGGGTAACGGAAGGTCACCCGGATGGTGCGGTTGTCGATCTCGAGGACGTTGTACGAAGGGCGTACGAAGCCCCGCAGGCGGTGGGACGACACGGTGCCGGAGTTGACGACCAGCACGCCGTTCAGGAGCCACACGAACGGGACGTGCTTGTGGCCCGAGAGCACCAGGTGCACGCCGCATTCGGGCAGGAGGGCGAGGACGTCGCCGGCGTCCCACACCGTGTTGCGTTCACGACCGGTCCCAGGCACGGGCACTAGGTGGTGGTGCAACGCCAGCACCTTGAGGTCGGCGGCGGCCGAGAACTGCTGCCGGATCCACGAGTACCGCTCGCGCCCGACCTCGCCCTCGGCGAGGTCGGGCTTGGTGGAGTCGAGCGCGACCAAGGTGACCGACCCGGGTGCATCCGGTCCGACGGCCGTGGTCAAACGGAGCACGCGGTCGCCCTTCTCCTCGACGTCGCCGGCACCGAACGTGTCGCGGAAGTGGAGGTACCCGACGTTCTTGGAGTCGTGGTTCCCCGGGATGATCACGGTGGGGAGCCCCGACTCGAGGATCGGCTCGAGGTGGCGCTGCGCGGCGCGGAACTCGTGCGCGTAGCCCTCGGCGGTGAGGTCACCGCCCACGAGGACGACGTCGGGAGCGAGAGCGATGACCTCGCGCACCGCCGCCTCCATCAGGCCGGGGTCGAAGTACGGCGAGCCGCAGTGGATGTCGGAGAGTTGCGCGATGAGGAAGGAGTCGCGGCGCATCTGCATGCATATGCTAGTTGCCCTACCGGAACCAGAGGTTCCGGTAGGGACCCCGAGGAGGCCGTGTGAGACTCGATCAACACGCGCGAGCTCGGTCCCGAAGGTTCCGTGAGCGATGATGGAAGTCACGTACGGACTTGCCCGCAACACGCTCCTGCCGCTGCTGGGGTTGGGCTTGCGCTGGACGATGGAGGGAGTGCACCGGATCCCCGTGCGAGGCCCGGTGATCCTTGCCAGCAACCACGTCTCGTACCTCGACCCCCTGGTGCTCGGCTACGTCGCTGATCGCCGCCACCGAAAGGTGCGTTTCCTCACGAAGGCCGAGCTGTTCCGCAAGCGCGGCCGCGCGTTCCTGCTTCGGAGCATGCACCAGATCCCCGTGGAGCGCGAGTCGGCCTCGGCCGCGGGCTCGCTCGAGCTCGCCGTGGACGCGGTGCGCGGCGGCGAGTGCGTCGCAGTGTTCCCCGAGGGGGGGATCTCCCTCGACCTCGAGCCCATGGCGGGCCAGTCGGGCACGGCCCGCCTCGCGTCCGCCACCGGGGTGGCGGTGACGCCGATGGGCCTCTGGGGCACGCACCGGATCCTGTTCAAGGACCGCCGGCCCCGGTGGCGCTGGGGCGTGGCCGAGACCGTCGTGGTCGGTGACCCGCTGCGCGTCGGCCCCGGGGAGGACGTGCGTGACGCGACCGACCGGCTGATGGCCGCCATCGCGAGCTGCGTCGCACGGGCGCGCGAGATCTACCCGCAGCGGCCCGGTCCGGCCGACGACGGATGGTGGACCCGACCGCCCGAGACCGCACGGCTGCGTCGGGCGCAGGAGAGCGGAGCCGCATGACGCACGTCGCGGTCGTCGGCGCAGGCTCGTGGGGCACGGCGGTGGCCGCCATCGCCGCGGCCAGCGCCGACACGACGCTGTGGGCTCGCCGTCCCGAGCTGGCCGGCGCAATGCGAGAGCGGCAGGAGAACGTCGACTACCTGGCGGGCGTGCCCCTGCCCGAGCCGCTGCGCTTCACCGCCGACCTCGAGGAGGCGTGCGCCGTCGCCGACGTCGTGGTGCTGGGCGTGCCGTCGCACGGGCTGCGGTCGGTGCTCACTGACGCGGCCCCGTTCATCGGCGCCGGCGCGCCGGTGGTGAGCCTGGCCAAGGGCGTCGAGCAGGGTTCGCTGCGCCGCATGACCGAGGTCGTCGACGAGGTCCTCGCCGGACACGCCTCGGACCAGGTCGGCGTGCTCACCGGTCCCAACCTCGCCCGGGAGGTCGCGGCCGGCCAGCCGGCGGCGTCGGTCGTAGCCATGCGCGACGGCGACGCGGCTATCCGGCTCCAGCAGCTGTTCATGACCGCGAGCTTCCGCGTCTACACCAACCCGGATGTCGTCGGGTGCGAGATCGCGGGCGCCCTGAAGAACGTGATGGCGATCGCCGCCGGCATCGCCGACGGGCTCGGCTACGGCGACAACACCAAGGCCGCCCTGATCACCCGCGGGTTGGCGGAGCTGACGCGGCTGGGCGTTGCTCTCGGAGGCGAGCCGCTGACCTTCTCGGGCCTGGCCGGCATGGGCGACCTCGTCGCCACGTGCATGAGCACCCAGAGCCGGAACCGGACGGTGGGCGTCGAGCTCGGCAAGGGTCGTCCCCTCGACGAGATCGTCGCCGAGATGAAGATGGTCGCCGAGGGGGTGAAGACGACCGCCGCCGTGCTCGCGCTGTCGGACCGGGCCGCGGTCGAGATGCCCATCGCGTCGCTGGTCGGCTCGGTGCTCTACGAGGGTCGCCACCCCAAGGAGATCGTGCCGGCGCTGATGCTGCGCGAGGCGAAGCCCGAGCTGCACGGCATCACCTGACGTTGGCCTCTGACGTGGTCGGCCTCGTCCCTACGGTCGTCGGCGTGCTCGGCTCCCGCCGCCGGGCCTCCGTCGACGGGGCGGGATGCATCACGGCGGCGGGCGTGGGGTGGCAGCTCGACTGGTGGATCGGCGCCGACGACCGGTGGCGCGTGCCCGCCGCCGAGACGGCGGTACGCCAGTCGCGGGTCCGCGACGCCCCCGTGGTGCAGACGGCACTGCGCGTGCCCGGCGGCGACGCCGTCCAGAGGGTCTACGGCGCCGGCGGGCTCGCCGACGTCGTGGTCGTCGAGATCGAGAACGCGTCCCCGGCGCCGTTCGTCGCCGCGCTGGTGCTGCGGCGCGCACCCGGCGGCCGGCTGCGCTCCGTCGGGGTCGACGGTCCGACCGCCACGGTCGACGGACATGCGGTGCTGGTGGCATCGCGACCACCCGGGCGCTGGGCAGCATCAACCTCGAGCGGGACCGCGCTGGACGTCGTGCGCGAGGGACACGCGAGCTCGGGACCGTTCCCCGGCGCCCGCGATCGGGCCGGTGCGCTCGAGGTTGCGCTCCTCTACCCGGTCGCGCACCGCACCACGGCCCGGTTCGCGGTCCCACTCGCCCCGAAAGACCGCTCGGCGTCCGCCGCCCCCGTCGACCTCGCCGGGCTGCCGGACGCCGACGAGGCCGCGCGCGGATGGGAGGGACAGCTGGCGCGCGGGCTGCGAGTCGACGTGCCCGACCCGCGGCTCCAGTCGGCGATCGACGCCGCGCGGGCGTCGCTCCTGCTCGCCACCCCCGGGG
>JBOGFI010000248.1:0-12802 GCA_050743365.1 Acidimicrobiia bacterium | reverse complement strand
GGGTGGCGCTCGTCCCGCTGGTGCCGGCCGGCCTCCCGATCGTGGCGGCTGCCCTCGGCGCGCTGCCCCCGGCGTGGGCTCGGCGCCGCGGAGGCGGCGGGTGAGCTGGCCCGCCGTGCTCGCGCTGGCGACCGGCTCCTACGCGTTGAAGGCGCTCGGCCTCGTCGCCCTCCGCGGCCGGCGACTGGGGCCGCTCCTCGACGAGATCCTCGCCCTGCTGCCGGCCGCGCTCTTCGGCGCACTGGTCATCGTCTCGACGGTAGGGGACGACCGTGCCCTCGTCGTCGACGCCCGACTCGCCGGTGTGGCCGCGGCCGGCATCGCCGTGTGGCGACGCGCTGGTTTCGTAGTGACCGTCGTCGCCGCCGCGGACACGACCGCCGGAGTCAGGGCGGTCTCGTAGGTGCGCCGGTCAGCACACCCGGACCGGGAGGTGCTTCACCCCGTTGATGAAGCTCGAGCGCATGCGTTGCACCGGACCGCACACCTCGATCCCCGGCACGCGGGTGAGCAGCACGGGGTCCTCGGCGCGCAGCCTGTCGAACACCGCGTGCGGGACGCCGTCCGCCCACGAGTCGGGCTGGAACAGGTCCACGTCGATCACGGTCACCGCGTCGAGCGTACCTACCCCGGCGCGAGGGCTGCCCAGATGCTCGGCAGCTACAGGGCGATCTCGACCGTCGCTCCGGTGACCGGCGTGAGATCGACGCTGGCGTTGTCCTCGGCGTAGCGCCGGCCCTGGAGGTTGAGCAGCCGCACCGGCTCCGGGCCGGTCGGGAACGGCCCCCAATGCCAGGTGCCGCGCGCGAGCACGAAGCAGTCGAGCGGGCGGAGCATGAAGGCCCGGATGCTGGTGAGGTGCGAGGGGTCCGAGAAGTCGACCTCGGCGGGGGCGACGGCCAGCACCGAGTCGCAGTTCAGCGGCATGAGGGTCTGGGTGTGCGTGTCGTGGCGGTACATGCGGTCGCACCGCAGGCCACGCTGGCTGCGCTCGACCTCGTCGGCGCGGTGGCTGATGTAGTTGACGTGCGGGTCGCCCCACTCGAACTCGATGCGCACCGGGTCGGCCGGGTCGGTCTCGTCGACCGGCAGCGCGCCGAACGGGGCCCACGCCTCCGCGGTGAGGCGCGCCGCCGCCACCCTCACGATCCGGGCCTCTCCCGTGTCGCCCGCCATGGCCCTGATCTACGCTGACGGCAGCGTCGGCGCAAGGGGGAGTCGGGCATGGATGTCCGTTCGATCGAGGACGTCGCTCCGGTGGTCGAGCACAACGGCACGGTGCCGGTCTGGTGGCTGGTGAACCCGCGCGAGATGAAGGAGATCACCGACGGCGGCTTCCTCGAGCTCGTGAGCGAGTTCGAGGTGGCCGGCGGTGCGCTGGTCGACCCGCACTCGCACCCCACCCACGAGTTCTACTACGTCACCTCGGGCAAGGGGATCATGATGATCGACGGCGAGGAGCGCGAGATCACCCAGGGCGATCTCGTGCACATCCCGCCCGACACGGTGCACAGCCTGCGCCCGGTCAGCGACCACGCGCCCATCCACTGCTTCTGCTTCGCAGTGGGCGTCAAGGACGCCGGCCCCGTCAACTACTCCGAGCACTGACGCCGGCTTGGGGCGCGTCCTCGTCACCCGCCACCTTCCCGCGGGTGGTCTCGACCCGCTGGTCGATGCCGGCCACGAGCTCGTGCAGCGCCAGGACGACACGGCGTACTCGCACGAGGAGCTCGTGGACGCGGTCACCGCCGCTGACGCCGTGGTGTGCCTCCTGACCGACACCATCGACGACGTGGTCCTGGCATCGGGTGCGGGGCGCCTGCGAGTGGTCGCCAACGTGGCGGTCGGCTACGACAATGTCGACGTGCACGCCGCCGCCGAGCACGGCATCGCCGTGTGCAACACCCCGGGCGTGCTCGACCAGACGACCGCCGACCTCGCCTTCCTCCTGATGCTGGCGGCGGCGCGCCTGGCATCGGAGGCGGAGGACGACCTGCGGGCGGGACGGTGGCGCGGCTGGGGCATCAACCAGTACCTCGGGCGCGATGTGCACGGCGCCACCCTCGGCCTGGTCGGGTTCGGCCGGATCGGCCGGGCCGTCGCCCGGCGGGCCGGCGGCTTCGGGATGAAGGTGCTCCACCACACCCGCACCGACACGGGGATCCCGGGCTGGGTCGGCCACCTCGACACGCTGCTGCGCGAAGCCGACATCGTCAGCCTGCACGTGCCGCTGCGCGCTGACACCCGGCACCTGATCGATGCCCGCAGGCTCGCGCTCATGAAGAACGACGCCGTCCTCGTCAACACGGCGCGCGGGCCCATCGTCGACGAGGAGGCGCTCGCCGCCGCCCTCGAGCACGGCGAGATCTTCGCCGCCGGGCTCGACGTGTTCGAGCGCGAGCCCGAGGTGCACGCCCGGCTGCTCGCCGCGCCCCGCACCGTGCTGCTGCCCCACATCGGGAGCGCGTCCCGGGCCACCCGCACCCGGATGGCGCGGGTTGCAGCCGAGGGCGCGCGAGCCGTGCTCGCGGGCGAGAGCCCGCCGAACCTGGTCACGGCCTAAGAAGTGACCCAAGAGTGGGGAGTTCCGCGGAACCGCGGCGACGAGAACGGGAGCCAACTATGAGCATGCGGCGGGTCGTCACCGGTCAGGACCCCGAGGGGAAGGCGGTGTTCGTCGTCGACGAGGAGGTGGCGCCGGTCACCGTGGGGCTCATGCCCGGCCTCGAGTTCAGGGCGGTGTGGGGAGCCGACGGCCGGGTCGAACTGCCGAGCGACGGCGCCCAGCCGTCCGCGCCGGCGTACTTCCCGCCCGCGGCCGGCTTCCGCTTCGCCTTCGTGACCATCCCGCCCGAGGGGAGCGGAGCGACGGCCGCCGTTGACATCGACGCCGCGCTCGCCGAGGTCGAGGCGAAGCTGCCCGGACTGGTCGGGCACATGGAGCCCGACCATCCCGGGATGCACACGACCGACACGGTCGACTTCGACGTGGTGCTCTCGGGCGAGCTCTGGCTCGAGCTCGACGACGGCGCCGAGGTGCAATTGAAGACCGGTGACTGCGTGGTCCAGAACGGGACCCGCCACGCCTGGCACAACCGCTCGTCGCAGCCCTGCACACTCGCAGTCGCGCTCGTGGGCGCCCAGCGTGCCGGTTAGGGATGGCGACGTGGGCCGAGTTCCAGGCGGCCGAGCCGAGGATTGAAGCGATTCAGGCGCCGTCGATCGGCGAGGTGTCGAGGTCGAGGAGCTCGAGCGTCGTCCGGCCGCGGCGCAGCTGCTCGAAGAGCCGCTGCTCCTTCCCGGCGCGGGCGCGCCCGGCGACGAGCACCTCGTCGACCCGATCGCGCGCCACGACCGTGACGCCGTCGGCGTCGCCCACCACCCAGTCGCCGGTATGCACCGGCACGTCGCCCACCTCGGCCTCGCCGCCCACGGCCCCGGGCAGCTTCTTGGTCGCGCCTCGCAGCGCCACCGCGGCACTGAACACCGGGAAGCCCTGGGCCTCGAGGGCGGCGACGTCGCGGACGCCGCCGTCGATCACGAGGCCCGCCACCTTGCGCGCCTGCGCCGCGGTCGTCAGGACCTCGCCCCAGTAACCGAGCTCGCGCTCGATGCCGACGTCGACGACGAGCGCGCTCCCCTCGGGGGCGCGCTCGACGGCCACGTGGATGGCGAGGTTGTCGCCCGGCGTGCAGCGGGCGGTGAACGCGGGGGCGGCCAGGCGCGCTCCCGGCCAGACGGCAGCGATCCGGGCCCTCATCGCCCGCCCGCCCGATTCGCCCAGGGTCGCCGCCCCCAGCGTGAGCAGGGCCTCCGCGATGTCGGGCGGGGTGGGCATCGGCGCGTCCTCGATTGGCGGAGGGAGAGGGATTTGAACCCTCGAGGAGCCTCAACGGCCCCTACTCGCTTAGCAGGCGAGCACCTTCGGCCTCTCGGTCATCCCTCCGAGACGACCAACTGTACGCGAGGCCGGACCGGGCCCGGCGGGGCCTTCAGGACCCGGGCGTGACGTGCGCGTCGAGCCGCTCCAGCGTCTTGACCATGGCCCGCTCCGCCCGTCGGGGCCAGCCCGACCCCACGATGTAGGCCCGCGTGAACGCGTCCGCCTTCGACCAGTCGTAGCTCTCCCGCACCCGTGTACCGGCCGCGGCCGGCTCCAGCTCGTAGCGCCACACGTGGCCCCCCGTGAACCGGGCCAGCGCCGCCGGCCGGGCCAGGCGCGGGCGCCACGCGATCCGGCGGTTCTCGTCGAACTGCACCACCTCGTTGGTCATCGCGTAGGCGACGCCCATCCGCATCGACATGCCGAACGTCGCCCCGGGCGAGAGCCGCGACGGGCGCTCGGCGCGGGCCTCTCGCACCATGCCCGACCCGTCGATGACGGGGTGCTGGGTCGGGTCGGCGAGCACGTCGAAGATCCGAGCCGCCGGCGCGGCGATGAGGCGCTCGACCGACACCGACCCTCGGCTGTGGGCTGCCACGGCCGCACACGGTACCGTCGGCGCCATCCATGGACCCCGTCGAGGCGCTCGAGCGCATCGCCACCCTCCTCGAGCGGGCACGCGCGGCCACGTACAAGGTGCAGGCCTTCCGGCGGGCCGCCGACTCGATCCGCGGCCGTTCCCTCGACGAGCTGCGCCAGCTGGCGGCGAGCGGGCACATCACCGACCTGCCCAACGTGGGCAGCTCGACCGGCGCCGTCATTCGCGAGGCGCTCGCGGGCGAGACTCCCGAATACCTCAAGCGGCTCGAGGCGGAGGACGCGCCCGACGCCGGGCCCGGGGCCGACATCCGCGCCGCTCTGCGCGGGGACCTCCATTCGCATTCGGACTGGACCGACGGCGGCGCGACCATCGAGCAGATGGCGCGCGCCGCGCAGGCGCTGGGCCACGAGTACCTGGCGCTCACCGACCACTCCCCGTCGCTCACCATCGCCCGCGGCCTGTCGGCTGAACGCCTCCGCGAGCAGCTCGACGTGGTCGCCCGGCTCAACGAGGAGCTGGCGCCGTTCCGCCTCCTCACCGGGATCGAGGTCGACATCCTCGAGGACGGCTCACTCGACCAGGACGAGGAGCTGCTCGCGCAGCTCGACGTGGTGGTGGCGAGCGTGCACTCGAAGCTGCGCATGAGCGAGCAGCCCATGACCGACCGCATGGTCGCGGCGATGGCCAACCCGCACACGGACATCCTCGGGCACTGCACCGGCCGGCTGGTGCTCGGCCGGGGCCGGCCCGAGTCGACATTCGATCCCGACCTCGTCTTCGGGGCGTGCAAGCACTTCAACAAGGCGGTGGAGATCAACTGTCGCCCCGAGCGGCTCGACCCGCCCATGCGCCTCCTCGAGCGCGTGACGGCCTGGGAGTGCCGGGTGTCGATCGACAGCGACGCCCACGCCGTCGGCCAGCTCCAGTGGCAGCCGTACGGCTGCGCACGCGCCGCCGAGGGCGGCGTTCCCGTCGAGCGCATCGTCGACACCTGGCCTGCCGAAGACCTGCTGGCGTGGACCGCCTCGCACGATGACACGAGCGGCGCGTGACCGAGCCCAGCCCCGGGCGCGAAAACGCCGTCGAGCTGCCACCCATCACGGTGCGCTCGATACTTCTGGGCAGCGGGCCGCGATTCGCCCGCGATGCCTTCGGCCCCGTGCTCACCTTCTACGTGCTGTGGAAGCTCGCCGGGATCGTGTGGGGCATCCTCGCCGCCACCGCGGTGGCGTTGCTCGCGTTGCGCTTCGAGCGCAGCCGGGACCGGTCGGGCATCCTCGTGCGTCTCGCCCTCGCGCTCGTCCTCATCCAGGCAGTGGTCGGGATCGTCACCCGCAGCGCCGAGCTGTACCTGATCCAGCCGGTGATCATCAGCGGTCTGTGGGGTGTCGCGTTCATCGGCTCCGCCGTGATCGGGAAGCCCCTGACGGGTGTGTTCGCCAACGAGCTGTTCCCGTTCCCGGACGAAGTCCGGCGGTCGGAGACGTTCCGGCGCGTGTTCAGCCGCCTGTCGTACGCGTGGGGTGCGTATCAGCTGTTCCGGAGCGGGCTGCGGGCGGCGACGCTGCTCGGCCTCGGCGTCGACCTCTACGTGGTGGTCAACCTGGCTACGGGCGTCCCGATGATCGTCGGAATGATGTCGTGGTCGATCTGGTACGCGGTCCGGAGCTTCCGCCGCAGCGCGGAGTGGGGCTGGGCCATCGAGGCGATGGAAACGGGGACGCTCCCTCCGGGCGCGGAACCCAGCGAGGCGTGAGCGCTTACAGCTCGAGCGCGAGGTAGCGGGCGTCGGGCCGCGGGTTGTAGCGGTACGAAGGGACGTCGCGGAACCCGAGTGATTCGTAGAGCGCGTTGGCAGCATCCAGCTCCTGCACGGTGTCGAGGAGCATCTGCGTGTACCCGAGCATCCTCGCGGCGCCGATGACCTCCTCCGCGAGGCGACGCCCGAGCCCTCTCCCACGGTGCTCCGGGCGCACGAACATCCGCTTCATCTCGCACGTCGGGCCGTTGAAGCGGCACAGCGCAACAACGCCGCCGGCGCTGCCGTCGACGAAGCCGATGAGGACCGCGCCCGCGGGCGGGCCGTAGTGGGCGGGAAGGTCGCCCAGCTCGGCCTCGACGTCCTGGAAGTCGACCTCGAAAGGCAAGGACGCGAGGTACTCGGTGATCAGCTCCCGAGCGAGGCGGTAGTCGTCTTCGCCGCCGGCGGCTCGGACGTCCAGGCTGGTCACATCGGTGTCGCGCGAGGCTCCCCGTCGAGCCAGACGACGGCTGCCTCCCACCCGCCGAGCTCGAGGCGCCCGTCGACACGCTCGCCGTCTCGCTCGCGCCTCGTGCCGATCCGCACCATGCCCTCGAGGTTCTCGAGGCTCGCGGGGTCGTCGGCGAGGTTGAGCGCCACCGCCACCCGCTCGCCCCGGCGCCAAGCCCACAGCCCGCCCGCGGCGACGAGCGTCTCGTACTCACCCCGCCGCAGGTCGGGCAGGGCGTCGCGTAGCCCGATCAGGTCGCGGCACAGCGAGAGCATGGAGTGCGGGTCGCGGCGCTGGTCCACCACGTTGCAGGCCGCCGCGTCGCCGTACGGCAGCCAGGGCTCGGCACCGGGATCGGTCGAGAAGCCGCCGCCGGACTTCGGGCTCCAGTGCATGGGCGTGCGCTCGGGATCACGCCCGAACGCAGGGTAGAACCTGATGCCCACCGGGTCGCGCAGGTGCGCTTGCGGGATCTCGGTGTCGGGCATGCCGATCTCGTCGCCGTAGTAGAGGAAGGCCGCGCCGCGCAGCGTCAGCACCATCATCAGCGCGCACCGGGCCTTGGCCGGGTCGCCGCCGGCCCAGCGTGACGGGAACCGGTAGACGTCGTGGTTGCCGCCGGTCCACACCGGCCAGCAGCCCGGCGGGATCTCGGCCTCGGTCTCCTCCACGATCCTGCGGAGCGCGTCCGCCTCGAACGGGGCGTGGAGCAACGGGATGTTGAAGGCGAGGTTGAGCTCGTCGCCGGCGCCGTAGAACGACGCCATGGTCGGGACGTCGAACACGAACGTCTCGCCGATCAGCACGCGTGGGGGCTCGTAGGAGTCGGCGACCGCCCGCCACCGGCGGATCACGTCGTGCACCTCGGGCCGGCACGAGTTGTAGACCGGGCGCTGGCCACGCAGTCGATGCATCCAGTGGTCGGTGTCGGTCACGGGCGGGTTGTCGCGCAGCTCCCGGTCCTTCACGACCATGTGCACCACGTCGATGCGGAACCCGGCCACCCCCCGGTCGAACCAGAAGCGGAGGATGCGGTCGAACTCGGCGCGCACCTCCTCGCTCCACCAGTTGAGATCGGGCTGACCGGGCGTGAAGTTGTGGAGGTAGTACTGGCCGGTCGCCTCGTCGAGCGTCCACGCCGGCCCGCCGAAGCTGCTGACCCAGTTGTTGGGCGGCGACCCGTCGACCTTGGGATCCGCCCACACGTACCAGTCGCGCTTCGGGTTGTCGCGCGACGAGCGCGCCTCCGCGAACCACGGGTGCTGGATGCTCGTGTGATTGGGGACGAGATCGAGGATGACCTCGAGCTCCCGCTTCGAGGCCTCAGTGATCAGCTCGTCGACATCGTGGAGGGTCCCGAGCACGGGCTGCACGCCGGTGTAGTCGGCGACGTCGTAGCCCCAGTCGGCGTCGGGCGACACCGTGATCGGCGACAGCCACGCTCCGTCGACCCCGAGCCAGGCCAGGTGGTCGAGCCGGCCGATGATGCCGCGCAGGTCGCCCACGCCGTCGCCGTCGGAGTCGGCGAACGACCGGGGGTAGATCTGGTAGTGGACGCCGTCCTTCCACCAGACGCGATCGACGGTCATGGCGAGCGAGCGTACGCGCGCGCCGCGCCGCGTCAGGCCCGGCGGCAGCGGAGCGAGTGGCGGAGGGAGTGGGATTCGAACCCACGGAGGCTCGCGCCTCAACGATTTTCAAGACCGTCCCGTTCGGCCGCTCCGGCACCCCTCCGGCAACGAGGGTACGTGAAGATCGGCTCAGGTTCGGGGGCCGACCCGGTCGAAGCCGCACAGCGGTACGAGCACGTCGGGCACCGTGAACGACCCGTCGGGCCGCTGGCAGTGCTCGAACAGGAACACGAGGGTCCGCCCGATCGCGCAGGCGGTCCCGTTGAGCGTGTGCACGAGACGCGTGCCTCCATCGGCCCGCAGCCGCGTGCCGAGCCTGCGAGCGGAGTAATCGGTGTAGTTGGAGCACGACGTGAGCTCGCGGTAGCGCCCCTCCGAAGGCAGCCATACCTCGATGTCGTATTTCTTGGCCGCGGCCGGGCCGAGGTCGCCGGAGGCCATGCTCACCACGCGGTACGGCAGGCCGAGCTCGCCGACGATCGACTCCTCGATCGCGAGCAGCGCCTCGTGCTCCTCCCACGACCGGTCGGGATGGGCGAACGAGAACATCTCCACCTTGTCGAACTGGTGGAGCCGGAAGATGCCACGCGTGTCCTTGCCGTAGGTGCCGGCCTCCCGCCGGAAGTTGGAGGAGAAGCCTCCGTAGCGAAGCGGCAGCCGTTCCTCGTCGAGGATCTCGCCCCGGTGCATCCCCGACAGCGGGATCTCGCTCGTACCCACGAGGAACAGCTCGCCGCCGTCGACCTCGTACACCTGATGGCGGTCGGTGGGGAAGAACCCGGCCTCCTCCATCGCCTGCTCGCGCACGAGGACGGGCGGGACGACCGGCGTGAAGCCACCCGTTGCCAGCTTCCCCATCACCCACTGCACCAGGGCGAGCTCGACGAGGACGGCCTCCCGCAGGAGGTACGCGAAGCGCGACCCGCTGAGCTCGACGGCATGCGCCGTCTCGACGAACCCGAGACGTTCCCCGAAGGCGGCGTGGTCGAGCGGCGGCGCCGAGCCGGGCTCGCCCACGACGCGCACGACCTCGGCGTCGTCCTCGGCCCCGTCGGGCACGGACTCGTGCGCCGGGTTGGGCACCTGGAGCGTCAGCTGGCGCAGCGCCGCCGCGGCCTCGGTCAGCGCCAGCTCCTTGGTCGCCAGCTCGTCCTTCAGCGCCGCCGCGGCGCCGATCCGGGCCTTGCGCTCGTCGGGTGACGCGTTCGCGATCTCCTTCGACGCCGCGTTCTGGCGCGCTCGCAGGTCCTCGACCTCCGTGAGCAAGCGCCGGTGCGCCTCGTCTGCCGCCAGCACCTCGTCGAGCAGGCCCTCGCCCACCTGCTTGCGCTCGATGCCCCTTCGGTACTCCGGCTCCTCGCGCAGTCGACGCAGGTCGATCACGTGACGTCGCCCTGCGGGCGCACACGCTCCCGCAGGTCGTCGATCCACTCGCCGGCGTCGCGCCAGGCCCGGCCGGCCGCCTCCCGCCGGGCGTGGGCGTCGGCCTCCCCGGCCACCGGGTACGACCCGAGGAACTTCACCTCCGCCTGCTTCGCCCGCAGGTTGCGCAGGCAGTCGGCGACGAGCTCGTCGACCACGTGGCCGCTGAAGTCGATGAAGAAGCAGTAGTCGCCCAGGGTCCGCTTGGTGGGGCGCGACTCGAGCTTGGTCAGGTTGATGGCGCGGGCCGCGAACTCCTGGAGGATCGCCAGCAACGAGCCGGGCCGGTCCTCCCGCTGGAAGCAGACGATCGACGTCTTGTCGTGGCCGGTCGGCGCGGGGACGCCGTGGCCGACGAGGACGAAGCGGGTCTGGTTCTCCGGGTGGTCCTCGATCTCGGTGGCCAGCAGCTCGAGGCCGTGAAGCCGCGCGCCGCGCGCGGGGCCGATCGACGCCAGCCCGGGCCGCTCGGAGCTCGCGACCTGCTCCGCCGCCTCGGCGGTGGAGTTGGTCGCGACGGTCTCGACGTCGGGCAGCTTGCGGGTCAACCACACCCGGCACTGTCCCAGCGGGTTCGGGTGCGAGAGCACGGTGGTCACGTCGCCGAGCCTCGTGCCGGGCCGGGCGCACAGGTTGAGCGACACGGGCAGGTCGATCTCGCGCTGAACGAGGAGATCGGTGTCGAACGCGAGGGTGTCGAGCGTCACGGTCACGGTGCCCTCGATCGAGTTCTCGATCGGCACGATCCCGAGCTCGACGTCGCCCCGCTCGACCGCGGTGATCACGTCGGGGACCGAGCGCAACGCGACCTGCTCACCCGCGGAGAGATCGGGTTGGGTGAGAAGCGCCTCTTCCGCGTACGTGCCGTGAGGTCCGAGAAATCCGATGCGCGCCACGCTCGCATGCTAGGGGACGGCTCGCGCGCGCCGGGTGTTAGATCAGGAGGGTGTCAGGGTGGCGTTCGTGATCGGCACCGAGAAGCTGTCGCACCAGACCAGGACCGTCCAGCCGGCCGCCGGCTGGGCGCCGGCGGGAACCGCGTAGTCGGACCCGTCGCCCACGTTGCCGCGTAGGTCGCCGAGGTCGAGGCCGCCCGGGTTGCGCTGATCGGTGCCCTCGATCAGGTAGACGTGCGGGGCGGGCGTGCCCTCGATGTCGAAGCTCTCGAACCGCACGACGAACGACCCGTCGGGCTGGCGGATGAGGCTCGCGCCGCCGGACGCGTCGTGGCCTGCCAACCCCTGGAGTGACCCGGCGGCGATGCGGACGGGCTCGGCCGGGGGCGGCGGAGCCGGGGCCTCGCCCGACGCGGGCGGCGCGGGCGCCTCCGCCTCGGCCTCGACTTCGGAGGCGTCCCTCACTTCCTCCTTCACGAGGCGGGTGTTGTCGGTCTCGTCGACGTAGTAGGGCCGGACGATCCACGCCGCCAAGGCCAGGATCACCGCGGTGAGCACCAGTGGCGCGACCCAGGCCCAGCGGACCAACCGACGGAGGGCGAACGCCAGCACGACGTACCCGACGAAGAGCGCGGCCATGGTGAGCAGGCCCCGGCCGCTCTCGAGGACGCTGCGGGCCTCCTCGTTGTTGTCGACGAAGAAGTACCCGAACGTCGCCAGGAAGGCGACCGCGGGCAGCGCCGCCAGGACCCGGTTCCCCCAGCTGCGCCGCGGCCTCCGGCGGGGCTCGGGTCCCGGCGCCTCCGGCCGGTCGTCGATCTTGGTCGCCATCGCGGTCACCTCGGGTTGTGAGCACCATTCTTGTCCTCACCGGGTCGAGGACGTAACCCGGGCCCAGGCCAGTTTCGGGAATCGTAAGCACGCCCGCGAAACGTGGCGACCTGGTAGCAGACTGTCCGGTCATGACGAGCGACACCTTTGACGTGATCGTGATCGGGGGCGGCCCTGCGGGCGAGAGCATCGCCGGGCGCTGCGCCGGGTGCGGGCTGTCCATCGCCGTCGTCGAGGCCGAGCTCCTCGGCGGCGAGTGCTCGTACTGGGCGTGCATGCCCAGCAAGGCGCTGCTGCGGCCCGGGGCGGTGCTCGAGGCGGTCCGCCGGGTGCCCGGCGCCCGTGAGGCCGTCACCGGCCGGATCGACGTGGCGGCGGCTCTCGAACGGCGGGACCGGATCACCAGCGTCTGGGACGACACGAGCCAGGTCGAGTGGCTCGAGGGCGAGGGCGGGACGCTCGTGCGCGGGTACGGTCGCCTGGCCGGGGAGCGGACGGTCGAGGTCGAGGCCGCCGACGGCTCGACCCGGCGGCTCACCGCCCGCATCGCAGTGGTGGTCGCCACGGGCTCGGCCGCCGCGATCCCGCCCATCGACGGCCTGCGCGAGATCCGCACGTGGGACAGTCGGGCCGTCACCTCGGCCAAGGAGGTCCCCCGGCGCCTGCTGGTCCTGGGCGGCGGCGTGGTCGGCGTCGAGATGGCGCAGGCCTGGCGGCGCCTCGGTGCCGCCGAGGTGACGGTGATCGAGGCGCTCGACCGGCTGGTGCCGAACGAGGAGCCCTTCGCCGGGGAGGAGCTGCGGGCCGCGTTCCACGCTGAGGGGATCGACGTCATCACCGGGACGAAGATGACCGCCGCCGGCCGGGAGGGCAGCGACGGCCCGGTCACCGTCACCCTCGAGGACGGCCGCTCGATCACCGGCGACGAGCTGCTCGTGGCGGTCGGACGACGGCCTCTCACCGCCGACATCGGGCTCGAGACCGTCGGGCTCGAGCCCGGCCGCTCAATCGAGGTCGACGACCGGTTGCGGGCAACCGGGGTCGGCGGGGGTTGGCTCTACGCGATCGGCGACTGCAACGGCCGTGCCCTCCTGACCCACATGGCGAAGTACCAGGCCCGCATCGCGACCGACGCCATCCTCGGGAAGACGGTCGAGGCGTGGGCCGACCACCGCACCGTCCCGCGCGTCGTGTTCACCGACCCCGAGGTGGGCGCGGTCGGTCTCACCGAGGCGCTCGCCCGCGATGCGGGCATCCGCGTCCGGGTCGTCACCTATCCGGTCGGC
>JBOGFI010000247.1:0-6329 GCA_050743365.1 Acidimicrobiia bacterium | reverse complement strand
CCGGCGACCTGCGCCGCAGGGTACCTGCGGCGCGGCCGGTCGCCTCTTAGCGCGCGAAGGAGAAAACGCATTCGAGCGGGCGGGGCTGGGCTATCCTGACGATCGCGACAGCGCCGTCGCCCCCAATCCGACCCGGGCGAGGCGCGTGTTCCCGCCTCGCTCCACCGCCCTCCGCCCGAGCGGCGCCGTCAGAGCGAGGAGACTCTGTGCCCGACCGTGAGCGCCGACGCCCTCGCCGCGCGGAGATCGACGCCTGCGGCATCGGCTTCGTGGCCGACGCGGGTGGCGGGCGCAGCCGCGAGATCGTCGAGCTCGCGCTCACGGGACTCGCCTGCGTGCGTCACCGGCAGGCGATCGCCGCCGACGGGCTCTCGGGCGACGGCGCCGGGATCCTGGCCCCGATGCCCCGGGAGTTCTTCGCCCGGGTCGGGCGCGACGCGCTCGGCCGCGACCTCGAGCCGGCGCGCCTCGGTATCGTCTCCGCCTTCCTCGATCTTCACGACGAGGCCGCCCGGCGATCGGCGCAGGACGCGGTGGCGGCCGCGTGCGAGGAGGAAGGCATCGAGCTCGCCGGATGGCGTGAGGTGCCGATCGACGAAGCGCAAATCGGTGCCCAGGCGCGGGCCGGTCTGCCCGCCCTACTCCACGGGATCGTGCTCCGTCCCGACGACGTCGACGATGTCGAGTCGGAACGACGTGCGTTCCGGGCGCGGCGCCGGGCCGAGGCCTGCTGCCGCGACGCGGGGGTGCGGCACTACTTCGCCAGCTGGTCGTTTGCCACCGTTAACTACAAAGCGCTCGTGATCAGCGACCGGCTTTCCGGCTTCTACCCCGATCTCGAGGCCACCGACTTCGTCGCGCCGTTCGTGATCTTCCACAGCCGCTTCTCCACGAACACCAGCCCGGCATGGGAGCGGGCGCAGCCGTTCCGCAACCTGTGCCACAACGGCGAGATCAACACGCTGATGGGCAACGAGCACCGCATGGCGGCGCGCGGCCGGCTGGGGACGGAGGAGGCCAGCCTGGGGCCAGAGGAGCTGTTCCGGCCCCTGTTCGACCCGTCCGGCTCCGACTCCGGCAAGCTCGACGCCACCGTCGAGCTGCTAGTCCACGGCGGCCGCGACGTGCGTCACGCGGTCGCCATGCTCGTGCCCGAGGCGTGGGAGGGTCAGCGCGACCTCCCACCAGGCGTGCGCGACTTCTTCCGTTACCACGCCTGCCTCACCGACCCGTGGGACGGGCCCGCGGGGCTCATCTTCACCGACGGCCACCGGGTGGGCGCCGCTCTCGACCGCAACGGCTTGCGCCCGCTGCGGTGGCAGGTGTGCGAGGACGGCCTCGTGGTGTGCGCCTCGGAGGTCGGCGCGGTGCCGGTGACCGGGCGGGGGAGCGTGAGGCGCGGCCGGCTCGGCCCGGGCGACATGCTCTGCGTCGACCCCGAGGAGGGTGTGCAGACCGACGCGAGTGTCAAGACGTGGCTCGCGCGCCGCGCTCCGTTCGCGCAGTGGGCCCGCGACGGCCTGCGACCATTCAGCATCGGCTACCCGGTCGAGTTGATGCCGGGCGACGAGGAGCTGCCGCGCCGTCAGGCTGCCTTCGGTGTGACCAAGGAGGAGGTGGCGATGGTGCTCAAGCCCATGGCCACCGACGCCAAGGAGCCCACGTTCTCAATGGGCGACGACGTGCCGTTCGCGGCCGTGGCGACGCGGCCCCGGCCGCTTTTCCACTATCTGAAGCAGCGCTTCGCCCAGGTGAGCAACCCGCCGATCGACCACCTCCGGGAGCGGCTGGTGATGTCGCTGCGCACTTGTCTCGGGCCGCGCCGGCCGCTGCTGAGCGAGCGCGGCGATGCCTGCCGCCTGCTCGAGCTGCCCACCTTCTTCCTGTACCCGTCGGCGGTGGAGGCGCTGCTCGACCCGCAGCGATCGCCGTTCCCCGCGGCGCGCCTCGACGCCACGTTTGCCGCAGGGGACGGGCCCGCCGGCCTCCAGCGCGCCCTCGACCAACTCGCGGCCGAGGCCGTCGACGCCGTCGCCGGTGGCGCCGCGATCCTCGCGATCTCCGACGCGGCCGTGAGCGAGGCCCGCGCACCCATCCCGTCGCTGCTCGCCGCCGGTGCCGTCCACCACCGTCTCATCGCCGAGCGCGTTCGCCAGGACACGTCGATCGTCGTCGACAGCGGCGACGCCCGCGACGTGCACGCGCTCGCATGCCTTGTGGGCTACGGCGCCGACGCCGTCTGCCCGCGGCTGGCGCTCGAGACCGTGGCGGCCATGGCCGACGAGGGGCAGCTCGGCGAGCTGCACTCGTCGGCAGCGCAGACGCAGCTGCAGGCGGCGCTCGAGGACGGCGTGCTCAAGATCTTCTCCAAGATGGGGATCTCCACCGTCGACGGCTACCGCGCCGCCCAGATCTCGGAGGCGCTCGGCCTCGCCCCCGAGGTTGTCGAGCTGTGCCTGCGCGACACGGCGTCGAACGTGGGCGGGGTCGGCTTCGAGGTGCTGGGCGCCGACGTGCTGGCCCGCCACGCCGCCGGCTTCGAGGGCGAGGAGGCCACGCTCGAGGAGCCGGGCTGGGTGCGGTTCCGCAAGCGCGGCGGCGAGTACCACGCCAACAACCCCGATGTGGTGGACGCCCTCCAGGCGGCGTCCGGGGTCATCGCCGCCGCTGACGGGGAAGACGGCGAGGAGCTCGACCGCCTCGAGCCCGCCCCGCCGGAGGATCAGGGGAAGGTGCTCATCCTCGACGGGAACGGTGAGGCTCCCGGCACGAGGGAGGAGCCGTTGCCGTCACCCGACCCGGCCGAGCTACGCGCCGCCCACCTCCTCCAGCGGGCCGTGGGTGAGGGCCGCAGCGAGCTGTACGACGCGTTCCGCGAGCTGGTGGAGTCGCGTCCGGTCACCGAGCTGCGCGACCTCCTCGAGATCGTGCCGGCCGCTGACCCGGTACCGCTCGACGAGGTCGAGCCCGCCGACGAGATCACGAAGCGGTTCTCGACCGGGGCGATGTCTCACGGCGCGCTGTCCAAGGAGGCCCACGAGACGCTCGCGATCGCCCTCAACATGATCGGCGGGCGCAGCAACTGCGGCGAGGGCGGCGAAGACCCGTATCGCTTCCGTACCCGCCGGACGGCGCGCGACCGCAACTCACGCATCAAGCAGATCGCGTCGGGCCGCTTCGGCGTGACCCCCGAGTACTGCGCGTTCGCCGACGAGCTCAACATCAAGATCGCCCAGGGCTCGAAGCCGGGGGAGGGCGGTCAGCTCCCCGGGCACAAGGTCAGCGGCGAGATCGCGCGGCTGCGACACACGCAGCCCGGGGTGGGGCTGATCTCGCCGCCGCCCCACCACGACATCTACTCGATCGAGGACCTCGCCCAGCTCATCTACGACCTCAAGCAGGTCAACCCGCTTGCGGAGGTGTCGGTCAAGCTGGTCGCCGAGGACAACGTCGGCACGATCGCCGCGGGCGTGACGAAGGCTCTGGCCGAGGTGGTGCAGATCTCGGGCAACAACGGCGGGACGGGCGCCTCGCCGCTCTCGTCGATCAAGCACGCGGGCATGCCCTGGGAGCTGGGCATCGCCGACACGCAGCAGGCGCTCATCGAGAACCACCTTCGCGACCGCGTCCGCGTCCGCGTCGACGGCGGCTTCCGTACGGGACGAGACGTGCTCGTAGCCGCGCTGCTCGGCGCCGACGAGTACTCCTTCGGAACCGCCGCCATGATGGCAGAGGGCTGCATCATGGTCCGAGCTTGCCACCGCGACACCTGTCCCACCGGGGTGGCGACGCAGCGACCCAACCTGAGGGCGAAGTTCAGCGGGACACCCGAGGGTGTCGCCCAGTACCTCCTGTTCGTGGCCGAGGAGGTCCGGCAGCTGCTGGCGCCGCTCGGCCTGCGCTCGCTCGACGATGCGATCGGTCGCGTGGAGCTGTTGCGCCAGCGCACCGCGGGCGACGCCCGCGCCGACGCGCTCGACCTGTCGCCGCTGTTGGTGGCGCCGGCCGACCAGGCCGCGCCGCGCCGGTTCGTCGCGCACGTGCCGATCCAGCGGCCGCGTTCGGCGCTCGACGAGCGGCTACTCAGCGACGCCTTCGCCGCGCTCTGGGAGGGCGGCGAGCTCGAGCTGGAGTACGACATCACGAACGCCGACCGCACGGTGGGTGCGTCGCTCGGCGGCGCGATCGGCCTCGAGTGGGGCGACGGCCTGCCCCCGGGGTCGGTCACCGCACGCTTCACGGGCTCGGCAGGCCAGAGCTTCGGGGCGTTCATCGCGGACGGGATCGCGCTCGAGCTCGTGGGCGAAGCCAACGACTACCTCGGCAAGGGGCAGGGCGGCGGCCGCATCGTGGTCCGGCCCCCGGTAGACGACGTCGGTGACCCGGTGCTGGCAGGGAACACGGTGCTCTACGGCGCGACCGCCGGGCAGGTGTTCCTCGCCGGCCGGGTAGGCGAGCGCTTCGCGGTGCGCAACAGCGGCGCCACCGCGGTCGTGGAAGGCACCGGCGACCACGCCTGCGAGTACATGACCGGGGGCACGTGCGTGATCCTCGGCGACTTCGGCTACAACCTCGGAGCCGGCATGACCGGGGGGCAGGCGTTCGTGTACGACCCCGACGGCTTGCTCGCCTCGCGCCTCAACCCGCAGCTGGTCGAGGCGTCGAAGGTCGGGGACGACGCCCAGGCGGCCGAGCTGCGATTCCTCGTCGAGCGGCACCGCGAGCTCACCGGCTCGCCGCGCGCCGGCGGCATGCTCGCCGACTGGGACGCCAGCCTGCGCTGCTTCTGGCGCGTCGCCCCCGTGGGCGAGGTCGCCCGTATCGAGCGCGCCAACGAGGGCCTGCTCGGCGCGTCGCGATAGCCGCGGCCCGCTGACGACGGTGGGCTAGGGACGGGCGAGCGCGAGCGCAGGGCGGGCGTCGTAACCGAGCACACGGGCCACGGTGCCGTACCGCAGGCTCTCACGCGTCTCCTGGTAGTCCCGGGCGGCGTCGTTGTACGCGCTGACCGCCGTCTCCGGCGGTGCCGCGAGTGCGAACGCGTCCAGCGCCTCCTGGATCGGCTGCGCATCGCCGAGCCGCGCCGAAGCGGCCACGGTCGCCCGCACGCGCCCCGCGAGGCCCTCCAGCTCGTTGGCCGTGCGGGCCTCGGCGTCGGTGTCCGCGTCCGCATTCGACGCGTCGCGCAGCTCGTTCCAGCGCCTCAGCGACCGGTCGAGCTCGCGGGCGACGTCGCGCTCGCCGCCACCAGCGGCGCGCAGCTCGTCGAGCACGCCGTCCAGCTCGTCGTAGCGCTCGGCCAGCGGTCCTCGCAGCGGCGTCCAGCGCTCGGCCACCCGGTCGCGGTCACCCTCCAGCTTCGGCCGGCTCGCCAGCACGAGCGCGACCGTCGCGGCGACGAGGAGCGTGACGACCACCACCGCCAGACGCGGGACCCACCGAGCCATCGTGGGTCGACCCTACCGACCGGGTTGTCGGGCGTGGTTGATCCCCGGGTCGTTGACGAGGTGGCGGACGAGGAGTATGAAACCTGCGGCCGGAATGCGAGCCGGGGAGGCAGGGCCTTGGGACGACCCATCCGGGTGGTGTCGATGGTCGGGCTCGCCGCCGCCGCGATTGCGTGGTCCGCGGGGCCGGCGTCGGCCGATCTCTCGGGGCCATGCGAGGCCTCGGGGCAGTTCGTGGAGAGCAAGGTCACGGTCGACGCCAAGACGGCGAGCGGCACCATCGAGATCGAGCCCGAGGACAAGGTCAGGTACACAGGGACGGTCGCGGGTGCCACGCCGCCGCGCGAGGTTTCGGGAGAGGTCAAGGTCGACCTGCCCTTCCCGCTTCCCGACTTCGAGCCGGGGAACTGGAGCGATCCCGACGCCGACAAGATCGAGAAGTCCGACACCTACAGCTACGACCTCCCCGTGTTCACACCCCGCGGCTACGAGGTCGAGGTGAGCGGGTTCCACCAGGACGCGGGCCTGCCCAGGTGCGAGGGCTCGGTCACCCTGAAGGTGAAGGGCGGCTTCTTCAGCAGCCCCGCCGGCCCGGTGGCGTTCGTCATCACCGCCCTGTCGGCCGCGGGCGTCGTGATCGCGGCCCGGCCCCGGGCCCGAGGCGCGTGATGAGGCGGCGAGGGCGGCCGGTCCTCGGGACGATCTCCGGCCTCCTCATGGGCCTCTTCCTCGGCGTCACGCTGCTCTCCTTCGGTGCCTTGCCGCTGAACAGCTCCGCCCTCACCGTCCTTCCGGTGGTGGGCCTCGTGCTCGGGCTGGCGCTCGCCCTCTGGGCGCCGCTCGGCCGGCGGCCTCGGTCGCCGGTCCCGGCGAGCTCCCCGC
>JBOGFI010000246.1:0-15819 GCA_050743365.1 Acidimicrobiia bacterium | reverse complement strand
GGCCCGGGTCGCGTTCGGGCTCCCCCGCCGGCCGCCGCGAGACCCGCGCATCGAGTTGGCGAGCCTCTCGGAGCCGTGGCGGCACTTCGTCCGGGAGGCGCTCGACGCCCAGCGCCGGTACCGGCGGGCGCTGTCCAGCGCGACTGCCGGCCCGCTGCGCGACCGGCTCACCGAGATCGGGGCGCGCATCGACCAGGGCGTCCACGAGTGCTACCGGGTGGCCCGCCGGGGCGCAGCTCTCGAAGGCGGTCTGAGCTCGCTCGACGCCGACGCGGCGCGGGCCCAGCTCACGGCCCTCGTCGACACGCTCCCGCACGGCGCGCGCCGCGAGCTGGCACGGGCCCAGGGCGCCGGCGAGCACCTCGCCGATGCGGCCGAGCAGGCCGGCGTGGACGCCAACCAGGTGCAGACGATCGAGGCGCTCGAGGCCCAGGTGGCGTCGGCCGACCGGCTGGCCGCGGTCGCCCAGGACGCGCGTGACCGGCTCAGCCTGCTCGACGCCCGGCTCGACGAGGCGGTGGCCCGCGCCGTCGAGCTGTCGCTGCGGGCCGATGACGTGGCCGAGCTCGGCGGCCTGGGTGGCGACGTCGAGACGCTCGTGGGCGAGATGGAGTCGCTGCGCGTCGCCCTGGAGGAGGCGGGCCGGGCCTCGCGAGGCGTGCAGGGACCAGGCCGGCTCCGGGCACACGGCGAGGGCACGACCGGAACCGCGTAGGATCACCGTCATGCTCAAGGCCCTGCGCAGATGGTGGAAGTACCTGGCGGCGAGGCTGTCGGGGAAGCTCGAGGAGTCGGCCGACCCCAAGGTCCAGCTCGAGCAGGCGATCCAGGAGGGCCAGGAGCAGCACCGGCGGCTCACCGAGCAGGCCGCGAACGTCATCGCCAACCAGAAGCAGACGCAGATGCGCCTCGACCGCGCCGTCGAGGAGTTCGAGAAGGCCAATGCGTCGGCCCGCCAGGCGCTGCTGCTCGCCGACGACGCCGCCCGGGGCGGAAAGGCCGACAAGGCCGGGAACTACAACCAGGCGGCGGAGCAGTTCGCCAACCGGCTCATCGCGCTCGAGAAGGAGGTCGCCGACCTCAAGAAGCAGCTCCTCGAGACCACGCAGGCGGCTGACCACGCGAAGCAGGCGGTGACACAGAACTCCCAGGCGCTCCAGAAGAGGCTGACCGAGCGCGAGCAGCTCCTGAGCCAGCTCGACCAGGCGAAGATGCAGGAGCAGATGAACAAGGCCATGGCGCAGCTCAACGCCACCATCGGCGACGACGTACCTACGTTCGAGCAGGTACGCGAGAAGATCGAGCGGCGGCTCGCCCGCGCCCAGGGCACAGCCGATCTCGCGGGCGCCGACGTCGAGAGCAAGATGCTCGAGGTCGAGCAGGCACAGATGAGCGCCGAGGCACAGGCGCGCCTCAGCGAGCTGCGCTCCGAGCTAGGGCTCGCCGCCCCCGAGCCCGAGCAGCAGCCGGCGGTCAAGCCGGCGGAGCAGCCCGCGGGGCAGGGCGAGACCGGCCCGACCCCATAGCCGGGTGTGGCATCGCGATCTCGCGTTGACGCGCGCAGCTCAGCCGACTTCGACGCCCTCGACGGCGAGCAGGGCGCGCTTGGTGCCGAGACCGGCGGGGCCGTAGCCGCCGATGCCCGAGGCCGCCACCACCCGGTGGCACGGGACGAGGATCGGGACCGGGTTGGCGCCGCAGGCCGAGCCGGCGGCGCGGGCGGCGCCGGGCCGCCCCGCCATGACGGCCAGCTCCCCGTACGCCACCGTCTCGCCCCAGGGCACCTCGCGTCGCAGGGTCTCGAGCACGCTCCGGTGGAAGGGAGCGGCCACGGTGCTCAGGTCGACGGGGACCGTGAAATGGCGCCGCCTCCCGGCGAAGTGCTCGTCGAGCTCGGCCGCGACCTCGTCGTCGCGTCCGGGCGCCGCGTCGACGTCGAAGAACTGGTAGGGCCCGAGCACGATCCGCCGGACACCCTCGTCGCCCACGAGCACGGTGAGATCGCCGATCGGCGACTGCTGGCGCCACCACCGCAGGTCGTCCCCTCGATGCGTTCCTGGACGACCAATACGGTGGTCCACCGACGCATCTACGCGAGCTGGGCGACGTCGGCCTGCTTGGCCCGGACCGCGTCGGCTGCGTTCCGGAGCGCGGCGAGCTCCCCGTCGGTGAGTGGCAGCTCGACGATCTCCTCGACCCCTCCCCGGCCCAGCTTCGCCGGTACACCCAGGTACACGTCGGAGATCCCGTACTGCCCGTCGAGCCAGGTGCACACGGGCATCTCGGCCTTCGTGTCCTCGACCACCGCCTCGACCATCTTCGCCGCCGCGCTGCTCGGCGCGTAGTAGGCGGAGCCGGTCTTGAGGTAGGCCACGATCTCGGCGCCACCGTCGCGGGTGCGCTGCACGAACTCGTCGACGAGCTCCTCCTCCACCAGCTCGCTCAAGGGCTTGCCGTCCACCTCGACCAGGCTCGGCACCGGCACCATCGTCTCGCCGTGACTCCCCAGCGTGACCGCCCTTACCCGACGGGGCGACACGCCGAGGTGCTCGGCCACGAAGTGCTTGAAGCGGGCGGTGTCGAGCATGCCGGCCTGGCCCATGACCCGCTCCTTCGAGAGGCCGCTGACGATCGAGGCCAGCATCGTCATCTCGTCGAGTGGGTTCGACACCACGATGATGACGGCGTCGGGTGAGCCGGCCACGAGTTGCCGGGTGACGTCGGACACGATCTTGGCGTTGACCTCGAGCAGGTCCATCCGGCTCATGCCCGGCTTGCGGGGCAGCCCGGCGGTGATCACGCATACGTCGGAGCCGGCGGTCTCGTCGTAGCCGTTCGTCCCGACGACGCGGGTATCGAAGCCCTCGATCGGCCGGCTCTGCATCATGTCGAGCGCGAGGCCCTGGGGCTTTCCCTCGATGATGTCGGTCATCACCACCTCGTCGACGTAGTCGGACTCGGCGATGCGCTGGACGGTGGTGGAGCCGTAGAACCCGCACCCGACCACCGTGACCTTTTTCATGGGTCGCTCCGCTCCGCCGTCCCGCTCATCCGAGCACGGCTCCGCTTCGCTCCGGTCTCATAAGCCGGGAAGCTACCCGCGAGCAGAGCCGGTCGACGAGATCGCCGCCAGCAGCAGCTCCCGTGCCTCGGCGAGCTCGGCGATGCGCTCGGCGGCGCCGGTCGCCACACCGCCGTGGTCGGGGTGGGCCACGCGCACGAGGCGGCGGAAGCGGCGTTGCACGTCGTCGCGCTCGACGCTCATCTCCGCCCCCAGGCCGAGCACCTCCATCGCCCAGCGCCGCTCGGCGGGCACGTTTCGCCACCGGTCGACGGGTGGGCGGACACCGTTGCGCCCGAACCCGGGCGCGAACGGCCGGACGCCCGGCACGCCCTCGTGCAGCCGCCGGACCTCGAGACCTTCGGGCAACACCCCGGGGCGGGACAGCGCGACCTCGATCGCCCGAAAGGCGACCCGGCGGCCGGAGGGCGGCATTGCCGCCGCGGCCATGACCGCGCCGATCAGCTGGGGGGCGGCGCGGCCGTGCACGTCGAGCTCGAGCACGACCCGGGCCCGGCCGGCGCCGCCCTCCAGCGCGCCCTCACCGAGGATGCGGTGGCGCGAGCGGTCGAGGCCGTGCACGTCGGTCTGGAGCCGGTATCGCAGCGCGATGCGGGGCACCGACAGTCCGGCGCGGGCGTCGTCGAGGAAGCGGGCAAGGAGATCGTGCTGCTCGAAGTCGAGCCCGAGCACGCTGTCGGCCGCCACGGCCCCCAGCAGGGCGGCGCCGTACGCGGGCCCGCTGGTCGGCAGGTAGTGGTCACCGAGCGCGACCCGCCGGGTGGGCATGTGCCGTCGGGTGTGGCGGACGTTGAGCTCGGCGAGGACCACGAGAGCTCTACGGAATCAGATGCGCTCGATGACCGCGGAGGCGAACTCCGAGGTCTTCACCTCGGTCGCGCCCTCCATGAGCCGGGCGAAGTCGTAGGTGACGATCTTCTCGGCGATGGTCGCCTCCAGCCCGGCCACGATCGCGTCGGCGGCGTCCTGCCAGCCCAGGTGCTCGAGCATCATCACGCCCGACAGCAGCACCGAGCCGGGGTTGACCTTGTCCTGTCCGGCGTACTTCGGCGCGGTGCCGTGGGTCGCCTCGAACACGCCGTGCCCGGTGACGTAGTTGATGTTGCCGCCGGGCGCGATCCCGATGCCGCCGACCTGGGCGGCGAGGGCGTCGGACAGGTAGTCGCCGTTGAGGTTGGTGGTGGCGATCACGTCGAACTCGTCGGGCCGGGTCAGCACCTGCTGGAGCGTGATGTCGGCGATGTTGTCCTTCACCAGCACCTTGCCCCCGGGGTCGCCGCCGCAGTCGTCCCAGCCCACCGCGACGTCGGCGAACTCGTCCCGGGTGAGCTCGTAGCCCCAGCTGCGGAAGGCGCCCTCGGTGAACTTCTGGATATTGCCCTTGTGCACGAGCGTCACCGAGGTGCGCTTACGGTCGACCGCGTACTGGATGGCGGCGCGGATCAGGCGCTTCGAGCCCGTCTCCGAAACCGGCTTGATGCCCACGCCCGAGTCGGGACGGATGTCCCAGCCGTACTCGTCGAGGAGGAACTCGAGGAGCCGTTTGACCTCGGGCGTGCCCTCCTGGAGCTCTCGGCCCGCGTAGACGTCCTCGGTGTTCTCCCGGAAGATCACCATGTCGACTTTCTCCGGGTGCAGCACCGGGCTGGGGACACCCTCGAACCACCGCACCGGCCGCAGGCACACGTACAGGTCGAGGATCTGGCGCAGCGCGACGTTGAGGCTGCGGATGCCGCCACCGACGGGCGTGGTGAGCGGGCCCTTGATGCCGATGAGGTGGTCACGGAAGGCGTCGACGGTGGCGTCGGGGAGCCAGTCACCGGTTTCGTCGAACGCCTTCTGGCCCGCGAGCACCTCGGTCCAGGCGATCCGCTTCTTCCCGCCGTACGACTTCTCGACCGCGGCGTCGATCACGCGCCTGGCGGCGGGCCAGATGTCGACGCCGGTGCCGTCACCCTCGATGAACGGGATGATCGGCTCGTCGGGCACGCGCCGCACGCCGTCGGCGACGGTGATCTTCTCGGGCACTGGTCCTCCCCGGCTCGGGCGGCGTCATCGTACCCGGGGGTGCCGACGCCCCCCTCAGCGAGCGGCGAGCACCACCAGCAGCGTGACCACGTACACGACGGCCAGGCCGAACGCCATCCACCACAGCGCCGGTCGTGAGAACGGGCCGGGCCGGCCACCGATCCCGGCCAGGTGGTAGCCGCACGAGCCGCAGCGCGCCGCCTCGGTCGACGCGGCCGTCCCGCAGAGCGGGCACGCGACGGGCACCGGTTGGGCCGACGGCTCCGTGTCGAACTGTGCGCTCACGGCCGCGGCCCTCCCCGCGCTGTCGGCCCCTCGACCCTCGCCCGGCACCGGCCTACCCCTGCGCCCGTCGCGCGGCCGCGAGGACGGTGTTGCGCAGCAGCATGGCAATCGTCGTGGGACCCACGCCACCCAGTCGGGGGGTGATCCAGCCCGCGACCTCGGCCACCGACTCGTCGACGTCGGGGATCAGCCGCTTGCCCTCGCCCCAGGTGATGCCGGCGCTCACCACCGCCGCGCCCGGCTTGACCATGTCGGGCGTGATGATTCCCGGGCTGCCCGCGGCCGCGACGAGGATGTCGGCCTCCCGCGTGTACGCCCCGAGATCGGCCACGCCGGTGTGCACGACGGTCACGGCGGCGTTCGCGTCGGGCCGTTTCAGGCTGAGCAGGTTGGCGAGCGGCCTTCCGACGGTGAGGCCCCGGCCGACGATCACGACGTGCCGGCCCTCGATGGGCACCCCGTAGTGCACGAGCAGCGCCTGGATTCCCGCCGCCGTGCACGGCAGCGGCGCGTCGACGCCCATCACCAGCCGGCCCAGGTTGACCGGGTGCAGGCCGTCGACGTCCTTGTCGGGGTCGACCGCTCGCAGCGCCGCCTCCTCGTCGAGCCCCTTCGGCAGCGGCAGCTGCACGAGGAAGGCGTCGACGTCCGGATCCTCGTTGAACTGCCGGATGGCGGCGTGCACCTCGTGCTGTTCGGCACCAGCGTCGAGCTCCTGGTGGAAGGAGCTGATCCCGACCTCGGCGCAGGCGGCATGCTTGCGGCGCACGTACGCAGCGCTGTTGGGGTCGTCGCCGACCAGGATCGTGCCGAGGCCGGGCGTGACGCCGTGGTCGCCGAGCGCCTTCACGCGTGCGGTGAGCTCGGCCTTCACGGCCTCCAGGAACGCATTACCGTCCAGCACCTGGGCAGTCATCTCTTCTGGTCGCGCTCGCTCGGCGGCAGGGTACCTGGGACCTTCATTGGTCGGCTCACTCGGCGGCCGGGATACCCGTCCGCCGCCCTCCGGGACGTTCGCCTCCGCACCCTTCGGGGCGCTCGCCGCTCCCGCGCAATGCAGGATGCGAACCCGTGGATGGCAGGCCTTCGCTGTCGCATCAATGCAGGAAATGCCTCTCACCGGTGAAGACCATGGCCAGGCCCAGCTCGTCGGCGCGTTCGATGTTGGCATCGTCGCGCATCGCGCCGCCGGGTTGGATGACCACGGCCACACCCGCCGAGGCCGCCGCCTCGATGCCGTCGGGGAACGGGTAGAAGGCGTCGCTGGCGCACGCACCGCCCTTGGCGCGCCCGTCGGCCTTCCGCGCCGCGATCTCGCCCGCCTCGACCCGGTTCTGCTGGCCGGCGCCGATGCCGACCGCCTGCCCGTCCCTGACGAGCACGATCGCGTTGGACTTCACGTGCCCGCACAGGCGCCAGGCGAGCTCGGCATCGCGCCACTGCTCCTCGCTGGGCTCGACCTTCGTCACCACCCGCCAGGTGCTGCGGTCGGCGGCGAAGTGATGGGCCTGCTGCACGAGAAAGCCGCCCGAGATCTGACGAAAGTCGAGCGTCTCGGGGCCGGGGACGGGCGCCTCGAGGAGGCGCGTGTTCTTGCGCTTCCGCGCCAGCGCCTCCAGCGTGCCGGGGTCGTAGCGCGAGGTGATCACCACGTCGGCCTGGGGGCCCGCCACCATCGCCTCGGCGGTGAGCCCGTCGAGCGGCCGGTTGAGGGCCACGATGCCGCCGAACGCCGACTTCTCGTCGCACTCGAGAGCCCGCCGGTAGGCGGTGGCGAGGTCGCCGGCAACGGCGGCGCCGCACGGGTTGGCGTGCTTGATGATGGCGCAGGTCGGCTCGCCACCGAGATCGTGGGCGAGCCGCCAGGCCGCCTCCGTGTCGTAGAGATTCAGGTACGAGAGCGTGAGGCCGCCGTGCTGCACCACGCCGTCCCACCAGCTGCTCGTGCCGACCGTGCGGTAGCGGGCCGCCTGCTGGTGGGGATTCTCGCCGTAGCGCAACTCGCCTGGAGCGCGCTCGAGCGGCACGACGAGATGGCGCGGCAGGGGCTCCTCGCGCTGGAGCCAACCGACGATGGCGGCGTCGTAGGCCGCCGTGTGCGCGAACGCCTCGATCGCGAGCAGGCGGCGGGTCTCGGCGCCCAGAGCGCCGTCGTTGGTGCGCAGCTCCTCGAGGACGCCGTCGTACTGCGCGGGATCGGTGACAACACCCACCCACCGATAGTTCTTGGCGGCGGCGCGCACCATGGCCGGGCCGCCGATGTCGATGGTTTCGACGTCGGGCCCCTCTCGGAACGGGTACAAGTTCGACACCACCAGGGCGAACGGCGCGACGCCGTGGGCGTCGAGATCGGCGCGGTGGCTCTCCTTGCCGAGGTCGGCGAGCAGGCCGCCGTGGATGCGCGGGTGCAGGGTCTTGACCCGCCCGTCGAGCATCTCGGGCGCTCCGGTGACGTCCTCGACCGCGGTGACGGGGACACCCGCCTCCCGGAGGGCGGCGGCGGTGTTGCCCGACGCCACCAGCTCGAACCCGAGCTGGTGCAGGGCGCGGGCGAGGTCGACCAGGCCCGTCTTGTCGGATACGGACAGCAGCGCGCGCCGGATCTTGCTCATCTTCTCTGGTCGCGCTCGCTCGGCGGCAGGATACCTGCCGCCGCCCTTCGGGACGCTCGCCGCTCCCGCGCAATGCGGTTCTGACACCCGGGCTGGCAGGCCTTCGAGCCACTCACTCGATCAGCTCCCGTAGCACCCGCGGGTAGAGATGCCGCTCGACCTCCTTGATCCGCTCGTGGAGGGTCTCGACGGTGTCGCCCTCCACGACGGGCACGGCCTCCTGGGCGAGGATCGGGCCGTCGTCGACCTCGACGGTGGCGAGGTGCACGGTGCAACCCGTGAGCTTCACCCCCGCCGCCAGCGTCTCCTCGACGGCGTGCGCGCCCCGGAACGCGGGCAGGAGCGCCGGGTGGGTGTTGACGATCCGGTCCGGGTAGGCGTCGAAGATCGGCTTCTCGAGCACCGTCATGAACCCGGCCATCGCCACCAGGCCGACCTCGTGCCGCTCGAGGACGTCGACCACATGGTGGGTGTAGGCGAGGCGGTCGAAGCCGGCCCCGAAGCTGGTGCGCTCGACGAGCTCGGCGGCGACGCCGGCCCGCTCGGCCCGTCCGATCGCCGCGCACCGCCGGTCGACGACCACCACGACGATCGGCAGGTCGGCCTCCAGGAGGGCCTGGAGGATGGTCCCGCTCCCCGACGCAAGCACCCCGATCCGCCGCACGGGCTCAACCTACCCGACGCCTGCCCTCGTCCCGTCGGACCCGGCGCGCACGTAGCGAGCGCGCGGTCCTTGCAATCCACCACATGCCGTGGTGAGCTTCCCCGGGCGTCCAGACGGGTGCGCCTCGATCATTGTCGCAATCGGCAGTGTCGCAATCGGCTCGGAGGCCGTGCATGGACCTGAACAAGCTCACCCTCGGAGACCGGGTCGTCGGTGTCAGCGCGATCCTCTTCCTGATCTTCCTGTTCTTCCCGTGGTTCAGCTACGACTTCCGGGGCTTCGAGATCGGAGACCAGAGCGGTTTCGACTTCTTCCTGTTCGGGTGGATCCCGCTGCTCCTCGCCATCGCGATGGTGGCCCAGATCGGCCTAACGCGCTTCAGCGACACGAGGCTGCCCGCGGTGGGCTCGCTCACCTGGGGGCAGGTACACCTGATCCTCGGCGCGATTGCCGCCGTCCTCGTCATCCTCAAGCTCCTGATCGGCGACGACGCCGGGGCTGGCGGCCTCGAGGTCGACGGCGATCGTTCCATCGGGATCTTCCTGGCGACGATCGCCGCCCTGGGCCTGGTCGCCGGCGGCGCCCTGAAGATGCGCGACCCCGCCGACGCCGGCGCGGGAGGAGCCCCGCCGCCGCGACCCTGAGCTCTCCGAGACGTCGAACGGCCCCCGTTCCGGCGGGGGCCGTTTCGCGTGCAGAGACGGCGGATCCTTGCAATCGCCCGGAGGCCATGTTCTGCTTGAGCCATGGACAAGAAGGTCACACCAGGCGAGATCGTGGTCATGGCCGGGGGCGCCCTGGTCCTGATCGGCTCGTTCCTGCCGTTCTACAAGGTCGACTTCGGCCCCGGCTTCGACGACGACACGACGAGCGCGTGGGGCGAGGGCCTCTTCCCGGTCGCCACCCTCATCGTGCTCTTCGCGGTCGTCGCCGGGGGGCTCGTGGCACTGACGAAGTTCGCCAACGCCAACCTCGGCCGCGGCGTGCTCGGCTTCGGCTACGGCCAGCTCCTCCTGGCACTCGGCTTCTTCTCCGCCATCCTTGCGCTCGCCTTCCTGCTCGTCGAGAAGGGCGAGACCGACTTCGGGTTCGGCTACTACCTGGTGCTGATCGGCGCCGTCGGCGCGTTCGTGGGAACGATCATCATGACGACCGAGGCGAGACGGGCGATGGGACCCCGAATCGGCGGATCCGCCGGCACACCACCGCCTCCTCCGCCTCCTCCGCCTCCCCCACCGCCTCCTCCGCCGGCCTGACCCAAGCCCCGTCCACATCCCGCTCGATGACGCACGCGAGCCCTAGCGGCCCGCCGGCCGGTCCGCCACCCGGCCCGCCGGCCGGTCCGCCACCCGGTCCGAACCGCGTGCTCGAGTGGCTCGACCGGCTCGGCTGGCGGGGCCGGCGGCGGGCGCAGCCGTTCCTGAGCCACGCCATCGGAGCCGGCGGGGGCGCGCTCGTCGCCGTCGGGGTGATCGTGCTCGGCATCGACAGCGCGGAGGACGACGGGTCGGGTGGGGTCGGCGCCCTGCTCAGTGTCCTCCTCGTGGTGGTCGCGCTGGTCGTGATGCTCAGGACGCCGGGGCCGGTGCGCTCGGGCTGTGTCGCCGCGGTCGTCATCGGAGCGCCGTCGCTGTGGTTCTTCGCGATCACGGTCGAGTCGAGCTCGGGCTCGCTCACAGCCTTCTACCTGCTGTCGGTGGCGAGCCTGACCGCGCTCTACCTCCTGGGGCCGACACGCGGGCGGGCGGTCCTGCTCGGCGTCGCCCTGCTGTTCGTGTGGGGCTGGATCGCTGGCGAGGTGGCGGGCACGAACGAGCTGGGCGAGATCCAGACGGAGTCGAGCACTTCGTTCGACGAGGACTTCGAGGAAGAGGAGGAGTTCCCGGAGTCGGGCGCCGAGACCGACGCGGGGGTGGTGTCCCTCGTCATCGGGGCCGCGTACCTCGCGGGTGCGTGGTTGCTGGACCGGCAACAGCGGCAGGGGGTGGCGACACCGTTCGCGGTGGGCGGGATCGTGGCTGCCGTCACGGGCGCGATCATCGTGGGCGTGGACGCCGGCGCCATCGGCGGCGGCATCCTCGCGGTCGTCGTGGGCCTCGGGATCGGCTATGTGGGCGCTGCGGGCCGCGACCGGCGGGCGTCGACGTGGCTCGGGGCGCTCACTGCGACCGTCGGCGTAACCGTGGTCGTCGGCGACATCGTCGACCCGGACGACTCGGCGGTCGCCTTCGCCGTCTTCGTGATGCTCGTCGGCGCCGGCACCGTCGTCGGCGCGGCGTTCCTGAGCCGGCTGCTGGGAGAGCCCGACGACGAGGAGGCAGTGGCCCCGGCTTCGTAGGCTGGTGGCATGGAAGGGGGCGACCGGTTCGAGCGTGCCGTCGCCGCCATCGACGCCGCCAACGCCGACGACCCGAACCGGATCGTCGTTCGCGGTGAGGAGCGGCCCAAGGAGGTTGCGCACGCCGAGCTGGCGAGCGAGTGGGTGCGCCGGCTCCGGCCCGACGCCGGCGAGGAGCTGCTGCTCGCAGCACGAGCCCACCACGTACGGCGCTGGAGCATCCCGAGGGAGTCGTATCCCGCCGGGCGTGCCGGCTACCTGAAGTGGCGCCGCGCGCTCCACGATCTCCACTCCGAGCTCACCGGTGAGATCCTGGAGCGCGCCGGGTACGCGCCGGCGGCCGTCGAGCGGGTCCAGTCGATCGTCCGCAAGCGGGGCCTGGGCCGCGACCCCGACGTGCAGGCGCTGGAAGATGCGCTGTGCCTCGTCTTCCTCGAGACCCAGCTCCACGAGCTGTCGGCGCGTCTCGACGACGAGAAGATGGACGGTGTGGTCCGCAAGACCCTCGCCAAGATGAGCGACGAGGGCCGGCGCCTCGCCCTGAGCCTGGAGCTCGGCGCCGACGACCGTGCTGTGCTCGAGCGCGCCCTGGCTGACTGAAGTGGCGCCGAAGGCGCGGCCTCAGCTCGCGAGCAGGCTGATCACCCAGACCAGCGCGGCGATGCCGAGCAGGCCGATACCGACCCAGCCCAGCACGATGCCGGCGATGGCCATGCCCCGGCCGCGCTTCGTGCCGCCGGAGTCGGCGATCTGCTCGAGCGCGAGGTAGCCGAGGACCACCGCGACCACGCCGGGCACGACGAAGCACCAGAAGAAGAGGCCGGTGACGAGTGCCGCCACCGCCAGCCCGCTCGTCGTCTGAACCGGGGGCGAGACACCCGGGTAGATCGACCCCGCCGGCTGGCTCCACCCGGCCCACGACGGCGGCTGCGGAGAACCCGGCGGTTGCGTCATCTCTACTGGTCGCGCTCGCTCGCCGGCAGGGTACCTGCCGGCGCCGTTCGGGACGCTCGCCGCTCCCGCGCAATGGCGATGGTCACGCCGGTGGATGGCACCTCTGAGACCCTATCGAAGGCCCCCGACCACCTCCGCCATGAGGCCGCCGATCTCGGTCGGGTTGCGGGCCACCCGGCAGCCGGCGTCCTCCAGCGCGGCGATCTTGGCCTCGGCGGTGCCCTTGTTGCCCGAGACGATGGCGCCGGCGTGGCCCATCTTCTTGCCCGGCGGCGCGGTGACGCCGGCGATGTAGGCGACGACCGGCTTGCTCATCTTCGCCTTGATGAAGTCGGCGGCCTCCTCCTCGGCGGATCCGCCGATCTCGCCGATCATGATGACCGCCTTCGTGTCGGGGTCGGCCTCGAAGCGCCCGAGGCAGTCGATGAAGCTCGTACCCGGCACCGGGTCGCCGCCGATGCCGGCGCAGGTGGTCTGGCCGATGCCCTGCCGGGTCATCTCGTGGAGCGCCTGGTAGGTGAGCGTGCCCGACCGGCTCACGATGCCGACCGGCCCGCCCGGCAGCGCGATCTCCCCCGGCGTGATCCCGATGTTGCACTTGCCGGGCGAGATGATGCCGGGACAGTTCGGTCCGAGCAGCTGCGTCGCCGGGTGGTTGCGGCGCAGCTCGTTGTAGAAGCGGGCCTCGTCGTGAGCAGGCACCCCCTCGGTGACCACCACGACCAGCTCCATCCCCGCTCGGGCCGCCTCCAGCACGGCGCGCTCGACGCCCGGCGCGGGGATGAACACGCACGAGACGGTCGCGCCGGTGGCGCCGGCGGCGTCGGCGACGGTGGCGAAGATGGGGACGCCCTCGACGTCGGTGCCGGCCTTCTTGGGATTGGTGCCGGCCACGACCTGGGTGCCGTAGGCGCGGTTGCGGAGGCCGTGGAAGCGGCCCTGGCTCCCGGTGAGCCCCTGGTACACGACCTTGGTGTGCTCGTCGACGAAGATGCTCACGCCTGCCTATCTGGTCGCGCTCACTGGCCTTTGGCGCCAGCAGCGAGCTCGACCGCCTTGCGGGCGGCGTCGAGCATGGTGGGCTGGGCGATCAGCTGGGCCGATGCGCGCTCCTCGAGGATGACCCGTCCCTCGGCGGCGTTGGTGCCGTCGAGGCGCACGACGATCGGCGAACGCAAGTCGACCCGCTCCAGCGCCTCCACGATGCCGAGCGCGACCTCGTCGCACTTCGTGATGCCGCCGAAGATGTTGACGAGGATGGCCCGCACGTCGGGGTCGTCGTTGATGACCTCGACGGCATTGGCGAGCAGATCGGCGCCCGCGCCACCCCCGACGTCGAGGAAGTTGGCCGGTTGGCCCCCGACCTGGTTGACGACGTCGAGCGTGCTCATCACGAGCCCGGCGCCGTTGCCGATGATGCCGACGCTTCCCTCGAGCCCGATGTAGTTGAGGCCCTTCTCCTTGGCGGCACGCTCGCGCGCGTCGAGCACCTGGGTCGCGTCGTAGTCCTCCCACTCCGGGTGACGGAAGCCGGCGTTGGAGTCGAGCGAGACCTTGGCGTCGAGCGCGTGCACCCGGCCATCGGTCAGCAGGACGAGCGGGTTGATCTCGACCAGGTCGGCGTCGCCGTCGGTATAGGCACGGTACAGCTTCATCAGGATCTCGACGGTGCCGTCGCGAGCGGCCGGGTCGAGCCTCGCCTGCTCGACCCAGTCGCGGCACCGCTGCTCGCTCAGCCCGTCGACGGGGTCGACGTGGAGGCGGGCGATGGCGCCTGGGTCCTCGGCCGCGACCTGCTCGATGTCGACGCCGCCCCTGGCCGAGAGCATGCCGAGATGGAGCTTGGCCGCCCGGTCGAGCGTGAACGACGCGTAGTACTCGTCGGCGATGTCGCTCGCCTTCTCGACCCACAGGGTGCCGACGGTGTGGCCCCTGATGTCCATGCCGAGGATGGCGCCGGCGTGGGTGCGGGCCTCCTCGGGATCACCGGCGAGCTTGATGCCGCCCGCCTTCCCGCGCCCGCCCACCTGCACCTGTGCCTTCACCACCACCGGATAGCCGATGCGGTCGGCGGCGGCAACGGCGGCGTCGACCGTCGTCACGGCCTCGCCGGGCGAGACCGGGATGTCGTAGCGCGCGAACAGCTGCTTGCCCTGGTACTCGAACAGGTCCATCTTCCCTCGCTCGTTAGTTGGCGAGCTGGGCCTCCCGGGCGTCGAGCGCCGGCTCCAGCCAATTGACGATCGCGGGCAGCGGCGTGCCCGGCGTGAACACCGCCGCGACACCGGCGTCCCGCAGCGGCCCGACGTCGGCATCGGGGATGATGCCGCCGCCGAACACGAGCACGTCGCCCACACCCTTCTCGCGCAGCAGCTCGATCACGCGCGGGAACAGGGTGAGGTGGGCGCCTGACAGGACCGAGAGCCCCACCGCGTCGGCGTCCTCCTGGAGGGCGGTCTCGGCCACCTGCTCGGGGGTCTGGTGCAGGCCGGTGTAGATCACCTCGAAGCCGGCGTCGCGCAGGGCGCGGGCGATCACCTTCGCGCCACGGTCGTGGCCGTCGAGGCCGGGCTTGGCGATCACGACGCGGTAGCGCCGCTGCATGGGCACTGCTCCCTCGCTGGCAACGGGGCACGATACCCAGGCTCGACTGGACTCGGCCACGTGCCGCTGCATTCACTGGGGCCGTGCCTCCTGCCCGCAGCGACCTCCGACTGCTGCTCGTCGCCGGCGCCGCTGCCGTGGCCGCGGGTCTGTTGATGGCGGCGGTCATCCTGTTCGCGACCGGGCGGGGCGATGCCCCCGGCGAGTACCAGCCCTTCGAGGCCGGGCTCGCCTCCGACATCGAGAGGCAGCTGCGCGACGGTGGTCCGTTCTACGTCGCCGACCCGTTCGGCGGTGACCGCAGCATCGTCTTCGCGCTCGAGGAGGGCGGGGTCGCCGCGCTCGCTGTCAACCAGTCCACGCTGCCGGGCTGTTCGGTGAAGTGGAAGGACCAGCTGGGACGGTTCGTGTGCGGAGCGAAGCGACTCCGCAGCGTCGAGCTCGAGCGATTCGCGGTGTCGGTGCCGGCGAGGGGGCCCGACGAGGACATCCTGATCATCGACCTACGCAAGCGGCTTCCCGCCCCCGCCCGCGCATGATGCGTACCTCAAGCGCGCGATGCGCGCTTCATGCACGCATCTAGGTGGCGCGGCGGAACTCGATCTTGGGCTCGATCGCGATCTCGGACCGCAGCGAGTTGGCGATGTAGCACTCGCGGTGCGCAACCGCCACGAGGTGCTCGACCCGCTCCCGGGTCGGTCCCTCGGCCAGCACGATCCGGGGCCGCAGCGTGATGCGGGTGATCCGCGCCGGCGGCTCGTCCTCGTCCATCACCGCCTCGGCGTCGTCGTCGTACTCGAGCACGTCGAGGCGGGCACGGGCGACCACGGCGAGAAACGACAGCAGCTGGCACGACGAGGCCGCCAGCACCACCAGCTGCTCCGGGTTCAGGAGCGCGGGGTCGCCGCGAAACGCCGGGTCCGACGACAGCGTGAGCGCGGCGCCCGCGGGCGGCGCGGCGGCGGCGTGGGTGCGGTCGTAGGACTCGTAGCCGCCACCGGTCGAGCCGCGCCACGTGCAGCGGGCCCGGTAACTGTGCACGCGGGCGTCCCTTACAGCTTCCGGAGGGGCGCCCATGCCAACAGCAGGCGCTTCTCGCCCACGTCGCGGAAGCGGATGACCGCCTCGGCCCGATCGTCCTCGCCGATGACGTCGAGCACGACGCCCTCGCCGAACGTCTCGTGCCCGACGTCGTCCCCGACCCGCAGCACCATCTTCTCGGCTCCCCGCGCCCCTGCGGGCGCCCCGGCGC
>JBOGFI010000245.1:0-2323 GCA_050743365.1 Acidimicrobiia bacterium | reverse complement strand
GTCGCGACCTCGAGGTGCGCGCCGGGGCGCTGGAGGAGCGCCGCGCCGTGCTCGCCCGCCGGCTCGTCGCGGTCGAGAGTCGCCTCGCCGCGCGTGACCCCGAGGCGCACGCGGCCGCCGAGCGCCACCGTGCGGTGCTCCTCGACCGGGCCGGCGCCTACCAGCAGCTGTCGGGACGACTGCGCGAGCACCTCACCGCCGCCGACGCCCTGCACGATCGCCTCCGCGAGCAGCGGCGACGCCAGTCCGAGGCGGCACGAGCATCGGGCGAGCGGCTCGACGCCCTGCGCGCCGAGCGGGCCGACCACGAGGAGGAGCTCGCCGGCGTGCGGGAGCAGGTCGGGCGGGCCGAGATCCAGGACGCCGAGACCCGGATGCGCCTCGAAGCCGCAGTCGAGAAGCTGCGTGCCGACTTCGACTGCGAGCCGGCGGCCGCGCTGGACGCACCCAGGCCCGAGGTGCCCGAGGGCACCACCCTCGCCGGACGCGCCCGCGAGCTCGAGCGCGAGCTCCGCATCATGGGGCCGATCAACCCGCTGGCGCTCCAGGAGCACGACGCGCTCGAGGAGCGCCACAACTTCCTCCAGCAGCAGCTCGACGACGTGAAGGCGAGCCGCCGCGAGCTGACGCGCATCATCCGGGCGGTCGACCGCGAGATCATCACCGTGTTCCAGACCGCCTTCGACGACGTGAGCGAGCACTTCGCCGCGCTGTTCTCGACGCTGTTCCCGGGCGGCACCGGGCGCGTCTCGCTCACCGACCCCGACGACCTCCTGAACACCGGGATCGAGATCGAGGCGCGGCCGTCCGGCAAGCACGTGCGGCGCCTGTCGCTGCTGTCGGGCGGCGAGCGCTCCCTCACCGCCCTCGCGTACCTCTTCGCCGTGTTCCGGGCTCGGCCCTCGCCGTTCTATCTGCTCGACGAGGTGGAGGCGGCGCTCGACGACATGAACTTGCACCGCTTCCTCGACCTCGTGCACGAGTTCCGCGAGGAGGCCCAGCTCGTGGTGGTGACCCACCAGAAGCGCACGATGGAGGCGGCCGACGTGCTCTACGGAGTGTCCATGCCGCCGGGTGGCTCGAGCAGGGTGGTGAGCGAGCGGATCGGCGACGAGATCGTCGTCGGGTAGCGCCGGGGCGATCGCCCCGCGGTAGCGTCCGCTGCCGATGGTGCCGCCCGCCTTCGCGCACGTCCTCGCCACCGCTCCCGCCCAGGCCGTCGACCCCCGAGTCGAGGCGTGCGGGCCCGTGGGAGAGCAGTCGTGGTTGTGCTCCACGGTCTTCCGCCTGACCGACGACCGCGACTGGGCCGAGTTCGCCGACCGGTTCGCGGCGCCGCTGCGGGTCGTCGTGATCCTGCTCGTCGCCTACCTGGTCGTCCGGATCGCGCGGCGGGCCATCCGGCGCGTCGTCCGGCGCCTCGAGACCGGCGACACCCACGAGAAGCTGGCGAGCTTCCGGCGCAAGACCGGCCTCGCGCTCCTCGACACCTCCGACCAGATGCCCAGTGCTCGTCGCATCCAGCGGGCCCAGACGATCGGCGCTGTCCTTCGCAGTGTGGTCAGCGTCATCGTCTGGACGATCGCCCTGCTCACCTGCCTGGGCGAGATCGGCATCAGCCTGGGGCCGCTCCTCGCCGGCGCCGGCATCATCGGCGTTGCCATCGGCTTCGGCGCCCAGAGCCTCGTCCGCGACTTCCTGGCCGGGATCTTCATGCTCATCGAGGACCAGTACGGGGTGGGCGACGTCATCGACGCCGGCCCGGCCATCGGGACGGTCGAGGGCGTGAGCCTGCGCACCACCCGGATCCGCGACGTCGAGGGCGTCGTGTGGCACATCCCCAACGGCGAGATCAAGCGGATCGGGAACAAGTCGCAGCAATGGTCGCGGGCCCTGCTCGACATCGCGGTCGCGTACACCACCGACATTCGGGCTGCCACCGAGGTCATCAAGCACGTCGCCGACGACATGTGGAACGACCCCGCCTTCCAATCGCTGATCCTTGCCGAGCCCGAGGTTTGGGGAGTCGAGGAGCTCGGCGTCGACCGGCTGTTGATCCGGCTGGTCGTCAAGACGCGCCCGCTCGAGCAGTGGAACGTCGCCCGTGCGCTGCGGGCCCGTATCAAGCAGGCGTTCGACGAAGCCGGCATCGAGATGCCGAAGGCGTGACCGCAGTGTCGAGCACCACCGCCACCCTGTTGCTGATCGGGATCCTCGTCCTCGCGGTGCTGCTGGTCGCGCTCGGCCTCGGGCTGTCGCGACGCGCGGCACGTCACGAGGCCGGCGAAGGCCCCCCCGCACCGCGCGGCGGCACGCCCACCAC
>JBOGFI010000244.1:0-25563 GCA_050743365.1 Acidimicrobiia bacterium | reverse complement strand
CTCTACTGCCTCGCTCGCTGCGGCGCAGGGTACCTGCGCCGCGGGCGCTCACCTCAGCTTTCCAGGAACCGCTCGAGGAGCCGGGCGAGCTCCACCGGCTGGTCGCCCTGCACGCTGTGCCCGGCGTCGTCGACGACCTCGACGCGTGCGTCGGGCCGGCGGCGCCGCAGCTCGGCGACGTCCTCGTCGCTCACCACGCCCGACTCGCGGCCGCGCACCAGCATCAGCGGCACGGTGATCGTCGACACGTCGTCCCACAGCCTGCCGAAGTCGGGCATGTCGGCGGTCTCGGCCAGGCGGGGCCGCTGATAGCGCCACACCCAACGCCCGTCGTCTCGTTCCACGGCGTTGTGCAGCACGCCGCGCCGGAGGGAGGACACCGTGCGGGTCGGGTTGAACTCGATCGTGCGCGCCAGGATCTCGTCGAAGCTCTCGAAGCTCTCGGGGCCGGCGATGAACGCGGCGATGGGCGCGGCCTTGTCGCGGTCGACGCCGGGGGTGACATCGACGAGGACGAGCCTGCGCACGAGGTCGGGATGGCGAGCGGCCAGCGCGATGGCGGTGAGGCCGCCGAGCGACATCCCCACGACCATCCGAGCCGCGGGCGCCAGCGCGGGCACGACCGCCGCGACGTCGGTCGCGTTCTGCACCGGACCGAAGGGCCCGTCGTCGCGGTGGTCCGAGTGGCCGTGGCCGGGCAGGTCGACCGCGACCAATGGACGGTCGAGCGCGAGCGCCACCGTGTCCCAGGTGTGCGCGTTCTGCGCGCCGCCGTGCAGGAGCACGAGCTCCGGCTCGGTCGTGCCCCATACGAGCGAGCTCACGTGCCGGCCCGGCGCCACCTCGATCTGCTCCCGCCGCACGGCCGGGGAACCGCGCCAGGACAGCGCGGCCTCCTCGGCGTTCTCGTGGAACAGCGCGAACTCGTCGTAGTGCATGGCTTGACGCTACTCAGAGGTGCCCTCGACCGGCGTGAGGGCGCGCGACCAGGAGTTAGGGCGCCAGCCCGGTGCAGCCGCGCAGGCCGTCCCAGGCGGCGATCGCCTGGTCGGCGGCCGGCCCCGGGGACAGCGGCTGGGGGACCCCGCCGCGGATCCGGGCCGGTGCCCACGAGTAGGCGTCGACGTCGCGGCCGGTGGCGGTGACCTGGAGCACGCCGCTGACTCCCGCCGGCCCGCTCTCGTTGTACCAAACGAAGTTGCCGAGCCCGGTAGCCGACGAAGGCGGTGCCCAGGCGTCCCGCGCCCTGGAGGCGATGGGCGTGGCTCCCGACGACGAGGTCGGCGCCGGCGTCGACGAGCTGCTGGCCGAGCACGCGCTGCGCCTCGGACGGGCAGGTCTCGCCCTCGGTGCCCCAGTGGACGAAGACGACGACCGTGTCCGAGTCGAGACGGGCCGCCTGCACCGCCGCGAGCAGCCGGTCGACCTCCTTGGCGGCGGCGAGCCCGCCCTGGGTGTCGGTCGCGCTCCAGCTCGCGACGAGGTTGCGCTCGAGCACCTGGGTGGCGGCGATCACCGAGACCCGTTGCCCCTTCACGTCGAGGCGCCACGGGGTGAAGGCCTCGGCGGCGCTGGCGCCGATCCCGATGACGGCGGGCGAGGGCGTCGCCGCTTTGGCGGCCAACGAGTCGGCGAGCCCGTCGGGCCCGTAGTCGAGGGCGTGGTTGTTGGCCATCGACACCGCGTCGACCCCGGCGGCGGCGAGGGCCGCGAGCGCGATGGGCGAGGTGCGGAAGGTGAACTCCTTGAGCTGCGGTGCTCCCCGCTCGGTGATCGCGGTCTCGAGGTTCACGACCGCCACGTCCGCCGCCGCCAGGACGGGGGCTATGGGCGCCAGGACCCCCTGGGGGTCGGCCCGCAGCTTGCCCCGTAGGCCACCCTCGAAGTGCACGTCGCCCCCGAAGGCGAGCGTCACCGGCTGCCCGTTCCCGCGGCGCGGGTCGCGGAGCGTCGTGGTGGTCGGCGGGAGGGTGGAGGCCGCCGTCGTCGGCCGTGTCGCCGTGCGCGTCGGGCGGGCCTCGACGCGCGCCCGGGGACCGTCCTCCCGGAGCAGAGCGCCGGCGGCGACGGTCCCGCCGACGAGCAGCGCCGACAGCGGGAGCGCGAGCAGCGAGCGTCGTGCGAAGCGGCGCCGGCATCGTGCCCGTCTCACGGCGCGTTGCTCGGCGCGACTTGCAGGGAGCTCGTCGTCGGGCGGCGTACGAGGGCGAAGGTTACTGGTCGGATGGTCGATCGGCCCCCGGCGCGACGGCTCGCTTACCATGCGCGGAGCATGCGCCTGCCCCAGCTGAGCCCGCGTGCATACCGGCGGATCACGCTCTTCGCCGCGCTCATGTTGGCGGTGATCATCGTGACGGGCGGCGCGGTGCGCCTGACCGACTCGGGCCTGGGCTGCCCCGACTGGCCCAACTGCTCTCCCGGTCGGATCGCGCCCCGGGAGGCGAGCGACGCCAACGCCATGATCGAGTTCCTCAACCGCACCTTCACCGGGCTCGTGTCGGTCGCAGTGGTCCTGGCCGTGCTCGGCTCGCTGCTGCGTGTGCCCCGCCGCCGTGACCTGGTGTGGCTGTCGCTCGGCCTGGTGGCCGGGGTCGTCGCCCAGGCGGTGCTCGGCGGCCTCACCGTGCTGTTCCATCTGGAGCCGCCGTTCGTCATGGCGCACTTCCTGCTGTCGCTCGTGCTGCTGACCAACGCCCTCGTGCTCCATCGCCGCGCCGGGCAGCCGGACACGGCGCCCGGCCCCGCCGTGCCACCCGTGGTGACGCGCCTGAGCCGGGTGCTCCTCACGGCCGCGGCCGTGGTGGTCGTGTCGGGCACGGTCGTCACCGGCGCCGGGCCACACAGCGGCGGCGGTCCCGAGGACGCGGTGGAGCGCCTCGACCTCTACATCCCCGACGTCGCGCGCGTGCACGGCACCGCGGTGATGGTGTTCCTCGCGCTCGTGCTCGTGACGCTGTGGGTCGTGCGACGCGAGCGCGCCCCGGTCGCGGTGCAACAGCGCGTGGGGGTGCTGTTGGCCGTGCTCGTCGCCCAGGCCGCCGTCGGGTACGCGCAGTACTTCAACGACATCCCCGCGCTGCTCGTGGGGATCCACATCGCCGGGGCCACGGCTGTGTGGGCGGCGGTGGTGTCGTTCCACCTCGGGCTGTTCGAGCGGACCGAGGCCGGTATCGACGAGCGCGCGAAGGCCCGCGGCGGGGTGCTCGCCCCGGCCTGATCACCGCGTGCGTCCGGTAGGTTGAGCGGCTCCATGGCGGAGACGGCCGTCCTCACCGAGCAGCTCCAGCGCTTCTTCGGCGCCACGCGCGCCGTCGACGGCGTGGACCTGGCGGTGCCGCCGGGGGAGATCTACGGCTTCCTCGGGCCCAACGGCGCCGGCAAGTCGACGCTGGTGCGGGTGTTGTGCACGCTGCTCGTGCCCTCGGGCGGTCGGGCCCGGGTGGCGGGCTACGACGTCGCCACCGAGCCTCTCGACGTTCGCCTCCGCATCGGCGTGGCGCTCCAGGACGCATCGCTCGATCCCAACCAGAATGGCTCCGAGCTGCTTCGCCTCCAGGCCCGCCTCTACGGTCTCAGCCGGGCCGACGCCGAGCGCCGCTTGCGGGAGATCGGACCGCTCATCGACCTCGGCGAGGCCCTCGACCACCGGATCGGCACGTACTCGGGGGGGATGCGCCGCCGCCTCGATCTCGCCGCCGCCCTGATCCACAACCCCAGCGTGCTGTTCCTCGACGAGCCGACCACCGGGCTGGACCCCGCCACCCGGGCACGGGTGTGGGACGAGGTGCGGCGTCTGAACGCGGAGGACGGAATCACGATCTTCCTGACCACCCAGTACCTCGAGGAGGCCGACGAGCTCGCGCACCGGGTCGGGATCATCGACCAGGGGAAGCTCATCGCCGAGGGCACCCCGGCGGAGCTCAAGCGGTCGCTCGGCTCCGACGTGATCGTGGCCCGCGTCGACGGCGAAGCGGCGCGAGCGTGCGCCGCCGTGCGCAGCGTCGCCGGTGTCGACCAGGCCGACGTGCACGGCGACGAGCTCGCGATCAGGGTGCACGACGGCGCGGCCGCCATCAGCCCGGTGGCGGTGGCGCTCCACGGGTGCGGAGTGACCGTGCGCGACCTGACGCTGCGCACCCCTACGCTCGACGACGTGTTCCTCGAGCTCACCGGCGGGCACATCCGCGAGGGGGACGAGGCATGACGGCCGTGTCCGACCTCGTCAGCGCGCCTCCCATACGGCCCCGCGCGGCCGGGTTCGTCACCGACTGCCGGTCGATCGCGCTGCGGGCGCTGCGGGCGATCCCCCGGGAGCCCGAGGCGGTCGTTCCCGCGCTGATCATCCCGGTGTTCTTCTTCGCCATCAACATCGGCTCGCTCGAGAGGGTCGCGGAGCAGGGCCTGGTCTCGGACTTCAGGGCGTTCCAGCTCCCGGTGGCGATCATCTTCGCCGTCACCGGCATCTCGCGGGCGGGCGCGCTCGTGACCGATATCCAGAACGGCTACTTCGACCGTCTGCTCATGACTCCCATCCGACGTCTCTCGCTCCTGCTGGGGCTGATGATCGCCGACTTCGCGCTGGTCGTGGCGCTCTCGGTGCCGGTGATCGTGCTCGGCTTCGCGGTAGGCGTGCGCTTCGAGACCGGGCTGGCGGGTGCGCTCATGTTCCTGCTCATGGCGGGCCTGTGGGGGCTCGCGTTCACGGGCTTCCCCTACGCGATCGCGCTCAAGACCGGGAACCCCGCCGCCGTGAACACCAGCTTCATCCTGTTCTTCCCGTTTGCCTTCCTCACGACCTCGTTCCTGCCCCGGGAGGCGCTCACCGGCTGGCTGTCGGCCATGGCGGGGTGGAACCCGGTCACCTACCTGCTGGCGGGGATGCGCTCCCTCGTGCTCGCCGGATGGGACGGAGCCGAGCTCGTCAAGGGGTTCGGCGCCATCGCCGGGGTCGGGCTCGTGAGCATGACGCTGGCGTTCGCCGCCCTGCGGGGCCGGCTCAAGGCGGGTTGAGCGTTGGCGGCGCCGTTCACGTTCGACCGGGAGTTTGCGTTCCCGCTGCCGCCCGACCAGCTCTGGGCGACGCTGAGCGACACCGAGCGCTTCCCGCAGTGGTGGAGCTGGCTGCGGAGGTTCGAGGCCGACGGCCTGCGCGAGGGTGCGGTCGCCCGCTGCGTGATCCAGGCGCCGCTGCCCTACGCGCTGCGGTTCGCCGTGCACGTCGAGCGGGCCGTGCCGGCTGCGCTCGTCGACGCGCGCATCAGCGGCGACCTCGAGGGGCCCGCCCGGCTCGAGATCGCGCCGGACGGCGAGGGTTCCACCGCCCGGCTCACGTGGTCGCTGCAGCTGCGCGATCCGGTGCTGCGGCGGATCGCGCGCGTCGCCCGACCGGTGATGTCGTGGGCGCACGACCGTGTGGTCGACGTCGGGGTGCACCAGTTCGAGCAGCGGGCGCTCGACGGCAGGGCCGCCGGCCGCTGAGCGTGGCGCCCTTCCTGCTGCCCGACGAGGCGATCACCTCGCTCGAAGCCTACGTCGACACCTGGGAGGGCGGCCAGGGGCTGCTGCGCGCCCGGGAGCTCGGCCCCGCCGGGGTCGTCGACGCCATCGAGCGCTCGGGGCTGCGGGGCCGGGGCGGGGCCGGCTTCCCCGCCGGGCGCAAGTGGGCGTCGATCCGGGCCGGTGGGCCCGAGGTCGGCGACCGGTACGTCGTCGCCAACGGCGCCGAGGGCGAGCCGGGCACGTTCAAGGACCGGATGCTCATGCGCCGCAACCCGTACCAGGTGGTCGAGGGCGTGGCGATCGCGGCCACCGTCGTGGGCGCGGTGGGCGCCTACCTCGCGCTCAAGGCGTCGTTCGAGCCCGAGATCGCCGCCGTGAGCCGAGCGCTCACCGAGATGGCCGACGCCGGGCTCGTGGGTGACGTGCCGATCACGCTCGTGACCGGGCCCGACGAGTACCTCTTCGGCGAGGAGAAGGGCCTCCTCGAGGTCGTCGAGGGTGAGGATCCCCTGCCGCGGCTGTTCCCGCCCTACGTCTACGGCCTCTTCACGACGTCGCCGCAGATGGGATGGTCGGCCGGCGTCGACCTGTCGTCGGACGGACCTGCCATTCCCAGCTCCAACCCCACCCTGGTCACCAACGTGGAGACGCTGGCCAACGTGGCGCCGATCCTCGGCCACGGCCCCGAGTGGTACCGGGAGCTGGGCACGAGACAGTCGCCCGGCGTGGTCATCTGCACGGTCGTGGGCGACGTCCGGCGCGCCGGGGTGGCGGAGGTCGCGCTGGGCACGCCGCTCGGCGAGGTGATCGAGCGCATCGGCGGCGGCGCGCTCCCCGGCCGTTCGGTGAAGGCGGTGCTGTCGGGGGTCGCGAACGGGGTCCTTCCCGGCGACCGGCTCGACGCGCCCGTCAGCTACGAGGGGCTCGAGGCTGCGGGCGGGGGGCTCGGCTCGGCCGGGTTCATCGTCTACGACGACACCACGGACATGATCGCCGTCGCCCGGATGGTGTCGCGGTTCCTGTACGTCGAGTCGTGCGGCCAGTGCCCGCCGTGCAAGTTCGGCACCGGGTCCGTGACCGCGATCCTCGACCGCATCCTGGCCGGTGACGGCTCGGTGCACGACGTCGAGGTCATGGCCGCCCGTCTCGACACGGTGACCGACTCGAACCGCTGCTATCTGCCGGTCCAGGAGCAGCTGGTCGTGCGCAGCATCCTGCGCGTGTTCGCCGAGGAGCTCGACGCTCATCTCTCCGGGCGGGCCGGGCCCGTCGAGCCGGCGCCGCTTCCGAAGCTGGTCGACATCCGCGACGGGATCGCCGTGTACGACGAGCGTCACGCTCGCAAGCAGCCCGACTGGACGTACACCGACGCATGAAGGGGCCATTCGGCGACCGCCGGCCGCCGGCGGTGGAGATCAACCTCTAGCGTTGCGTTCGATGCAAGTCCACCTCCTCGACGGGACGTACGAGCTGTTCCGGCACTACTTCGCCGTGCCGTCGCATCACGATCCCGACGGCGTCGAGGTCGCGGCCGTGCGGGGGGTGCTCGGCACCGTGCTGACGATGCTCGAGGACGGCGCCACCCACCTGGGCGCGGCCACCGACCACGTCATCGAGTCGTTCCGCAACGACCTCTGGCCCGGCTACAAGACGAGTGCGGGCATCGACCCCGAGCTGCTGGCCCAGTTCCCTCTCCTCGAGGAGGCGCTCGAGGCGCTCGGGGTGCGCGTGTGGGCGATGGTCGAGCAGGAAGCCGACGACGCGCTCGCGGCGGCCGCGGCGGTCGCCGCCGCCGACCAGCGGGTCGAACAGGTGCTGATCTGCACGCCCGACAAGGACCTGGCCCAATGCGTTGCCGACCCGCGGGTGGCGCAGCTCGATCGGCGCCACCGCCGGCTTCTCGACGAGGCGGGCGTGCGGGAGAAGTTCGGCGTCGGGCCCAGCTCCATACCCGACTGGCTCGCGCTCGTCGGCGACAGCGCCGACGGGTTCCCCGGCCTACCCGGCTGGGGCGCCAAGTCGGCTGCCGCCGTCCTCGCCCGCTACGAGCACCTCGAGAAGATCCCCGAGCGCGCTCATCAGTGGGACGTGAGCGTGCGGGGCGCGATGAAGCTCGCGGCCACTCTCACCGAGCACGGGCAGGAGGCGCGCCTGTTCCTCACGCTCGCCACGCTGCGCACCGACGCTCCGGTCGGCACGGTCGACGACTGGCGATGGGCGGGCCCGACCGAGAAGCTCGCGGCCTGGGCGGGGCGCCTCGGCGCGCCCGCGCTCGTGGCGCGGGCCGAGCGGGTCGCGGAACGGAGGGGATGATGGGACTCGAAGGGCGGGTGGCGCTCGTCACCGGCGGCGGGCGGGGCATCGGGCGGGCCGTCGCGCTGGCGCTGGCCGAGGACGGCGCCGACATCGCCGTCAACTACCGGCGCGACCAGGACGCCGCGACCGAGACCGTCGCCGACATCGAGAGGCTGGGCCGGCGGGCGGCCGCGTACCGCGCCGGGGTTGAGTCCTGGGACGACGACGAGGCGATGGCAAAGGCGGTGCTGGCCGACTTCGGCTTCGTCGACATCCTCGTCCACAGCGCGGGGATCGCCAGCCGCGGCCGCTCGGTTGTCGATACGGACCCCGACGAGATCTACCGATTGTTCGGGACGCACACCTTCGGCGCGTTCGCGCTCAGCAAGCTCATCCTTCCGTCCATGCGCGAGCGCGAGCGGGGCGACATCGTGATGGTGTCGAGCGCCGCCACCGTGCACTGGGCCGGCAACTCGGTGCCGTACAACATCGCGAAGGCCGCGCTCGAAGCCCTCGCCCGCACGCTTGCGAAGGAGGAGCGCCGCCACGGCATCCACGTCAACGTCGTAGCCCCCGGGCTGGTCGAGACCGAGATGGGCCGCCGCCTGGTCAAGGGCGCGATGGGCGTCGACGACATCAAGTCCCTCGACGCGGGCTCGCCGTTCGGTCACGTGTGCACGCCCGAGGAGGTGGCCGACGTCGTCCGCTATCTGGTCTCGGACGCCGCCGCCTACCTCACCGACCAGAAAATTGTGATCGACGGCGGCAGCTTTTGACCGATCCCATCGACGCCAACCGCAGGCAGTGGGAGGAACGCCTGCCCATCCACCTCGCGTCCGACTTCTACGACCTCGATGCCTTCAAAGCGGGGCAGTCGTCGCTACGCTCCATCGAGCTCGAGGAGGTCGGCGACGTCGCCGGCCGGAACCTGCTTCACCTCCAGTGCCACTTCGGGCTGGACACGATCTCGTGGGCGCGACTGGGAGCGCGAGCCACCGGCGTCGACTTCGAGCCCGGGGCGCTCGACACGGCGCGCGTCCTGGCCGACGAGACCGGGGTCGAGGCCCGCTTCGTGTGCTCGACCGTGGACGCGCTGCCCGACGCGCTCGATGGCCAGTTCGACATCGTGTTCACGTCGTACGGCGTCCTCATGTGGCTGCCCGACCTGGTGCGCTGGGCGGAAGTCGTCGCCCATTTTCTGCGTCCCGGTGGTCGCTTCCACCTGGTCGAGTTCCACCCGGTCATCGGTGCATTGGGCGAAGGTCCCGATCCCCAGCTCCAGCCCTGGTATTTCATCGGCGGACCGCACCGTTGGGAGGGCGACCAGGACTACGCCGACCGGACTCATATGCTCGAACACCCGCAGTACGAGTGGGTGCACAAGGTCGGTGACGTGGTCAGCGCGCTCGTGGACGCGGGACTGATGCTGGAGTCGCTGCGCGAGCACCCGGTGGCGGCCGAGCAGATGCGGCCCTACATGGTCCGCGACCGCGACGACGAGCGCTGGTGGCGGATCCCCGGCGACCCGATCCCGCTGACCTACTCCGTGCGCGCCCGCAAGCCCGGCTAGCGGTGGCAGCTCGCAAAGGTGCCCAGCGGTCGAGGGAGATCGCCGAAGCGTTCCGGGCAGCTCGGCATCGAGGAGCGGACGCCTAGACGATCCCGCCGTGGGCGGTGATGAGGGCCCGCGTGTCGGCGACCGTCGTGGGACCGTAGGTCCGGAGACCCGTGGGGAGATCCTGGCGGACCTGCTCGAGCTCCTCGCGGGTGAACTCGCAGTCGTCGCGGACCGGCTTCACCTTGTAGATGCGGGCGGAGTTCCGCCCGAGGATCTTCTCCTTGATCTTCGGTGTCAGGGCCGGGTAGCCGTACTGCTCCTGGAGCTCCTCGCTGATCTCGAGGGCGCGGAAGGCCTGGATCTGGTCCTGCGGTGAGCCGTACCAGATCGAGTCGGTGCCCCACACCACGTTGCCCGCCCCGAACTCGGCCAGCAGCTTGCCGAGCACGTGCGCGGCCTGCGTGGGATCGCTCATCACGAGGCGCCAGGTCGAGCCCAGCTCGGCGTAGATGTTCCCGCCCTTGCCGATGCCCGCCTGACGGGCGCTGGTGATCAGTCGGTTCACGCCCACGTCGGCTGTTTCTTCCGTGTAGGCGCCCTCGACCTGCCCGGGCTCGTAGCCCGAGTGGTACACGACGAACTTGATGTCGCGGTTCGCCTTGGCCGCCGGCCCGACGTCGACGGGAGAGGCGTACTCCCGGTTGTCGCCGCCCACGAGCCCGAAGCCCTTGTGCACGGCGACGATCTTGGGGCCGACCTCGCGCACGTTGTCGAGGAAGGCAGTGCCCGACTGCGAGACCCCCGCTTCGTGGTCGTCGAGCCACCAGGGTGGCCCACCGGCGTGCGTGTAGACCTTCCAGGCCGCGATCTTGTGCTCCTCGCGCAGTTGGCGCATGGCCTCGAGCTGCTCGGCCGCGGTCCCGATGCTGGGGAACGTCTGACCCTGCGTGAGCACACGGCCGCGCCCGCACAGCTCGGTGACGATCCGCTTCACCGTCTCCATGTCCTCGATCGACAGCGGGTTGCCGTCGCCGGGAATGGGGATCGACGACATCACGAGCACGTCGGTGTCGCTCTTGAGCAGCATCTCCTCGACGAGGTGGTCGACCGCGAAGCAGGCCCGGGGATCCGACTCGCCGCAGCGCTGCTGTGGGAACAGCGTGCCGATCCCGAGACCGCCCGGCTGGGCGAGATCGAAGTTGAGGTAGTGCACCTGCACATCGAAGATGAACTCGTCGCCGCCGAGAACGGAGCGGGCGGCGTCGAGGTCGCCGGCGGCGTCGGCGGGGAAGCGGTAGCGGCCGCCGGTCGCCCCCCGCGCGTCGCGCGCGGTGCGGTCGAGGATGCCGAGCATGAGGGCGGCACCGGCGACCGAGCGGAGGAACACCCGGCGCGACACGCCGAGCCGCCGGGCCTGGCGGTCGGCCGCTTCCCTCGTCCGCCGGATGGTCTCGGCGGCGACCGGTGAGATCGGTGGCGGCAGGTACTCGCCGTTCGAGCAGGGCTCCAGTTTGATCGGCAGCTCGAGGTCGGGATCGTGGCTGTCCATGGTGTTCTCCCCTCGCGGCCCGGAGCTCCGTCGGCGGCACCCTACGCTCCCGGGGCTTGTTTTGCACGGCGCGTGCAAACGACGCCAGGCGCTAGCGTCGCCGAAGCATGGAGCGCCTCGAGGTCCCGGTCGGACCGCTCACGTTCGATGCCCGGGCGACGGGGCCGGCCGACGGCGACGTCGTCCTGCTGCTCCACGGGTTCCCCCAGACCTCCCACGCCTGGCGCCACCAGCTCGACGCGCTCGGCGCCGACGGCTGCCGGGCGGTCGCACCCGACCAGCGCGGGTACTCGCCCGGTGCCCGCCCGGTCGAGGTCGCCGCCTACCACCCCGAGCGGCTCGTCGAGGACGTGGTGGGGATCGCCGACGCGCTGGGTGCCCCGCGCTTCCACATCGTGGGCCACGACTTCGGCGGGCTGGTGGCCTGGCACACCGCGGCCCGCCATCCAGAGCGGCTGGTGACCCTCACGTCCGTCTCGACCCCGCACCCGCACGCCATGGCCCGCTCGATCCTGGAGGGCGGCGAGCAGGCCGAGAAGTCGAGCTACATGCTGTTCTTCCAGTCACCAGAGGCGGAGGCCTTCTTCCTCGACAACGACGCCGCCGGACTGCGCGGCCTCTACGAGTCGACCGGCCTGTCCGACACCGACGAGTACGTACGCGTGCTGGGTGAGCGAGCGGCCATGACCGCCGCGCTCAACTGGTACCGGGCGCTCGACCGCGACGTGATCGCGCGCATGGGCCCCATCATCACGCCGACGCTCTACGTGTGGAGCACCGAGGACCAGGCGCTGGGGCGGGAAGCGGCCGAGGCCACCGCCGCGCAGGTCGACGGGCCGTACCGGTTCGAGGTCCTGGAGCGCGTGGGCCACTTCATCCCGGAGGAGGTCCCCGACCGGCTGAGCGCGCTCCTGCTCGAGCACCTGCGGACCACCGCCGGCTGAGGCGCCGCCACTACGCTCGCCCGTCGTGACGCCGCGGGCGGAGGCCGACCCGGTCGGGCGCGCCGCCCGCCGGAAGGCCGAGCGCCGCCGCCGCCGGTGGAAGCGTGCCGCGCTGGCCGTGGCGTTCGCCGTCGTGGCCGCCGGCGCGGGCACCGGCGTGGTGCTGCTGCGCACCGACGACGGCGGTGAGCCCGAGCCCGTCGCCCGCCGGTCGTCGAGCACCGCCGCCACGACCACGACTGCGCCCGCGCCCACCACGACCACCGCGCCGCCGTTCCGGGGCTGGGTCGACCCCGCGACGGTGGGCCAGCCCTACGGCGCCACCGTGCCGGGCGTGCTCACCTTCCGGGGCAACCCCACCCGGACGTACTACGGCCAGGGACCGATCCCGGTGGCGCCCCGGGCCCTGTGGCAGTACCCGGGACGCAGCATGTGCTCGCGGTCGGAGGACCGCGGCGAGGTCACGGAGTGGTGCGGCACCGGCTGGACGGGCCAGCCGGCGGTCTTCGAGCGCGAGGGGCGCACGTGGGTCGCCTTCGGCGCCTACGACCGGGCGGTCCACTTCGTCGACGCCGCCACCGGCCAGGACATCCTGGCGCCCTTCCCGACCGGCGACATCATCAAGGGTTCGGTGACCGTCGACCCCGACGGCTTCCCCCTGCTCTACACGGGCTCCCGCGACGGCTTCTACCGCGTGCTCGCCTTCGACCGGGAGCAGGTCACCGAGCTCTGGAAGCTGTCGGCCGACGACGTGCAGCCCACGAAGTGGAACGACGACTGGGACGGCAGCGGGCTCGTGCTCGCCGACCACCTCTTCGAGGGGGGCGAGAACAGCCAGTTCCACATCGTGAAGCTCAACCGCGGCTACGGACCCGATGGCAAGGTGACCGTCGGCCCGCAGCTGGTGTTCAACGCGCCCGGCTGGGACGACGAGCTCATCGCGGCCGCCGGACAGGAGGTCTCGATCGAAGGATCGGTCGCGATCTCCGGCGACACCGTGTACTTCGCCAACTCGGGCGGTCTCGTGCAGGGCTGGGACATCGGCGGGCTCCGCACGGGCGCGGGCCCGCCCACGCGGGTGTTCCGTTTCTGGACCGGTGACGACACCGACGCCTCGGTCGTGGTCGACCAGGAGGGCATGCTCTACGTCGGCTCCGAGTGGGAGCGCAAGAACGCCCGCGGCGCCGAGGTGGGGCAGTTGGCGAAGCTCGACCCCCGCCGGCCCGACAACCCGCTGGTGTGGTCGCAGAAGGACGACGGCGCCGACAAGGCGGGGGTGTTCGGCACGCCCGGCATCTACAACGACGTCGTCATCTACACCACTTTTACGGGACGGGCGATCGGCCTCGACCGGGCCACGGGCGCGATCCGGTGGGAGAAGCACCTGCCGGCGCCGCTCATGGGCTCGCCCGTCATCGTCGACGGGGTCTGGCTCCAGGGCGACTGCGGCGGCGTGCTCCACGCCTACGACGTCCGCAACACCCTGGTGGACCCGCCCGAGCTCTGGCAGGTGGGCCTCGGGGGCTGCATCGAGTCGACCCCGACGGTGTGGAAGGGCCGGATCTACGTGGGCACCCGCGCCGGGTCGTTCTATGCGATCGGCGATGGCTGACCACGTTTCCGCAGGTCAGGGGGTTGACGAGGAAGCATCCCCGTAGCTGTCATACCCCCTCGGCACAATCGATCGCATGAGCATCGTGATCGTCGTCGTCGCCGTCATCGCGCTCGCCATCGTCATCCTGGTGGCCCAGCGCCGGAGCGCGGTTGCCGTGGCCGGGGAGGTGCGGCGGGCGACCGCCGAGCAGGGCCGGGCCGCGCTCGACACCCTGGCGACGATGCACCGCCAGGGCATGGAGACGCAGGCCGCGCTGGGCGCCCAGCAGCTCGGCGGGAAGAAGGAGCTCATCGACCGGGAGCTGGTGGCGATGCGCGCCGAGATGGAGCGTATGCAGCAGCTCGTCCGCGACCTCGAACGCGACCGGACGGAGAAGTTCGGGCAGCTCGCCTCCCATCTCCAGGAGGCCGGTCGCCAGACCCAGGCCCTCACCGAGACCACCCAGTCGCTGCGCGAGGCGCTCTCGAGCACGAAGGCGCGGGGGCAGTGGGGTGAGCGCATGGCCGAAGACGTCCTGCGTCTCGCCGGCTTCGTCGAGAACGTCCAGTACCGGAAGCAGACCGCGATCGACGGCGGCGGCGTGCCCGACTTCACGTTCCTGCTCCCGCAGGGCCTCTTCCTGCACATGGACGTGAAGTTCCCGCTCGACAACTACCTCCGCTACCTCGACAGCGAGTCCGATCTCGATCGCGAGCGCCACCGCAAGGACTTCCTGCGCGACGTGCGCGGCAGGCTGAAGGACCTCGCGGGCCGCGACTACGTCGCTCCGGGGACCGGCACCGTCGACTGCGTGCTGCTCTTCATCCCCAACGAGCAGGTCTACGGCTTCATCCAGGAGCACGACCGCGACGTCCTCGACGAGGCGCTCAAGAGCAAGGTGGTGTTCTGCTCGCCGTTGACGCTGTTCGCGGTGCTCGCGGTGGTCCGCCAGGCCGTCGACAACTTCCGCCTCGAGCAGGCGTCGAAGGAGATCCTCGCGCTGCTCCACGGCTTCGAGAAGCAGTGGGACAAGTTCGTCGACCAGATGGAGAAGGTCGGGCGGGGGATCAAGACCGTCAACAACGCGTACGACGAGCTCGAGGGGACCCGCCGGCGTCAGCTCGAGCGCCAGCTCGACAAGATCGGCGACCTGCGCCGCCAGGAGCTCTCGGCGGTCGAAGACGAGGACGAGGGGCCGCTGGCGCTCGAGGCCTGAGCCGCGCCGGCTGCGCAAACGCTTGTGGCGCATTTCGGCCCGGTTACCGGGCCAGGATGTCCCACGAGTAGGTCGGGAAGCACAACGGGTACGCTCGGGCCGATGGCGATCCTGGTGCTGGCGTTCCTGGTCGTCCCGATCGTCGAGCTCTACGTGATCATCCAGGTGGGGCAGGCGATCGGCGCCCTGGAAACGATCGGGCTGCTGATCCTGATCTCGGTGGTCGGCGCGTGGCTGGCCAAGCGGGAGGGGATCGGCGTGTGGCGCCGCATCCAGGCCCAGATGGACGCCGGCCGGGTCCCGGGCGCGGACATGGTCGACGCCTTCCTGATCCTGCTGGCGGGGGCGCTGCTGCTGACGCCCGGGTTCCTCACCGACGTGCTGGCGATCCTCCTGCTGGTGCCGCCGACGCGGGCGCTGGTGCGCCGCGCGCTGCGGCGCCGGTTCGTGTCCAGGGTGGAGGTCTTCCGGGGCTCGGCCCCGCCGCCGCGGGCGCCCGACATCGACATCCCGTAGTCGCGCCGGGGGCGACGCGAGCGGGTCAGCTTCCCAGCCGGAGCAACTCGGGCGCCACCGGGCAATCGACGCGGCGAGCGAGGGCATCGGGCGGGTCAAGCCCGAGGGGCCCGGCGATGCGGGCGAAGCGCCCGACCTCGAGCACGTCGACGCTCGGCGGGTCTTCGAGCGCCTCGACCTGCCGTCGCAGCGACGCGAACAGTCGCTCGGGCAGGACCCGCCCCACTCCCGCCACCAACCAGGCAACCGCGCCCGAAGCAGAGAGCGCGTCGAGCAGATCGCCCGTGCCCTCGGGCACGACCGCCGCCGTGGGGCTCGCCGCCACCGCCTCCAGGAGCAGGTGGGAGGGCTCGAGCGCGATGACGTCGACCTCGTCGACCACCCGCACCCGCAGGTCTCGGCGCGCCAGACGCGCCCGCAGGCGCTCGTCGCCCGACTGCCGGCGGACGACGACCACGTCGAGGTCGGGCCGCTCGGCCAACGCCACGCCCGCGACGTCGGGCCAGCCGATCACCGCGATCGGGTCGTCGTGCGGGAAGGGGAGGAGGCCAGCGAGGCGCTCGGGCGTGGCGTCCTCGCTCACGCGCTTCCACGCCTCCCATGCGGCGGGGGCGGGATCGGGCGCGGTGAGCACCCGGGCGCACAGCCACCACAGCGGCCCCGACGCCGGATGGTGCACGAGGAGCCGGCGGCACGCCACCACCAACCCGGCCGGGTCGTCGGCGAAGCCGGCGAGGCAGTCGGCCGCCTCCGACACGAGCGCGGCGTCGTCGTCGCCGCTCCAGCGGGCGACGTGGCGGAGGCGCTCGAACGGTTGCACGTGCCCTACTGGGCCGGCTGGGGCTCTTTCGGCAGGCCGAGCACCCGCTCGCCCACGATGTTGCGCATGATCTCGTCGGTGCCGCCGGCGACGCGCATGCCGGGGATGCCGAGCACGAACTCGGCGAAGGCGTAGGTGCCCCACTCGCCGGTATCGGCGGCGAGGCGGGGCCCGAGCATGGCGCCGGCCGTCTCGGAGAGCTGCTGCATGTTCTGAGTCAGCGACAGCTTGGCGATCGACATCTCGGGCCCCGGGAGATGGCCTGCCCGGACCTTGGCCATGGCTCGCAGGTTCGTGTAGCGAGCGACGGTGGTGCGCACGAACGCGTCGGCCAGCCGCTGGCGTACGAGTGGGTCGGTGGCAAGCCCGAGGTAGCGGGCCAGCTCGATGAAGCGCGTGATGCTGATCGAGCCCAGGCCGGCGCCGCCTCCGCCGATGGCGGCGCGCTCGTTCATGAGCGTGGTGAGCGCCACCGTCCAGCCCTCGTCGACGTCGCCGAGACGGTGCGAGTCGTGCACCCGCACCTCCTCGAAGAAGACCTCGTTGAACGACGCGCCGCCCGTCATCTGACGCAGTGGGCGCACCTCGACGCCGGGCGCCTTCATGTCGACGAGGAACATCGTCAGGCCCTTGTGCTTGGGCTTGTCGGTCGAGGTACGGGTGATGATCTCGCCGACGTCGCTGTACTGCGCGCCCGACGTCCACACCTTCTGGCCGCTGACGAGCCACTCGTCGCCGTCGCGCACCGCCCGGGTCTGGATGCCGGCGAGGTCGGAGCCCGCCACCGGCTCCGAGAACAGCTGGCAGCCGATGACGTCGCCCCGGTACATCGAGCGGAGGTAGCGCTCCTTCACCTCCGTGATGCCGTGGGCCAGGATCGTGGGCGTGACCATGCCGAGCCCGATGCCGAAAGGCCGCTGGGACGGGATCTTGTAGTCGGCACGGAGGTCGGTGTAGGCGCGGTCGTACTCCTTCGGCAGGCCGCGGCCGCCGTACTCCTCGGGTCCCGTGATCCAGCCGAACCCGGCGTCGAACTCCGTGGCCTTCCACTCCTTGGCCGCCGCGATCTCGGCCGCCTCCTCCTCGGGTGTCTGCTCGTCGAGGATGCCGACCTCGTCGCTGCCCTCGCCCCACACGAACTTCTCCTCGGAGCGCGGTTCGGCGTTGGCGTCGAGGAATGCCTCGGCGGATGCGGAGAAGTCCTCCAGGGAGAGCCGGTTGGTCATGGCCGCATCGTAGCGGTGCGTCTGGCAGCCTCAGCTCCGGTAGGTCGTGCCCGCCCTCACGCCGGCGAAGACGTCGTCGAGCGCGGCGAAGAGGTTCTCGCGGCCGGCCACGAGCTCCAGCTCGCCCCGGATCTTCAGGTGGCCGGCAAGGAGCGCCTCCTGGGCGTTGGCCCGGCCCGTCTGGAGCGCCCGCGCCATGTCGTAATGGGTGAGCAGGGTGAGCGCGGGCGCGTTGGCGGACCCCGGCCGTACGCGCATGCCACCGGGACCGATCTCCAGGTAGTAACGGGCCTCGCCGCCGGGTGCCTCCCGCACGACCTGCTGGATCACGATCGTCCGGTTACCGACGTCGGCCACGGGGCTGCTCGCGCTCCGAGCCGCGGCGTCGAGCTCCTCGATCCACTCGCGGGACAGGAACTGCGCCATGCAGGGGATGCTAAGTGGCACCCGCTCCCTGGGGATCGGCGAGGCCGCGGCCTACCATCGACCGATGGCCTTTCCGGGGCGCCGGTGGCGCGCCAACCTCCCGCCGAGCCTGGCCGAGGTGGGGGAGCGCGCCGAGCGGCGCATCATCGAGCTCCTCGACGCCGAGCTGCGGAGGTGGCACGAGGTCGATCCCGATCTCACCGCGCCACTGTTGGCGTTACGGGAGCTGGTGCTCTCGGGCGGCAAGCGCTTGCGACCTGCCTTCTGCCATTGGGCCTTCGTCGGCGCGGGTGGCGCGCCCGGCGACCCGCTGGTCGTCGACGCCGGCGCCGCCCTCGAGCTCCTCCACACCTTTGCCCTCGTGCACGACGACGTGATGGACGGCTCCGATCGCCGCCGCGGCCTTCCCGCCATCCATCGGCAGTTCATGACCCGGCACGACGCGGCGCGCGGGCGGGGTGAGGCCCGGCGCTTCGGCGAGGGCGCGGCCATCCTCATCGGCGACTTCGCGTTCGTGTATGCGGACGTTCTCTTCGCGTCGGTGCCAGCCCCCGCTCGCCCGATCTTCGACGAGTTGAGGCTCGAGCTGTGCGTCGGCCAGTACCTCGATCTCGTCGGCACCGCGAGCGGCAGCAGCGATCCCGTCCGGGCCGAGCGGATCGAGCGCTACAAGTCGGGGAAGTACACGGTCGAGCGGCCGTTGCACCTGGGCGCCGCTTTGGCCGGCCGGCTCGACGACCTCGCGGGGCCGTTGAGCGCGTTCGGCCTGCCGCTAGGCGAGGCGTTCCAGCTGCGCGACGACCTACTGGGCGTGTTCGGTGATGCCGAGGTCACCGGCAAGCCCGTCGGTGACGACCTGCGGGAGGGCAAGCTCACGCCGCTCGTCGCCGCGGCCGCCGCTCGTGCCGCGGGGCCGGCGGCGGCGCTGCTCGAACGTCTGGGTTCGCCCGACCTGACCGATGCGGAGATCGCCGGGCTCCAAGGGGTGCTGGTGGAGACGGGCGCCTGCGACGACGTGGAGCGCGCCATCGAGCGCCTGGTCGACGAGGCACTCAAGGCGCTGGCGGCCGCGCCGCTCTCGACGGACGCGCGCGTGGCCCTGGAGGAGCTGGGGACCTTCGTCGCCTGGCGAGACCGATAGGACGACCATGAAAGTCGTCGTCATCGGCGCCGGGCTCGGCGGGCTCTCCGCCACGTGTCACCTGGCGGGCCGGGGCCACGAGGTGGTGGTGCTCGAACGCGAGGCCGTCCCCGGAGGGCGGGCCGGGCTCGTCGACGAGGCGGGCTACCGCCTGGACCCCGGGCCGACCGTGCTCACGATGATCGGGCTCCTGGGAGAGACGTTTGCGGCGGCGGGCGCGGACATCGCCGATCACCTGACCCTGCGCCCCGTCGACCCGATGTACCGGGCCTGCTTCCCCGACGGCAGCGAGCTGCGCGTCCGCCACGGACGCGACGCGATGGCCGACGAGATCCGCGCCGTGTGCGGCCCGGGCGATGCCGCCGCCTTCGATCGCTTCTGTTCCTGGCTCGAGGAGCTCTACCAGCTCGAGATGCCGCACTTCATCGCCCGCAACTACGACTCGCCCCTCGGCTTGGCGCGCGATCCGATGGCGTTGCTCCGGCTGGTGCGGCTGGGGGCACTGCGCAAGCTGGTCCCGACCGTGGAGTCGTACTTTTCCGACCCGCGGCTCCAGCGGATCTTCTCGTTCCAGGCCATGTACGCCGGCTTGTCGCCGTTCGAGGCGCTCGCGATCTACTGCGTCATCACCTATATGGACACGGTCGAGGGGGTGTTCTTCCCCGACGGCGGCATCCACCAGGTTGCCGTCGGCCTCACCCGGGCGGCCGAGAAGGCGGGGGCGGCGTTCGGGTGGAGCCAGGCGGTCGAGCGGATCACGCGCCGGGCGGACGGCGCGGTGCAGGGAGTGGTGCTTGCATCGGGCGAACGGGTCTCCGCCGACGCGGTGGTGTGCAACGTCGACGTGCCGGTGGCGTACCGGCGCCTGCTCGGGTTGGCCCCCCCGAGGGTCGCCCGCCGCGGTCGCTACTCGCCGTCGTGCATCGTCTGGCTCGCAGGTGTGCGCGGCGCGCTGCCTCCCGGTGCCGCCCACCACAACGTCCACTTCGGCCTCGCCTGGCGCGAGGCGTTCGACGCCCTGCTGCGTGACGGGCGGCGGATGCCCGACCCGTCGATCCTGGTGACGAGCTCCACCGTCTCGGACCCGTCGCTCGCGCCCGACGGCGGCGCCGGCTTGTTCGTGCTCGAGCCCGCCCCGAACCTCGATGGCCGGGTCGCCTGGGCGGCCGAGCGGCCGCAACTGCGCGATGAGCTGGTCGCACGTGTCGGCGCCCTGGGGTATCCGGTCGACGACGTGGTGGTCGAGCGCCTCACCGACCCACGCGACTGGGAGGCGCAGGGGCTGGAGCGGGGCACACCGTTCGCGCTCGCGCATCGCTTCTTCCAGACCGGTCCCTTCCGGCCGGGGAACGTCGACCGGCGTATCCCCGGCCTCGTGTTCTCGGGGATGGGGACCGTGCCCGGCGTGGGCATCCCGATGGTGTTGGTGTCGGGCCGCCTGGCCGCCGATCGGGTCGATGAGTGGGCGGAGCGACGGGGCCGAGGGTGACGACGCTGGAGCAGTCGTACGCGCGCTGCCGGGCGCTCAACAAGGCGTACGGCACCACGTACTACGCCGCGACGTTCGCCCTCCCCCGGGTGAAGCGCCATCACGTCCACGCTCTCTACGGCTTCTGCCGGTACGCGGACGACATCGTGGACGCCGTCGGCCCCGCCCCGGTCGAAGTGCGCGAGAAGACACTCGCGAGCTTCGGCGCCCGCTTCTTCGCCGACCTCGAAGCCGGCGAGAGCGACGACGAGGTGCTCAAGGCGGTCGTCCATACGGTCCGCGCCTTCCGCATCGACCCTGACTGCTTCCGGCGGTTCCTGCGCTCGATGACCATGGATCTCACGGTGGCGACGTACGAGACCTTCGACGACCTGCTCGGCTACATGGACGGTTCGGCGGCGGTGATCGGCGAGATGATGCTGCCGATCCTGGAGCCGGTGTCGCCCGCCGCCCGACCCCGCGCGCGCGACCTGGGCATCGCGTTCCAGCTCACGAACTTCCTGCGCGATGTGGCCGAGGACCTCGACCGGGGTCGCGTCTACGTCCCCCAGGAGGACCTGCGCCGCTTCGGTGCCGACCCCGGCGAGCGACGGGTCACACCCGAGTGGCGGACGCTGATGGGCTTCGAGATCGCCCGCACCCGCGAGCACTACGCGTCGGCCGACCGTGGCATCGCGCTTCTCCCTCCCAGCTCGGCTCGCTGCATCCGCGCCGCTCGCCAGCTCTACTCGGAGATCCTCGTCCGCATCGAGGCGGCCGGGTACGACGTGTTCACGCAGCGGGCGCGCGTGCCGGGCTGGCGAAAGGCAGCGGTCGTCGCGCGAGCGGCCCTGACCGGCAGCTAGCGCCGAGCGGCGCGCTCGGTGCGGTCGACACCGGCGTCGCGGGCTCGCTGCCGCAGCTCCGCCGGGACGACCGGGGCCAGGAACCCAAACGGGGCACGGCCGTAGAGGTGATGCACGTTGTGCGCGCCGCGATGCCAGTCGAGGAAGCGGGCCGGAAGCGGCAACCACGGCACGCGCCGGTGGACCACGACGTCGTGGACGAGGAGGTACGACGCGCCGTAGGCCGTGATCCCGATGCCGAGCGGCACCAGCACCCTGCCGCCCCCGACGAACACGCCCACCGACAGCAGGACGATGGTGGCGGCCGCGAACACGACCGGGAACAGGTCGTTGGCCTCGACTCGGCCGCGGGGCGGGTCGTGGTGGCTGCGGTGCCAGGCCATCCCGAAGCCGTGCATGACCTTGCGGTGGGTGAGCGCGGTCACCGGCTCCATGAGCAGGAAGGCGGCGAGAGCGATGAGGACGGTCGTCACGAGCGCTCCTTCGCCGCGGACCATATCGCCTGCTCCTTCCCGGACGCGGCGGGCCCGCGGGCGTGGTCCCACAGCAGCATGGCCAGCGTCAGGAACGCGAAGCCGAAGAGGTAGTCCTCCACCGGGATGTCCCACGGGAGCCGCCAGCCCGTGGTCTCGTGTTCGTCGTAGACGACGACGGGCGCCGACAGCTTGGTGAGCCAGCCGTTGACCCCGATCATGAAGCCGTAGCAGATCGCCAGCGTGATCCAGTAGGCGCGTGTCCGCAGAAGCCCGGTGCGAAGGGCGCGGAGCTCGAGGACGACGACCGTGAGCACCGCGATTGCCGCCAGGACCGTGTACTCACGCACGGTCGCGCTCCAGGATGTTGCGCACCGCTTCGAGCGTGAGCAGCCCGCAGGTGGCGATGACGACGAAGAACACGAGCTCCTCGACGGGCACGTTGCCCGGGAGCAGCCACCCGGTCGTGTAACGGGAGCTGAACCCCCAGTGGCCGCGGGCGATGGCCGCCACGTCCCAGACTGCGAACACCGCGACCGTCGGCACGAGCGCAGACAGCAGCCGCCGCGGCCGACGCCAGACGCGGGCGCCGAACACGAACTCGAGGGGCAGCGTGATCACCGCGCACAGCGCCATGAGCAACAGGTACTGGAACCGGTCCACGGAACCACCATTGTGGCTCGCGGCGGGGGAGCGACGGGGTCGCTCGGGTAGGCTGCCGCGCTCATGCCGGCGGCTCCTGCCATCGAGGTCGCCGCGCTCGAGAAGCGCTACGGCGCCGTCAGGGCCGTCGATGGCCTGTCGCTCACGGTGGGGTCGGGGGAGGTGTTCGGCCTGCTCGGCCCCAACGGCGCGGGCAAGACCACCACCGTCGAGATCCTCGAGGGCTACCGCCGCCCCGACGCCGGCCGGGTGCAGGTACTCGGGCTCGACCCGTGGCGCGACGGGTCGAGGCTGCGGCCCCGGATCGGCGTGATGCTCCAGGACGGCGGCCTCTACCCGGGGATCCGGCCGCTCGAGGCGTTGCGGCTGTTCGCGTCGTACTACGACGACCCCGACGACCCCGACGGGCTCCTCGACCGGGTGGGGCTGCGAGAGTCGGCAGGCACGCTCGTGCGCCGGCTCTCGGGCGGGCAGCGCCAGCGCCTGTCGCTGGCGCTGTCTCTCGTCGGGCGGCCGTCACTGGTGTTCCTCGACGAGCCCACCGCCGGCATGGACCCGCGCGCCCGCAGCACGACTTGGGCCCTGGTGCGCGAGCTTCGCGGGCAGGGGGCGACCGTCGTGCTGACCACCCACGGCATGGACGAGGCGGAGCAGCTCTGCGACCGGGTCGGCATCATCGACCGCGGGCAGCTCGTCGCTTGCGGCACCACCGCCGAGCTCACCACGTCGGGAGCAGGGGCGGACGAGACACGGTTCTCGGCGCGGCCCGGCCTCGACTGCGCCGCGCTCGCCGCCGGCCTGGGCCTCGCCGCCGAGCGGGTGCTCGAGGCCCGGCCGGGCCAGTACGTCGTCCGGTCGGAGGCGACGCCGTCGCTGGTCGCGACGCTCACCGCATGGCTGCGCGACCACGACGTCGCGCTGGGCGAGCTCCGGGCCGGCCGCCGGTCCCTGGAAGAGGTGTTCCTCCGACTCACGGGCGACGGGCACGAATGAGGATCGGGACGCTGCTCGGCCAGACCCGGGTGGAGTTCCTGCTGACGGTCCGGCGTGCGGAGAGCCTGCTCGTCACGGTGGGGATCCCGATCGGGGTGCTCGTCTTCTTCGCCAAGGTCGACGCCGCCAACACCAGCCTCGACAAGCCCATCGACTTCCTCGTGCCCGGCGTCCTCGCGTTGGCGGTGATGTCGACGGCGATGGTGAGCCTGGGGATCGCCACCGGGTACGAGCGCCGCTACGGGGTGCTCAAGCGGCTCGGCTCGACACCGCTCTCGCGCGCCGGGCTGATCGCCGCCAAGACCCTCAACGTCGTGCTCATCGAGCTCGTGCAGGCCGCCGTCATCGTGACCGTCGGCCTCGCCCTGGGGTGGAGCACGACGGCGCGGGTCGTACCCGCGGTGGGCCTGCTGCTGGTGGGCACGGTCGCGTTCGCCGGCGTGGGCATGCTGCTGGCGGGGACGCTACGGGCCGAGGCCAACCTGGCGGTGGCCAACGCCCTCTTCCTGGGGCTGCTGTTCCTCGGCGGGATGGCCTACCCACTCGACCGCCTGCCGCGCGCCATGGAGATGCTGGCGCGCGCGCTGCCGGCGGCGGCCCTCGCCGAGAGCGTCCGCGACGTGCTCACCCCGGGGGAGTCGTTCCCGCTCGCCAGCGTGTTGGTGCTGGTCGGCTGGGCGATCGGCGCGCCCCTGGCGGCGGCCCGATGGTTCCGCTGGGAGGAATAGGAGCCCCGCTCGTCGAGCGTTACGAGGGCAGGATCTTGCGGAGGGGCTCGTCGAGGGCGTCCTTTGACGAGAAGCCGAAGATGCGGGCCGCGATCGTGCCGTCGGCGTCGAGGAAGAACGTCTGCGGGATGGCGCGCACCCCGAACGACTCCGCGACCGCGCCGTCCTCGTCGACGCCCTGGGGCCACGACGCGCTCATCTCCTCGACGAAGTCGCGCGAGTCCGACTCGATGTCGCGGAAGGTCACTCCCACGACCGCGAGCTCGTCGCGCTCGTGCTCGATCAGCGCCTGGGCGAGGAGCGGGAACTCCTCGCGGCACGGGTTGCACCACGAGGCCCAGAAGTTCACGACCACCGGCCGGCCCCGAAGGTCGGCGGAGCGGATCGTGCCGTCGTCGAGGGTCCGGAGCTCGAAGTTCGGCGCGGCGGCGCCTACTTCGGCGACGGCGCGGTCCGCCGCCTGCCCGGGCGTGCGGCCGGGCGGCCCGCTGTCGGACTCGCGGATCTCGATCGCCAACCAGGCGACGGCGGCGACGACGCCGGCCGCGCCGACCCCGACGAGGAACGACTTCCACCGCGACCGCCGCCAGGGCGGTTCAGGAAGTGCGGAGGAGGGTGTCGACGGCAATGGCAGCGAAGAGGAGCGCCAGGTACGCGTTCGAGAAGCCGAAGAGGCGCATGGCGCGCGCCGGGGTGACGTCGCGGCGCAAGCCGAGGGCCTGCACGACGAACGCGACGCCCAACCCGAGCGCGGCGAGCAGGTACACGACGCCCATCTGCTCGAAGCGGAACAGGGTCAAGGTGACGCCGACCACGATGACGGTGTAGACGAGGATCTGGCCCGCCGCGGCGTGAGGGCCCCTGACGACGGGAAGCATCGGGATGCCGGCCGCCGCGTAGTCGTCGCGATATCGCAGCGCAAGGGCCCAGAAGTGCGGCGGTGTCCAGCAGAACACGATCGCGAACAGCACCCACGCGGGCGCGTCGAGGCGCCCGGTGACCGCGGCCCAGCCGACGAGCACCGGGACGGCGCCGGCCGCGCCGCCGATGACGATGTTGCGGCTCGACGTCCGCTTGAGCCAGAGGGTGTAGACGAAGACATAGAACAAGGTGGCGCTCACGGCGAGGACGGCGCTGAGCAGGTTCACCAACGCCCAGAGCTCGATGAAGGCGATCACCTCGAGGGCGATGGCGAAGAGCAGGGCGTTGCGGGGGGAGACCACCCCGGTGACGAGCGGGCGGTGCCGCGTGCGCTTCATGATCGCGTCGATGTCGCGGTCGACATACATGTTGATGGCGTTGGCCCCACCCGCAGCCAGCGTCCCGCCGACCAAGGTGGCCAGCATCAGCCATCCCGACGGCAGCCCCTTCTCGGCCACGACCATGGTGGGAAGGGTCGTGACCAGGAGCAGCTCGATGATGCGCGGCTTGGTGAGGGCGATATAGCCCTTGACGCGCTCGAGCACCGACGGTGGGGCAGCGACGAGCATCGACGGCGAGACTACGGCCAGAACCCGCCAAAGCCGAAATCTGCGCGGTACGCGCCGCATACCAACGCGTGGCGCGCAGATTTCGAAGTGGGAGGGGG
>JBOGFI010000243.1:0-4378 GCA_050743365.1 Acidimicrobiia bacterium | reverse complement strand
CGACGAGGCCGCGGCGCGCGAGACCGCCGCGCTGCTCGCGGCCGACGGTGCGGCGGCCGAGGTCGTCGTGGCCGACGTCGCCGACGAGGCGCAGTGCGCGGCGATGGTGGCCGAGGCGGACGACCGCCTCGGCGGTCTCGACGGGCTGGTGCTCAACGTCGGCATCGCCGCGGGTGCGCGGCTCGAGGGAACCAGCGCCGAGGCGTGGGACCGCACGTTCGCGGTGAATGCCCGCTCGCATTTCCTCGTCTGCCGGGCGGCGCTCCCCCGCCTGGCCGACGGGTCGTCGATCGTGTTCATCTCCTCGATCGCCGGCCTCACCTCCGGCAGCCAGCTGCCCGCGTACGACGCGTCGAAGGCGGCGCTGCTCGGGTTGTGCCGGCACGTCGCCCTGGAGGGGTCGCGCCGTCTGATTCGCGCCAACCTCGTCGCGCCCGGCCTCGTCGACACCCCGATCGGGCGGGCGGCGTCGCGCGGCCGCCCCTCGCGCGACCGCACGCGCGTGCCCCTCGGCCGCCAGGGGACGGCGTGGGAGATCGCCTACGCCACGCTGTTCCTGCTCTCGGGTGAGTCGAGCTACGTGAGCGGCCAGACGCTCGCCGTCGACGGCGGGCTCACCGCGCTCTGAGTCCGACAACCGGCGGATCAAGCCGCGGCGCGCTCGGCGCCGGAGCCATTGGCGCGCCGGCGAGGCCGCAGGAGCTTCAGGAGCTTGCGCTCGGCCGCCAGCATCGCCTTGCGGTCGCGTGCGGGGCCCGCGGCCCAGCGTCGCGGCAGCGAGCCGTCGAGCCATGCGTCCACCACGGCCGGGTGCACATAGGAGCTCCGGCACACCCTCACCGTGTTGCCGAGCCTGTCGGCCACCACCTCCATGACCGAGCTCAGGCGCTGCGCCGCCAGCCGCTCCGACCGTGGCCGCTTCACAGCGACGAGCGTGGAGACTGCGAGGAGTGTGCCGGTCCAGGTGCGGAAGTCCTTGGCGGTGACGTCGATGCCGGCCGCGTCACGGAGATAGATGTTGACGTCGGAGGAGGTCACCGCGCGCTGCTGCCCGTCCTCGTCGAGGTACTGGAACAGCTGCTGGCCCGGCAGCTCCTGGCACCGGTGCACGACGCGTGCCAGCCGCCGGTCGTCGAGACCGATCCGGTGCTGGCGCCCGCTCTTGCCGCGGAACACGAACCGTAGCGAGCCGGCGTCGAAGCGGGCGTGGCGGGCGCGCAGCGTGGTGAGCCCGTAGGAGCGGTTGGCCCGCGCGTACTCCTCGTTACCGACGCGGATCATGGTGAGCTCGAGCAGCCGCACCACCGCCGCCAGCACCCTCTCCCGAGGCAGGCCCGGGCGGGCGAGATCGTAGGCGACTCGCTGCCGGATGTGCTCCAGCGCGTCGCCGAAGTCGGCCAGGCGGTCGAACTTGGCTCGGTCGCGCAGCTCGCGGTACTCGGGGTGGTAGCGATACACCTTACGGCCCCTGGCGTCGCGACCCGTCGCTTGGAGATGGCCATCGGGATCGGGACAGATCCACACGTCCTCCCATGCCGGCGGAACAGCCAGCCCCCTGATCCGCTCGAGCTCCTTCGGTGCGGTGATGCGCTCCCGGTCGGGGCCGAAGTACACGAAGCCCCGCCCCGCCCGGCGGCGGCCAATCCCCGGCTCGGCATCGCTCCTGTACACGAGGCCCACCTTCTCCACACTCGCGGCACCGTCCGGCATGGTGCAGAAGGTTCCCCCGCCGCGAGCTACGCAAACTGACGTTCGCGGTGATGGTGCCTAGTAGTTTCCCGCCGATGGCGACGACGCGCCGCGTTCTCCCTGCCAACCCGGTGACGTTCGACGGCTACGTCGGCGGCGGCGGCGGCCGGGGCATCGAAGCCGCCCGGAGGCTGGGGCCGGCCGCCGTCATCGAGCACGTCGAGGCGGCAGGCCTGCGGGGACGGGGCGGCGCGGGCTTCCCGACCGGACGCAAGTGGCGAACGGTGGCCGAGAACCGCTCGCCGGCGGTGCCGACGAGCGTTGTCGTCAACGGCGCCGAGGGCGAGCCCGGCTCCTTCAAGGACCGCGCCATCCTGCGCGCGAATCCCTACCAGGTGCTGGAGGGCGCGCTCATCGCCGCGATGGCGGTCGGCGCCGACAGCGTCGTCGTCGCGCTCAAGGCGTCGTTCGCGCGTGAGCTCGAGCGGCTCCGCGGCGCCGTGGAGGAGGTGCGCGCCGCCGGCTGGGCCGATGTCGCGCTCGCGGTCTTCGAGGGGCCGGGCGAGTATCTCTACGGCGAGGAGACCGCGCTGCTCGAGGTCATCGACGGGCGCGAGCCGTTCCCACGGATCGCGCCGCCCTTCCGCCACGGCATGGACGAGATGACGGAGGACGATGCCGCGTCGGCGGCACAGGTGGAACTCGCGGTTCCCGGCGACACGACCGCCGCGCCGCCGACGCTCGTGAACAACGTCGAGACCCTCGCCAACGTCCCCTCCATTCTCGCCCGGGGGCCCGACTGGTTCCGCGAGCTCGGCACCGATGCGTCACCGGGCTCCGTCGTGTGCACGGTGACGGGGCGCACCCGCCGCCACGGCGTCGGCGAGGTGGCGATGGGCATGCCGCTGCGAGAGGTCATCGACGAGATCGGGGGTGGTGCGCGCCCCGGCCGGCGCGTGGTCGCGGTCATGTCGGGCGTCGCCCACCCGCTGGTGCCCGAGTCGCGGCTCGACACGCCGATCGGCTACGAGACGATGCAAGAGATCGGTGCCGGGCTCGGCGCCGCCGGCTTCATCGTCTTCGATGACGAGACCGACCTGGTGGCCGTCGCCCAGGGCGTGTCGCGCTTCCTCGCGGTGGAGTCGTGCGGGCAGTGCACACCGTGCAAGCAGGACGGCCTGGCCCTCGCCGACGCCCTCGACCGGCTGCGCCGCTCCGAGGCGAACGACTACGACCTCGGGGAGATCGACGAGCGGTTGCGCACGGTGACCGACAGCGCTCGCTGCTTCCTGGCCCACCAGCACCAGCGGGTAGTGGAGAGCGTGTTCCGGCTCTTCCCCGAGGCGGTGAAGGCCCACGCCGAGGGTCGTGTCGAGGCGGTGGAGTCCGAGCTGATCGCGCCGATCGTCGCGCTCTCCGGCGGCGAGGCCGTGCTCGACGAACGCCAGCGCGACAAGCAGCCGGACTGGAGCTACGACGAGGCGTGGTCGGGCCGGTCGCCCGCGGACCGCGTCGAGTCGCGCGCGGCCGAACCCGATTGAACCTCGCTCACATGGAGAGTCGCCGGCCGCTGACGGCCGACCTTCCTCGTCCAGCATCACCACGGCCAGCGCGCCCCTTCCCGCCCGGTTGACCACGGAGCGAGGGGTTTGGCAGGTGATGGGACTTCATGCCGGATTGGTGGTTCGAACGCCACTTTGCGGGGTATGAGGAGCCGGGCCCGTGCGGTGCGGGGTGCGAGAGGAGCGGGAGTATGGGTGCAAGGACCCGTCGTTTCACGGCCGCGAGCGCGCTCTGTACGCTCGCCGCCGGCGCTTGGGTGGTAGCGGGGAGCGGGACCATCGCCGCCCTGCCCATCGATCCGCCCGAGGTCACGGTCCCCGACACAACGGTCGCGGACACAACGGTCGCGGAGGCCACGGCGCCTGAGGCGACGGTTCCCGACGCGACGGTCCCGGAAACCACGGCGCCCGAGGCGACGGTCCCGGAAACCACGGCGCCTGAGGCGACGGTTCCCGAGGCGACGGTCCCGGAAACCACGGCGCCCGAGGCGACGGTCCCGGAAGCCACGGTCCCGGAAACCACAGTCCCCGAGGCGACGGTCCCGGAAGCCACGGTCCCCGAGGCCACAGTCCCCGACGCGACGGTCCCGGAAGCCACGGTCCCCGAGGCCACAATCCCCGACGCGACGGTCCCCGATGTCACGGTCCCGCCGGGACCCCTGCCGCCGCCTCCCGCTGCACCTCCGGTAGCTCTGCCCGAGGGCACGCTCCCGCAAGACACGGTCCCCGACGGCGGTGGGACCGTCGCCGGCGCGACCGGCAGCGCGTTCACCAGCGCCGCCGACGCGCTCACCGACGTCACCGGCCCGTGGTCCGCCCCCTACGTTGGCGTGTCCACCAGCGGACTCCCCGCCGCCGCTGCCGGCCCCACCGGCAGCGCGATCGACCTCGTCGCCGACACGTTCACCGACGTCACCGGCTACCCCTACGTCGGGGTGTCCAGCAGCGGCCCCGCCGCCGCCAGCCCCACCGGCGGCGCGCTCGGCGGTGTCGCCGAGGCGCTCACCGACGTCACCGGCCCGTGGTCCGCCCCCTACGTGGGCGTGTCCACCAGCGGACTCCCCGCCGCCGCTGCCGGCCCCACCGGCAGCGCGATCGACCTCGTCGCCGACACGTTCACCGACGTC